>CAMVLT010000002.1 GCA_947168395.1 uncultured Prevotellaceae bacterium | reverse complement strand
GCCGACGGCACCATCCAGGAGATTCCCTACTGGCTCGACCAGCAGCCCATGAAGCAGCTGCAATGGCTGAACCCCTACCAGCGGGTGGAGGCCGAGACGATGGCCTGGGGCTTCGGTCTGAAGTCGGCCAAGATGGGCATCGAGAATACGGGAGTCGTGAAGGACATGCCTGCATCGACGGGTAAGAAGAACATGTACCTCTTCGACCTGAACGACGGCGAGTACATCAAACTGCGCGGCGTTGACTTCGGCGCGAAGGGTGCCAAGTCGTTTGCCATCACCGCTGCCGCCACGGGTACGGCCACCGTCACCCTGCGCTTAGACAGCCAGGACGGTCCCGTCGTAGGTACGGCTGTCATCAAGAGCACCGGCTCGGTAGAGAGCTACCGTCCGTTCAGTGGCAAAGTGAAGGGTGCCACGGGCGTCCACGACCTCTATATCTGCTTCAGCAACACCAACGGCGACGTGCGCCTTGACTGGTGGCAGTTCAAATAATCCGTTGAAAGGGATACTTTCTAAAAGCCGTCGACAAACCGCAGCTTACGCTCGGCAAAGTCGGCGGCTGTCTTTTTTGCTATATTGTTACATTTCCAATAATAAATGAAACATGCGAAAACGGGAGTTATCCCATTTCTTCGTATCTTTGCGCCGTATTATCATCACTAAGAACCAATGAAAAAAGTAACCATTATCATTACGTTCATGCTGATGGGTTTGAACGTTTCGGCCTTAACCCCTTGGAAGAAGGGAGCCTTTGAAACCCGCCAATACCGTAACCTGCTTGTCGAGATGGGCTATAGCCAGGCCGATGTCGACGCCAAACTGAAGGAAGTGTTCAACGATGTGTTCCGTGGTCCCAATAAAGTCTACTTCGAGGTAGGCGACACGATGGGCTACGTCAGCGACATCAAGAACCACGACGCCCGTACCGAGGGTATGTCCTACGGTCTGATGGTGGCCGTGCAGTTTGGCGAGAAGGACATCTTCGACCGCCTGTGGCGCTGGAGCCGCAAGTACATGCAGCACCAGAGCGGCAACCGTGAGGGCTACTTCGCCTGGAGCTGCAAGACCGACGGCACCCAGAACGCGGCCGGTGCTGCCAGCGACGGTGAGCTGTACTTCATCACCGCCCTTATCTTTGCCTCGAACCGTTGGGGCAACAACACTGGCATCAACTACAAGGCCGAAGCCCAGCGCATCCTGAACTGTATTCAGCCCAAAGAGTACACCCCCGAACCCAGACAGGGTTTCGGAGGCTTTGGCGGTTTCGGTGGCGGGCCACAACAGCAGGGGCCACAGAAGATGTTCCTCATCGACCCCGAGACAAAACTCATCACCTTCACCCCCGACGGCTTCGGCCAGCGCTTCACCGACCCCAGCTACCATATACCCGCTTTCTACGAGGTGTGGGCGAAGTGGGCTGACGACGGGCGCTCGGACTATTGGATGGAGTGTGCCCAGAAGAGCCGTGAGTTCCTGCACAAGTGCATCGACGAGAAGACGGGTCTGAACGGCGACCAGTGCCAGTTTGATGGCAGTGAGATGCAGGCCATGCGCTTCCCCGGCATGCCGCAGGGCCAGCAGCAGAACGCCGCTCCGCGCCGTAATGGCAACAACAACTTCCGCTACGACTCATGGCGCGTGCCGATGAACATCACCCTCGACTACGAGTGGAGCTGCGCCGACGGCGAATGGCAGCGGCAGTATGGCGAGAAGATTCAGAACTTCTTCTATAGCCAGGGTGTGGACAAGTTCCTCGACCAGTACCGCAAGGACGGCACCGTGCCCGAGGGCAACGAGATTCTGGGTGCCGGCGGTTTCCGCAAGCTGCGCCACAGCATCGGCCTCGTAGCCACCACGGCAGCCGCCTCGATGATGTGCTCGCACGACAAGAGCAAGGAGTTTGTGGACGCCTTCTGGAATGCCAAGCATGAACCGTTCGAGGACGGCTACTTCGATGCCTACTACGACGGACTGCTCCGCCTCTTTGCCTTCATGCACCTGAGCGGCCATTATCAGATTATATTTCCTAACTAACAAACCATAAACATGAAAAGACTATGTGTATTGCTGCCATTGCTGGCAATGTTGGTGTGCTGCACTTCCGAGAAGGAAGCCAAAGCTCCCGTGCTGACCGTTGAAGGCGGCCAGATTCAAGGTGTCGGGACTGACCTCCCCGGCGTGTTTGTCTACAAAGGTATTCCCTATGCCGCAGCCCCCATCGGAGACCTGCGTTGGAAAGAGCCTCAGCCCGTGGTGGCTTGGGACTCTGTGCGCCTGTGCGACCGCTTCGGCCATCCCGGCTATCAGGCCGTTCATTATCCCGGCGGTTATGCCACCGAGTGGGGCTACGGCGACGAGGCTCCCTACAGCGAGGACTGCCTCTACCTGAACGTATGGACGAAGGCAGCCGGACAGGCAGACAAGAAACTGCCCGTGGCCCTGTGGATTCACGGCGGCGGCTACCGCGAGGGCTGGGGCACCGAGCCCGAGTTCGACGGTCAGGAATGGGCTGCGAAGGACGTGGTGCTTGTCACCATCAACTACCGCTTAGGCATTTTCGGCTTCATGACTTATCCCGAACTGTCGGCCGAGAGTCCCAACCACGTCAGCGGCAACTACGGCATACTCGACCAGATACAGTCCCTGAAGTGGGTGAAGGAGAACATCGCACAGTTTGGCGGCGATCCTGACAACGTCACCATCTTCGGCCAGAGTGCCGGTGCCGGTAGTGTGCGCACGCTCTGCGAGTCGCCGCTGGCCCGTGGACTGTTCCACAAGGCCGTCATCATGAGCGGCGGCGGTCTCAACATACCCGCCAAGGAGGGTGAGGAGGCAAAGCCCGCCACCCCGATGAACCGCTTCTTCACCTATAACCCCACGCTTCAGGAGAGTGAGGCCGAGACCAAGAAGGTGATGGACTGGGCCGGACTGACCGACCTGCAGAAGCTGCGTGCCGCTTCCACGGAGCTGCTCTACACCATCCCCCAATTATATAATATGGTGACGAAGAGCGACGTGTTCCTCATGCAGCGTCCTATCGTCGACGGTTACGTGTCGCTGAAGTCGTTCGACAACGCCACCCGCGAGGGCACCATTGCCGACGTACCTTATATGATTGGCTACACGCTGAACGACATGGGCGCGATGGGTCCCGGCATTGCCGAGTTCTGCAAGGTGCGCCAGTCGCAGGGCAGCAAGGCTTGGGCTTACGAGTTTGCCCGTCCGTTGCCCGACGACGGTTCTCACCCCGAGGTGACGGCCCGACTGAAGGGAGCCTTCCACTCGTCCGACCTCTGGTTTGTGTTCAAGTCGCTGAAGCATTGCTGGCGTCCGTGGACACAAGGCGACTGGGACCTGAGCGAGAAGATGCTCACCGCCTGGACGAACTTCGCCAAGTACAGCGACCCCAACGGTGCTGAGGGCAGCAAAGGTCTCGGCTGGCAGCCCTGCACAACCGAAGCTCCGCAGTTCATGCTCTTCAAGCTTAACGAGAATGATGCCGAGGCCTCCGAGATGGGCGATCCCATTATTCCAGAATCATGAAAAGATGCAACGGACTGTCACGGACCGATACGGACAAAAGAGTAAGTCCGCGAGAGTCGGATGCAAGAAAGTGAAAAGTTTAAAAAGTAGCAACAATGAAAAAGACCACATTCTTTTGCCTCATGCTTGGCATCGCAGCGTCGACGCAGGCTCAGATACCCCTCGTCTATAACGCCGAGAACACGGGTAGCCAGCTGAGCGTACCCGCCATGCCCAAGCCCGACAAGTTACCCGTCATCCGCGAACTGCCCGACCCTTTGGAGGGTGTCAGCACCTTCGCCGACTGGGAGCGTCGCCGCAACACAATAGCCACGCAAATACAGACCTACGGCATCGGCGCGAAACCCGCCATGAAGCCCGGACAGGTGAAGGCCCGCATGAGCGGCGACACACTGATAGTCACCGTCACCGTCGGCAAGAACAGCCTGACCCTGCGGTCGGAGATTCAGTATCCGAAGGTGGGCAAGCCGCCTTACGCCGTGATGATTGGCACCAGCATGATAGCACTGCCCAAACGGCTATTCGAGAACCGTCCCATCGCCACCATGACGTTCCACGAGAAGCAGGTGAACGACTACGGCCAGTTTGGCCGTCACCATGAGCGCGGTGAGCATCCGTTCGACCGTCTCTACCCGAAGCTGAAGGACAACGGTGCCTACAGTGAGTGGGCATGGGGACTGAGCCGTCTGATTGACGGACTACAGCTGTTGGGTCCGGAAGTGACGAAGATTGACACGGAGCACATCGGTCTGACGGGCTGTAGCTACGCCGGCAAGATGGCCCTCTACTGCGGTGCCTTCGACGAGCGCGTAGCCTTGACCATCGCCCAGGAGCCTGGTGGCGGCGGTGCCGCAGCTTGGCGCACCTCCCATGAGCTGACGCTGGCAGGAAAGAACCTGGAAGACATTGACAAGACCGACTATCACTGGTTCTTGGAGAGCCAGAAGGCGAATTTCCACGGCGACAGCGTCTATCGTCTGCCTTACGACCAGCACGAGCTGTGTGCGATGGTATGTCCGCGTGCCCTCTTGTTGCTCGGCAATCCCGATTACGAGTGGTTGGCCGACGGTTCGATGCTCGTCTCAGCCCAGGCCGCACGCAAGGTGTGGGACTGCTTCGGCATCAGCGACCGCATGGGCTGGAGCATCGTCGACGGGCACGGACACTGCCAGCTGCCCGAACGTCAGGATGCCGAGGTGCTGGCCTTCATCGACAAGTTCCTGTTGGGCCGCACCACCGACACCCGCGACATCACGACCGTCTCGAAGAAATACGATTGGCAGAACCCCAACCTGCCGACGGAGCAACGCGTGGAAAACCTGCTCGGCATGCTGCGCCCCGAGGAGAAGGTGGGACTGATGATGAACAAGTCGGTATCGGTCGACCGTCTCGGCATACCTTCCTACAACTGGTGGAGCGAGGCCTGCCACGGTGTGCGCCAGGGAGGCTATACGGTGTATCCGCAACCCATCGGCATGGCTGCCGCCTTTAACGCCCAGCTGGTACACGATGTGTTCTCGCAGGTGTCAGACGAGGCCCGTGCCAACTGGAACCGTTCCAACCACAATGTATTCAACGTCCCGATGGGCGTCACCTATTATCCCGGCAACCCGGAGTTGACCTTCTGGTGCCCGAACGTCAACATATTCCGTGACCCACGCTGGGGACGCGGACAGGAGACCTGCGGCGAAGACCCGTACATGAACGCCGTGCTCGGCGTGCAGACGGTACTCGGCATGCAGGGCAACGACGACCGTTATTTCAAGACCCACGCCTGCGCCAAGCACTACGCCGTACACAGCGGTCCCGAACCCCTGCGCCACTCGATGAACGTGGAGCCTTCGAACCGTGACCTGTGGGAGACCTACCTGCCGGCATTCAAGGCTCTGGTGAAGAAGGCAAATGTGCGCGAGGTGATGTGCGCCTACCAGCGCTTCGAGGGCAAGCCCTGCTGCGCCAGCGACCGTCTGCTCATCGACATCCTTCGCAACAAGTGGGGCTACGACGCCATCGTGCTCACCGACTGCGATGCCATCAACAACTTCTTCAACCGCGGCCAGCACGAGACACACAAGGATCCGCTGTCGGCAACGGTCGACGCCGTGCTCAACGGCACAGACCTGGAGTGCGGTAAGGTGATGATGAACCTGACCGACGGCCTGCAGAAGGGACTCATCAAGGAAAGCGACCTCGACCAGCACCTGCGCAAGACGCTGAAGGGACGTTTCGAACTGGGTATGTTCGACCCTGCCGACATGTTGCCGTGGGCCAAGCTCGGCCCCGACGTCATCAGCAGCGAGAAGCACGACCAGTTGGCCACACAGGCTGCCCGCGAGTCGATGGTGCTGTTGGAGAACAACAAGGCCGTGCTGCCTTTGTCGAAGAGCATCAGGACGCTGGCCGTCCTCGGTCCCAATGCCGATGACGTGGAACTGCTGAACGGTAACTACGGCGGCACACCCACCGACGAGCACAAGCACTCGCTGCTCAGCGGCATCAAGGCCGCCGTGCCCGATGCCAAGATTATCTACCACAAGGCCTGCGAGCTGAACGACGAGTACACCACCATTCATCACCTCGGCGACTTCAACAACGGCAAGGGCGTGAAGGTGGAGTTCTGGAACAACAAGGAGCTCAACGGCAATCCCGACAAGACCGACTACTACAACGAGCTGAACTTCTCGACCTTCGGAGCCTGGGGCTTTGCCGAGGGCATCAACAACGACAACCTCTCCGTCCGCATCAGCGGTAAGTACACCGCAACCTTTACAGGCGAGATGAAGTACACGCTCTCTACCGACAACGGCTACGTGCTGAAGGTCAACGGCCAGGTGGTAGAAGAGAACAAGGGCGGCGGTGGCCGTCGCGGCTTCGGTTTCGGTCGTCGTGGTGCCGAGTACAAGTCGTTCCCCGTGGAGCAGGGCAAAACGTATGACGTGGTCATCGAGTACCGTCGCGGCAATGGCCAGTTCGCCATGCTGCGCGGCGACATCTGCGAGCGCAAGCTGGCCGAGTTCTCCGAGCTGGCCAACGAGGTGAAAGAGGCCGATGCCATCATCATCATCGGCGGCATCTCAGCCCGCATGGAGGGCGAGGGCGGCGACAAGCAGGACATCGAGCTGCCGAAGGTGCAGCAGATGCTGGTTCAGGCTATGCACAAGACCGGCAAGCCCGTCATCTTCGTCAACTGCTCAGGCTCGGCCATTGCCTTCGGCTCGGTCGAGGGTCAGTATGATGCCCTGCTGCAGGCCTGGTATCCCGGTCAGGGCGGCGCCAAGGCTTTGGCCGAAGTGCTGTTCGGCGACTACAACCCCGGCGGCAAGCTGCCTGTCACGTTCTACCGTTCGACTCAGGACCTGCCCGACTTCCTGGACTACTCGATGAAGAACCGTACCTACCGCTACTTCACCGGCAAGCCGCAGTATGCCTTCGGCTACGGTCTGAGCTACACCACGTTCAAGGTGGGCAAGGCTAAGTTCACTGGCAAATCCGACGAGGGGCTCTGCACTCTCACCATCCCCGTGACCAATAAGGGCAAGCGTGAGGGTACCGAGACCGTACAGGTCTACGTGAAGAAGCTGGACGACGCCGGTGCTCCCATCAAGGCGCTGAAGGGTTTCCAGAAGCTCACGCTGCAGCCCGGCGAGACACAGACGGCCACCATCACGCTCGACGGCGAGGCCTTCGAGTACTACGACGAGAGTATTGACGAGCTGGCTGTCAAGTCCGGCCACTACCAGATTCTCTACGGCACGTCGTCAAGAGACGAGGATTTGAAGAGTATCAACTTCACCTTACAATAAAAGACCATCAAGACAATAGAAGTATCAGAAGAAAATGTTTTCAACCTTACTGTCAGCCATTCTGGTCATCAATGAACTAATGGCATCCAATGCGGGGCTAACCATGAGCCCCGCTATCAACTTTGACAGCTGGATAGAGCTGTACAACCCCGGCGAACAGGCCGTCGACCTGAGCGGTATGACGCTCAGCGACGCCTACGGCAACAAGTGGCAGATACCCAACAGCATAGGCAGTGTTCCCGCCAAGGGCTTCAAGGTGCTGTGGCTTGGCTCTAACGACATCAGGGCCGACCAGTGCAGCTTCAAGCTCGACTGCGACGGCGGCACCATCACCCTCAGTGACCGTAACGGCGACATCGTGGCCTCCGAGACCTATCCCGAGGCCATCAGCCGCACCGCCTACGCACGCAAGACCGACGGCGGCAACGAGTGGGGATGGACAGCCTACCCCACCCCCGGTGCCACCAACGCCACATCGGCGTTTGCCAAGAACCGGCTGGCAGCTCCCGAGGTCAGCGTTGATAGCCGGCTGTTCACCAGTTCGCTGACAGTAAAGGTTACCATACCCGAGGGCGCCACCCTGATGTACACCACCGACGGCAGCCTGCCCAAGATAGAGTCGCCCTGGAAGGAGCAACTCACCAACGGCCATTGCGAAGGCTCCGACGCCTCCTGCTTCGTCAGCCGCGACGGCAACGGCAGTGGCGACGTGAACCGCATCACCGACGGCGCGGGCGTCGACGGCTCGCGCGGCATCAAGGTACACTCCGTAGCTGGTGCCGCCAACGACTACACGACACAGTTCTTCGTCTATACCCCCAACCACATCTGGCAGACCGGCGAACGCTACCGCTTCCGCATGATGGTACGTGCCGACAAGGCCGGCAAGGTCAACATCCAGGCTCACCGCACGCCGGGCGACTACATCACCGGCAACATGATGAGCGGTTCCTTCAACGTCACCACCGAGTGGAAGGAGTTCACCTACGAAGGTACCGTCACCAAGCAGCAGGCCGACGAGCAGACCACCGGCGGCGGAGGGGGCTGGCCCTGGGGAGGCTGGCAGCCCGCCGTCACCACCTACGCCCTGCAGACCATCGCCTTCAACCTGAACGACAACAAGAGCACCGACAACAACTTCTACTTCGACGACATCTCGTGGGAGACCTACGAGGAATCATCTACCCGCGAGAGCAAGGACGGCAACTTCGCCATCTCCTCCACCACCAACTACACGTTCCGTCTGTTCCAGGACGGCATGCTGCCCAGCGTGCCCGTCACCCGCTCGTACATCAAGACCAGCAACAAGTACACGCTTCCCGTCATCTCGATCGTTGGCGACAGGAAGTTCTTCACCGACCCGAAAATCGGACTTGACTGCGATGGCGACGGTACCAACGGCAAGACCGGCAACGGGCAGGACCAGCCCCGCAACTACAACAACGACTGGGACCGCCCCGTAAACTTCAGCTACATGACCCCCGAGGGCCAGATGCTGTTTAACCAGGACGTGAACATCAAGGTGTCGGGCGGATGGACCCGCTCGCAACGCTTCCGCTCGTTCAAGCTGAAGGCAGGCAAGGTGTTCGACGGACAGAACCGATTTGACTATCCCTTCTTCCCGCAGAAGCCCTACATCCGCAGCAAGACCCTGCTACTGCGCAATGGCGGCAACGACATCTGGGTACACAACGCCCGCTTCATGGACCCCGCCTTGGAGACCATCATCCAGCGTTCGGGCATCGACCTCGACGTGCAGTCCTACCAGCCCGTCATCGAGTATGTGAACGGCGAACTGCGCGGCGTGCTCAACATGCGCGAGCCTAATAACGACGACTTCGCCTACGCCAACTGGGGCTACGACGACGAGGAACTCGATGCCTTCGAGAACATGGTGATGAAAAACGGCAACGACTCCGTACTGAACCGCATCTTCGAACTGGCCAGCAAAATCAACGATGCCGGTGCCTACGACGAGCTGAAGACCATGCTCGACATCGACGAGTTCACCAACTACATGGCCGCCACCATGTTTCTCGACAACGACGACTGGCCCAACAACAACATTAAGGCCTACCGCAGCCAGCACGACGGGCGCTACCGCTTTGTCAGCTTCGACCTCGACTACGCCTTCGCCCTGCGCAACTTCAACAAGCACAACGACGACCCCTTCGCCTACTTCCTGGAGTTCAAGAGTGCCAATACCGTCAGCGGCGAGGGCAACTATAACAAGGCCATCGTCAACCTGCTGCTCAACCTCATGGGGCACGACGAGTTCCGCCGCCGTTTCATCGACACCTTCTGCATCATGGCAGGCAGCGTCTTCGAGCCTAACCGTGCCGGCAAGATTGTCGACGAGCTGTTGAACAACGTAAAGACCATGTGCCAGCTCATGAAGCAGCAGGGCATCAACGACGGCCACGACCCCGACCGGGCCGCTACCACCATCAAGAACAAACTGAAGGGGCGTTCGAAGAAGATGGCTGGCCACCTGAAGAACTTCTCCTACGCCAAGCTCACCACTACCGCACAGGCCGTCAAGCTGACTGCCGACACAGAGGGGGCACACCTCTACATCAACGGCATCGACGTGCCCTACGCCGACTTCGACGGCCATCTCTTTGCTCCTGTCACACTGCGGGCTGAAGCGCCTGCGGGCTACCGTTTTGCCGGATGGCGGAAAGGCAGCACCGTCGTGACGACTGAGGCCGAAACGACTCTGCCTGAAGGCAGCACCGTCACGCTGACCGCCACCTTTGCTCCCCTCACCAACACCGAGCTGGCGGCACAGGGCATCACGCCCGTCCGCATCAACGAGGTGAGTGCCCAGAATGGCATCCACGTCAACGAATACTTCAAGCGCAACGACTGGGTGGAGCTCTACAACACCACCGACCAGCCCATCGACGTCGAGGGAATGTACCTGACCGACAACCCCGACAAGCCCGACAAATACCAGATTACAGCAGCTACCATTATCCCCGCCCACGGCTACCTCATCATCTGGTGCGACAAGCTCGAGACAAAAGAGCAGCTGCACGCCCCGTTCAAACTCGCTGCCGAGGGTGACGAGCTGCAGCTCACGGCTGCCGACGGGTCGTGGACCGACCGCTTCGTCTATCCAGAGATGAAGGAAGACCAGACCGCCGGTCGTTATCCCGACGGTAGTGCCAACGTCTGCCTGATGAACGTACCTACCATCGCCCAGGCCAACCTCACCTCGAGCTACGTCGTACCCATCGACCAGCCCGTCCCGGCCGCCATCGCCGATGTACCCTATTCACCATCCACCATCCACAATCCACAATCCACCCTCTACGACCTGCAAGGCCGCCGCATGATGGATAAGCCGCGGAAGGGTGTGTATATCCAGGACGGCAGGAAGGTGGTGGTGAAATAGCAAACCAATCAAATATTTAGCCGTAACTACTCAGTCATGTGCCCATGACTGAGTAGTTACCTAGGGGTGCGCAATTTCTTAAACTATGTTAACCGAAAGCAGTCTTTTCCCTATTTCCCTGTCTTAGTAGGTAGAAGCAGCACAATAATTTGCTACTTTTGCAGAAGAATGAATGATAGGATAAAGACAGCGTTTCTCGTCATCGCCCTGTGGCTCTCAGCCCTTGCCACTACAGCCAGTCCGTCGGCAGACGGAGAGCTGTACGCCGTACTCATCAGCGGCGGACGCAACCGCCTGAGCAACCACGAACGCTACTGGAACGACTGCACCTTCCTCTACCGCACCCTGCGAATGACGTACCACGTGCCGAAGCGCAACATCATGGTGCTGATGAGCGACGGCGGCTACCCGGAACCCGACATGCTGCTGACCGACGGCAGGGGCTTTGCCTCGTCGCCCACCGACCTCGACGGCGACGGGCTGGCCGACGTCTATATGCCAGCCACGGAGGAGGCCGTCGATTACCTCTTCATCCAATTGTCGCGCCAGCTGACGGAGGCCGACCGGCTGTTCGTCTTCCTCATCGACCACGGCATGGGCGGACAGTCGCCCTGCGTATGGCTATGGGACAATGGGCAGCTGAGTGCCTACGCCCTCTGGTCGCTCTTGGGGCTGCTGCGGGCTGAGGCCGTCGGCGTGCTGATGGGGCAATGCTATGCGGGAGCCTTCCTGCCTCGACTGATGGGCGATGGGCGAGTGCTGATGGCGGCCTGCGCTGGCGACGAGCTGTCGTGGGTGTGCCCTGACCGTCCCTATGACGAGTTCGTCTATCATTGGACGTGTGCCGTCAACGGGGCCGATGCCGACGGCAACGTTGTGCAGGCCGACGAGGACGGCGACGGGCAGGTGACGATGGCCGAGGCCTTCGACTACGCCCGACGACACGACCGCCGACAGGAGACGCCGCAGTATGCTTCTTGGCCTGAACAGTTGGGGGCCACGTGGGCCTTCGGGCCGTTAGATAATGTGGGTGTGGCCTCTGTCCACGAGGAGCAGCCGCAGCGTCAGCCAGCCTACTCGCTGCAGGGCTATCGCCAGCCGCGACGTGGCGGGGTGCGCGTAGAGCACGGCAAGAAGTTTATCGATAAACCCAAGCAATAACAACAACGTATTAACTTAAAATGAAAATGGATATGAAAAAGGCTTTTCTGATGCTTATCTGCCTGATGGCAGGATGGGCAAACGGAGTGGGAGCGGAAATAACCCATGACACGAGCGTACTCAGGGTTGACTCTGCAACCTTCGTTGGCAACGGTATTGCAAATTTTACACAACGCATCTACGTAACGGTGTGCAACCTGAGCAATATGGACTTTGAGGGTTACTTCTATTTATTCAGGAAGAATAATACCCTGTTCGATGGGCAACTTAATGTAAGAGTGGCTGCCGGAGCTACGAAAGAAGTGGGCATTGACTTCGAAGCGTGGGGAGCGGGCGAGTTTGAGTATCTGGTTTGCGCCGATGCCGATGGCGAGGCTGTGCTGGCAACCGTCACGACTACTTTCCAGCCCTATCGCCTTCTCAACATGAAAGCCGATTTCAAGATAGGCATGATGACCCAGGAGAATGGTGAGAACGTGCTCTACGGCAATCAGGTCAATGGACGAATCATGGTGAAGAACAATGAACCGACCCCCTATTTCAGCAGAAACTATATGCGGCTGCCCAGAGGTGTCTCCTACAGGATAGAGAAGGTTGGCAGCAGTACCGAATATAGGATTAGCGGTGAACCAACCTTCCTTACCTATGAGCTTGGGCCAGAGGCAACGTTTGAGAAAGAGTTTTCTTTTGATTACGACTTTAACTTCTACCTCGAACCCAATCAGAAATATGCCATGATTGCAAGTTATGCCACCGTAGGAGGAAGGGTAGACTTCGACTCCATCGTGTTTGTGCCTAAGAACGGAAAGTTCACCTATTGGACAAAGGACCGGCAGGTGAAACCGTTGCCCCTAAAGGAAAATAGCTTGCAGGTGCCATTTGAGGCCGTGGCCGTGGACTTGCGCCGCAAGATGCCAGATGGTGATATTGGACTCATCGAATCATTAAGGTATGGTATTGATGTATCCGAGGCTCAGCCCAACTGCCTGTTCTATCAGGATTTTTTCAACGAATACGCGGGAATAGGCAGCGGACAGATCATCGTATGTGAGGGTGAAGCCCTCAACGTGAACATCGACGAGAACCACGACTTCATGTGCCCGATGTCGTTCAAGGCACGGCATGCCTACTTCCGATTTACGCCTGATTGTATGTCCGTTCCGCAGCCCTCGGAGGGCAGCTACCTCTTTGAGACGCTAGTGCTGCCGTTCGACATCACTTACGCCAACCTGATAGACATCAATGCGTCGAAGAAAATGGCGGTCATACCCAACGACACTACAGAGGTTACGGAGCCCAGCCCCATCTTCCCCTACGAGGAGAACCTGCTCCTCGCCTGGCAGTATATCGGCGATGCAGGCGACTCGCTGACGGTGTCACCCGTCGACCTGCGCACGCTGCGGGCCAACTATCCCTACATCCTGTCCCTGCGTACCCGTTCGTGCATCGGCTTCGGCGGCGAGGACACGAAGGTGCCGGCTACGGAGCCTGCCGTCGTCAAGGGACAGCAGTTCGACTTCGTGGGAACCACCTGCGCACGGGCTGCCACGGATACTGACTACCGCTACAACACCTTCAGCAATGCGTTCTATGTGATGGATACGTGTGACCTGATTCCACCGTTCCGCGCCTTTATCGACGGTTCACACGCTACTGTGGCATACGATGCCCTGAAGCTGCCGTGGAATGTCAGATATTGGGGACCTGATGCCCCGACGGAGGCCACGACCGTCGCCTCGGAAAGAGCCGCTGCCACAGATGGCGAGGTCTATACCCTCAGCGGCCAGCACCTCGGCACGGCCGACGTGCGCAGCTTGAAACCGGGACTATATATAATAGGTGGACGCAAAGTGGCCATCAAGTAACAAACGAGGACTATGCGGGAACTGAGCGTGGAGCAAATCGTGGTGCGGTGCCAACAGGGTGACGAACAAGCTTTCGGCCTGCTCTACACCAAGATGCACGACCGCCTGCGCCGCATCTGTCGCAATTATGCGACGGACGACGAGACGGCTTCCGACTTGCTCCACGACTCGTTCCTGCTCATCATGAGCAAGATAGGCACCATCGGGAATCCACGGAAGGCCGAGAAGTGGATGACAACAGTGACGCGCAACTACGCCCTGACCTGGCAGCAGCGCCAGAAGAAGGAAACGACGGTGTCGATAGACAGCCTGAAGGAACCGCTTGCAGCGGTGGCCCCTGTGCCGATGGCCGTCACCTACGACGAAATACTGAATCTCATCGACGCGCTGCCCCAGAGCTATCGCCGTGTATTCCGTCTCTCGGTACTCGAGGGCATGAGCCATCAGGAGATAGCCGCCTTGCTGAACATCGAGCCTCACACGTCGTCATCGCAGCTCTATCGTGCCAAGCAGATGTTGCGCCGCTGGCTCCGTCCTATTGTACTGCTGCTTATAGCTGTCGCCCTGCCGTTGGGAGTGTGGCGGCTGTGGCTGGCTGAAAGGAATAGTACGAAGGAAGAAACGTCAGCCCTTTATAAGGGAGGAATACCAAAAGAGCGGAGTGGTGTCATCGTCTACCAGTCCCACCTGCCCCACCAGCAGCGGGATGAGGTAGTTACCCCACCCCAGACTCCTCTCCTACAAGGGAGGGGAAAGACTACCGCCGACACTATCCTCGTGAATGATGCCGACTCAGTAAGTCCCAGCAGTCCTGTGAGGCCCAGTAGTCCTGTGAGGCCCGTGAGGCCCATTCGCCCCATCCGCCCCGCTGTCCCCACTCGCCCCACTACCACCTCCGTCACCTGGTCCGCCACCCTGGCCTACAGCGGCATTAGCAGCAGCGGGAATTTGCGGCTGCCTTATGCAGATGCCCTCACCAACGACGCCGTTTGCGACACCGCCGTGCATCACAGCATGCCGCTGACCGTCGGACTGACCGTCTGTTGCCGACTGGGTCGTCACTGGCAGGTGGGTTTGGGCATGCAGTACACTCGCATGACGTCCGACATCGAGATAGGGAATACCTACGCCCGGCTCGTCCAGCAGCAGCATGTGCAGTATCTCGGACTGCCGCTCTCCGTTGAGTGGCATCAGCAGGTAGCCTGCCGCCTCAGCTTCTACACCTCGGCCAACGTCACCCTCCAACTGCCGCTGCGCTCGACAATGGACAGCCGTTACGTGCTCAACGGCAATCACATAGAGAGCACCACGGAACGCCTGCATCCTGGCACGCAATGGTCGGTGGGCGTAGGTCTCGGACTGGAGTACAACATCTCGCCCACGGTGGGCTTCTTCGTGGAGCCGCGACTGCAGCACTACTTCCAGAACAGCAGCGGCGTGGAAACGTGGCAGACGGAGCATAAGGCTGCCCTCAGCGTACCCTTCGGCCTGCGGATAAACTTTTAACGCCGAAAGGCTTGCGGAATCGAAAACATTTTATAACTTTGCACAATCAATAAGAACAAGAAAGGAGTAAATGCTATGAGAAGATTTACGCTTTTGGTGACCACCTTGATAGCAACGCTGGTCGCACTGGCTCAAGAGAACGAGCCAAAATCCATCAGTCTGACGCAGGAAGAACGCCAGCTGGTAGAGCAGAACAACGACTTCGCTTTCCGCCTGATGCGTGAGGCGCGGACGAACGACAGCCAAATACTCTCGCCGCTGAGCATCACCTACGCCCTCGGCATGCTCAACAACGGCGCAGCAGGCAAGACGCAGCAGGAAATCAACGACGTGCTGGGCTTTGGCGAGGCTGGGGCTGACGCCATCAACCGCTTCTGCCGCAAACTGCTGACAGAGGCACCGACGCTCGACCAGACGACGAAGGTGTCGATAGCCAACACCATTTACGTGAACAATCACTGGAACTTCGTATTGCAGGAGCCGTTTGTCGAGAAGGCACAGCAGTATTACGATGCCACGCCCGAGAGCCGCGACTTCTACGACGGCAAGACTATGGGCGTCATCAACCAGTGGGCCAGCGACCATACGGCGGGCTTGATTAAGGAAGTGCTGACGAAGGACGAGTTCAACGAGGATGCCGTCAGCTACCTGCTCAATGCGCTCTACTTCAATGGCAAGTGGGCTTCGCCGTTCAAGAAGGAGAACACCCGGGAGGAATCCTTCAACGGCGGCAAGAACGTGCCGATGATGCGCAAGACGGGCAAGTACGAATATACGGCGAACGACCTCTACCAAGCCATCAAGCTGCCCTACGGCAACAAGGCCTACCAGATGACCATCTTCCTGCCGCTCCAGGGAAAGAGCGTCGCCGACGTGCTCAGCCAGTTGGACGGCAAGAGCTGGCAGTTCCGTGGCAGCTCGTATGATGTAAGCCTGAAGCTGCCACGCATAGAGACCAGCACCAACGTTGACCTGAAGCCCATTATGTCGGCACTGGGCATGCCCACGGCTTTCAATTCGGATTACGCTGAGTTCCCCTACTTCTGCAACTACTCCGTCTACATCGAAAAGATGAAGCAGGTGGCCAAGATTAAGCTTGACGAGGAGGGCACGGAAGCCGCTGCCGTCACCATCATCGGGGAGGCAACTACGGGAATGCCGCGAACAGCCGAGTTCCACGCTACGCGCCCGTTCCTATATATTATCAGCGAGCAGTCCACGGGTGCCATCTTCTTCATCGGCCAGTACTTGGGTGATGGCACAACCAGCGTGGGCGACTCTCCGCGTCTAATGAATTATGAAGGAGTAAATAGTGAAAAGCTGTACGACCTGCAGGGCCGCCGATTGATGCAACAGCTACGGAAAGGTGTGTATATCCGGGATGGCAGGAAGGTCGTGGTGAAGTAGTAACTAAAGAATAATGTCACTTCATTAGGAAGGGCCTAATAAATCTGGCCAAGATTCAGCTGAAACCCATGGAAACGTATGATTCAGGGGCTGAAGAAGTAGTAACTTTGTCATTGCAATAGGAACGCCGATACGAGACGCCCTCATACCGAACGGCAGATGACGGAGGTTTCCCCTACTGAAACCCGGAGTTTCCCCTACTGAAAACCCAGGTTTCACCTACTGAAAGTCGGAGCTGCACGAAGGGAGTAACGAATCCAGCAGATTGCTATCGATGACACATTGACACATAATACACTAAAATCAGAAAACTGCTCGCGTACCTGCGCGCACGCATGTACGCATAACAATTTTACAAAATAATGTGTATAATCTGTCATTGTGTCATTACCCGCATCAGCAATTTTCCATAGGGTATCGCAGGGTGTTTTACGTAACAAGCTAAATTGCAATAGTTTACGATTTTCTTGTATCCAAATATTTTCCATAGGTAACTGATACAACTTTAGGAAAAAAGTCGTATCTTTGCACCGAGATTGCGAAAGCAAAGTGTACATAAGTGTTGAGAATTAAAAAACAGACAGATATGAAACGTACATTATTCTTTATGGCATGCGTGCTGGCATCATTGACTATGTCGGCTCAAGATGACTTGACTGTTGAGGATATACAGAATAGCGGTTGTACGGCATTAACACGTGGAGCAGAAGACGAAGAATTGGTGCCTATGATTGTACTAATGAAAGAGGGCAGCATTCTATCGGTGCAATTGATAAATTATGAAGCCAACTGCTGCACACATGACTTTGGTGTGATGCCCGACATAAGCGGCGGCAGCGATGGTGAACCTTGTTCTGTTTCTATTAGTGTGGCTCCTGATAATCTGTGGGATTGTGATTGCATATGTCCGTTCAACGTGTCTTTCACAGTACGCGACTTGGAACCAGATTGCTTTTACTTAAAATGCTGGTGGTATGAAGGAATGGTAGAGCTGACAGATGGAGAGCCATTGGTGTTGGAATACAAGATTGAGAATGTTACCATTGATGGAATCTCTTTCAGACTCATAAAAGTCATGCATAAGGCTATGTTGATGAAATGGACATCCGATGAAGATGATTTGCGTATCCCATCGGAAGTCACTTATGAAGGAGAATCTTATACCGTGACATGTATAGCCAAGGACGCATTCTGGAATATAGAGAATGCGAGCAAAATTACATTTCCCAAGACAATCAGAAGCACCGATCTCAACATGGACGGCATCATCTGGGCCAATCCTGTTCGTGAATGCAAATCATTAGAATGGATAGAAGTGGAAGAGGGCTGTCCTCTGTTTAGTTCTATTGATGGGGTACTTTTCGCCGAGAATAAGACAATGCTCTTAGGCTACCCTATTGCATCACCAAGAGAGACCTACACTGTGCCAGAAGGTGTAACCAAAATCCGAAGCGGTGCGTTTCACCACAATAAATATTTGCGGAAGTTAGTGATACCAGAAAAGGTGACAGATTTGGGCTGGCATTTGTTCAGTGATACCAAAAGTCTGGAAGAATTGTATATCAAAGGTGTCCTTGATCCCGATTGTATGTATACTTTGTTCGACGGCATGGATACGAAGGTTGTCGTTTATGTACAACCATCGCAAGTGGATAAGTTTAAGGACATCTATAAAGGCCCTGTCTATCCGTTGCCAGAGCAGACTATTGATTACCGCCCAGTGGTTGAAGAGGGTAAGCGTTGGACGTATGACAACTACATAGATGTGCGCCCTGACCAGTATAACTACTATTACAACTACGAGCTGAAGGGCGACACCGTGATTGGCGGAAAGCATTGTCTGAAGATGTATGTGGAAAACCACATACGTAGTAATAAGGTGGAATACTTTGGTGCCCTGTATGAGGAAGACCGCAGGGTGTACTATTTCGATATCGGCAGCGACAAGGCCGTGAAGCTGTACGACTTCAACTGCAACGTCGGCGACTCCGTCTTTGTCTCGTGCGGGCGATTCAAAGTAGCGGAAATCAAGAACGTGGGCAATGCTGAGTACAGCGGCAGGCTTTACAGGCTTGTGAGCGAGAAAGAACAAATGGAGCTCCGCTGGATTGAGGGCGTTGGTAGCATGCAGGACTTCTTCGGAATGTTGCCCTTGCCAGGAAACTATAACGGCATAGTGTCGTGTGAGCTGAACGGCGAGAAGCTATACCAGTATGTGCAGCCCGACTATACGTCACCCGGCTACCATAAAATGGCCATTGAAGGGAAGACGTGGAACCACATACACTACTATACCGACGAGAGCGGAATACACGAGGAGCCTTATTCATACATCGTGAAGGGCGACACCATCATCGGGAGGACGGTTTACAAGAAGTTGTACCGCAGGGACGGCGACACGGAGCGTCTGTACAGTATTCTCTTTGAGAAAGGACGCGAAATATTAATGATGCGCCCTGGTTCAATGGGATGGACGCAGCTTTTCGATTTTGGCCGCACAGACTTCGGCAGAGTCTTCACCTGGGAATCCAAGCAGGGCATGGGAACGGTCTGCTGGATGCCTCACCACGTCGACACTATCTCCGTCAGGGGAACGGACTTCCGACGCTACGTCTGCTACCAGCAATATCTGAACACGAACCGTGTGCCTGAAACCATAGAGGACGGCGAAGACGTGTGGCATGACCTCTGGGTGGAGGGTGTCGGGTCGCAGAATACGGGCATAGAGTTTCAGACCATAAGCCACGAACAGCTCTTGCCATCTGATGATTACTGCCGCTTCGTGTCCTGCTACGAGAACGGAGAGTGTATCTTCACGGCTAATGATTTCAACGTCCAGACCGACCCAAAACCTGTTGAATACATGGCTTACCGCCCATTCGTCGAAGACGGTAAAGTATGGAAGGTAGGAGGTGACGAGTCAGGTAATCCTGTGAAGTTGGTTGAGTACTACTACTTCGAGGGTGACACCATCATCGACGGAAGGATCTGCAAGCGGATGATGTGTCAGCGGTTTGTCAACCCTGATTATGCTGATTACGATAATGTCATGAAATACTATCCCTTGTTGAGCTATATGGGAGCATGGTATGAAGAAGACCAGAAAGTGTACTTCTTCAGTGCAAGAGACGAACAGTTTACATTGTGGTATGACTTCTCCCTCGATGCTAATGACAGCCTAAGGTTTTATGATGATTCCTTTGTGATAGGACCAAGACAAACTGGAGGTATAAAAGGTTTTAAGGGCGTTTATAGGGAAGTTGAATATTCTAGTCATCCTGTCTACAAATCCACTTGGTTGGAGGGCGTAGGCAATATTATTGGCCCGATACGTAGTGACTATTTTGGGAAAGAAGGCCATTCGCAGTTTCTGATGTCCTGTACCGTTGGCGATGAAGTCATCTACCTCAACGACGAATATGAGGACGGAGCCACGCCTGATGGAGCCCGGAAACAGCGTATCGACTTCACCCATACTATCAAGATAAAGCCACAGTCGAGGACAACGAGAGGGGCTGAAGCGTCGCTATATGGTGAATACAACGAACAGCAACTTGGCATCAATCTCAATGCGCTCGACGATGCCTATCAGGTTAGCATTACCGACGAAGCGGGCAAGGCCGTCTACGAGAAGACCGTCAACGCAGGCAACATCGTTGGTCTCAACATCGACATTTCCGACTACGCAGAAGGCCGTTACACCGTTACGGTGGAGAATAGCAACGAGTTATTCACCGCCCAGTTCGATACACATACGACGGAGATTGTAGAGGTAAGAAGGAAGAGGGAAGAGGGAAATGACTGTATCTACAACCTCCAAGGTCAACGGTTGACGCAGCAGCCTCGGAAGGGTGTGTATATCCGTGACGGCAGGAAGATTGTAGTGAAGTAGCCCGCCTGAGGAGCGGGAGTTTGGGTAGGGTAAACCCAGGGTTTACCGTAACTAAACCCGGGGTTTACCGTAACTAAACTCTGGAGGTTTGGTATTGGCGATAGAGAAAAAAAGAATTTTCAGAAAACACCTAACCTCCTACCTAAATCCTCGGAAAGTCCTTTGTATATAGGGGTTTTGATGAGGTAGGTGTTAGCTGAACACCTACCTAACACCTACCTTGACAGGTACCTTGAGGTGATATATAGAAATAGGTAGGTGTCAGGTAGGTGTTTGGGAAACACCTACCTGACGGAAATGCCTTTGTAGAAAGGCATTCTGGAAGATTCAGGTAGGAGGTTAGGTGTTTTTGCTTACTTCAATCACTTAATCACGACCTTACGTGTCGTCATATCATCGTACTTGATGATGTTAATGCCCTTTTGAGGGGCATCAAGGAGCTTACCGTTAAGTGAATAAAATCTAACTTTTCCTACTTGCTCTCCTTTTAATTGATATACATTTGAAGGGTCGTCTGGTTTTATCGCCACCAAAATCAGGCGGGACGGTTCTCATGATCATTTCTAAAAGTATGGCTGGAGTTAGGATTTGAATTGCTCTAATCAATAATCTATCTGCAACAGGAATTCCACAGACGTTAGAAATTAGCATAGGGAGACTGTCCCGTGTGATGAGTTATGCAATCCATCGACGTATATGAAAACGCTGTTTGGGAAGAAGTGATTAGGCATTTCGTACAGCAAAAGGTATATTTCATACAAGAAATGAACACACATGAATGGATTTCTGATATTTAAGTTTAACTTTGCAAAAAAGTTTAACTCAAATAAGGTATTTATATGGGATTCATTATTAGTTGTATCGTTTATGTAGTTTTATGTGAAGGCATTTGTAATATGCTTGAATTAGAAGGATTCAACAAAAAGGCATTGGTATATGCTATTGTAGGCTGTGTGGGTAGTTTCTCGAGAACCCCATGATTCGTGCGCATGAGCAAGGCTGAATGGTAGCGTGAGGGCATAAAAGAGTGGCCGACCGTCGCAGCCAACCACCCAATAACTAAACAAATACTTTATGAATATTATACCTGTAATTAAAGATCAGGAATGATGGCGGCTACCCATGCCTCGATGCGAGTGTCGGTCTTGTCGTCCTCGTTGGTATCGTCGAGGGGCAGGCCAACAGCACCATGTGGCGCACGCCTTTATGCAGCTCATAGATGTGGTTCATCAACACCTTCATCTCTGTGGGAATCGTCGTTGTCGTTGTTCTCATTGTCGATTGATTTTTGCGCTGCAAAGGTACGGCAAATAAATAACGTACGCAATACCTAAAACGCGGTGTTTTAAGCATTGCGCACCTGACAGCTCCCACAAGATGGTATTAATCAGAAGTAGGTATGGTATAAGGATTTACCTTAATCCGGATTGCTGTTGAGTAAATATTCAAGGTTATAATCAGCTAAAATGGAGGGAAGGGGAATCCGCCGGGGAACTGAGGCATCTTGATTACTTTCAGTTCCTGAATACGCGGCTCCCAGTCCTTGTCGAACCGCTCAATATTACGGTCGAGGAACGACAGCCGGTTGGCCAGCCATTTCTTTACCGTAACAATTTCTTCGTCGTAAGAGTCTACGTGATAAGCTGAGAAACCACCGAAACCGCCAAAACCGCCAAAGCCGCCAAAGCCGGGGAAGCCACCCATAGGCGGAAAGCCCCCCTCAAAGCCCCCGAAAGGCTGCTGCATAGGCGGGAATCCACCAGCGGGCTGTTGTTGCTGCTTGTCAGAGCCCAGCAGCTCCGGGTATTTCTCGAAGTGGCGACTGGTACAGGGAGCCATCAGCCGGGCGTGGCGGTCGATGTAGGCATTGATGGCCTTGTTGCTGAGCGCTCCCTTCCTCAGCGCCTTATACCTCACCTTCACCGCCTTGCGGAAAGCCGGGTCTTGCAGCAACCGCTGCCATAGGGCAGGCGTAGGATTGTTGCTGGCTCCCTCGTAGCACCAGGCCTCCGGGTTGTCGGCATTGGCGAAGTTGGCGTTGCCGTAGGCCAGATTGTAGTCCCACACAGGACCTGCCACCAGCTTGCCTCCCGTCCCGTCGGCGTTCTGTTTCTCCTTATAGAAATAGGCACTGCGCTTGTAGCCGTCGACGTTCAGGCTCAGTTCGGTATGGATGAAATAGTCCACAAACGAGGGCACGTCGATGTAGCGGGCATAGCCCGTCAGCGGGTCGGCAAAGCCTTCCGACTGTATCACCTGCTCCACTGTGTCCACGTAATGCTGGATGTAGGCCAGCTGTTCGGGCTGCAGTTTCTTCTTTTTGGGATAGATGCACGACCAGATGACATCACTCGTCATGTTCCCCTCGCCGATGCCCGGCACCTTCGATGTGAAGGTTGCATCATCGTCATTAAAGGTGTCGATGCGCAGCAGGTAGCCACCCGTCAAGTCGCGCCCCGCCACGTCACTTTTCTTCAGCTTGGCTATGTTTACACGGTCGGCCCCGCGCTTGATGGCCTCGGAGAGGATGTAAATGCCCCGATACTCGCCGTTCAGCGTCAGTTCGACGATACGTGTGCGAGGTGCCCAGTGTCCCATGTCGCGCCACAGCTGGAAGGCCAACGGGTCGCGCACGGCCGACACATCGAGATAAGGAGCCAGCAGCACCCAGTCACTATGGGCAGGCATGCCCAGCAGCGGTGCGTCCACCTCCCTACCCTGCTGGTCGCGCAGTTCGATGGTGTATTTCTTCTGGTTGAAGCCCAGTGAACTGTTGCCGCGAAGCTTGATGCCGATGGGGCCGTCGTAGTCGGTAGCCGTCATGTGGGCCGTCACCTTCCGTTGTGGGGTCAACGTGGAATCAGCCGTGATGCTCAGCTGCATCACGGCTGTCTGTACCTCTTCTTCCTTCTTTCCCTGTGTTGTCAGCACAACGAAGACGAGCAGCAAGGTAATGAAAGCATATCTGTTCATGCTAAGTATGATTGTGCCTTACTTCCTCACAGCATCGAGGAAGCCGACCATCTTCTTGAGGTTCTCGTCGCTGTACATGCCCATGCCGTGCCCGCCCTCGGGAACGAAGGTGGCCTCGGTCTTTACGCCGGCTGCCTTCAGCAGTTCATAGAACTTCTTACCCTGGCAGCAGGGAACGACGTTGTCCTTCTCGCCGTGGAAGATGATGATGGGCGGGTCGTTCTTGTCGATATAGTTAGTGGCACTCAAGCTGAGATACTTGTCGGGTTCCTTGGCAAGCTTTGCGTTGAGCAGCACGTCCTCGGGGCTGTTCTCGCCCATCTGCATGTGGTCGCCGCAGTCCATGGCCGTCAAATCGACAGGTCCCGACCAGTCGCAGGCGGCATTGACAGCCGACGACTGGGTGGTGTAGTTGCCTACGCTGCCCTCCAGGTCGATGTCGACGGTCCCCACCTTCGTCTGCTTCGTACCGCTGGTGGTGGCAGCCGTCGAAGCGAGGTGTCCGCCTGACGAGAAGCCGCTGGTGGCAATGAAAGAGGTGTCGAACTTATACTTCTTGGCCTCGCCGCGCACAAAACGGATGACGGCACGAATATCGTGAATCTGGGCAGGCCACTTGGCGTCCATGCTCGAACGGTGGTTGGGGCACACCACAGCATAGCCTGCGTCGAGCAGTGCCTTGACGATGGTGCCGAGGTCGGCAGCACCCTTGCTGTTGTTGCTGAACCATGCGCTGCCGTAGATGTGGATGACTACGGGATAGCTCTTCTTCTCCTGCTTAGGGAGATAGATGTCGCACGTATGGAATGCCTTGTCGTCGCCTGCGTAGTTGACGTCCTTCCACTCCTGCGAAGTTTCTAACTTGGCCTGCTGCTGGAAACCTCCAAAGCCGCCGAAACCTTGTGGCTGTGCCGTCATCTGGAGAGCACAAGCTGCCACAAATGCTGATAATAAGGTCCTCTTCATCTCAAAAAGTATTAAAAAACGATGCAAAGTTAGCAAATAATTGACAATTGACAACTGATAATTGAAAATAATTTCGTACTTTTGCACGAAAACTAACCAAAAGAAGCAAAATGAGCAAACGTACAACACTCGCTGCCCTCCTTGCGGCAGCCACCTTGGGACTTAACGCCCAAAAGCCCATGTCTGCCCCGAAAGGCGGAAAGGCCATTAGTGACGAACTGATAGGCATCTTCTTCGAGGACATCTCGTCGAGTGCCGACGGCGGACTCTACGCCGAACTGCTGCAGAACGGCTCGTTCGAGTTCAGCCCCGCCGAAAAGGACGGCTGGGGTCCCGGCACGGCGTGGAAGCAAGTGCGCCCAGGCCACTCGTTAGGCTACATCCAGCCCGTCAGCATCAGCACTGTCGACAAGAGCTTCACCTCGCCCTACAACAGCAACACCATGATGCGCCTGCATGTAGAGCGTGCGAGGGAGTTCTACGACTATAAAGGCTGGAGGGGCTTCGGCCTGCAGAACGATGGCTTCGACGGCATCAGCGTGAAAAACGGAGCCAAATACGATTTCTCCATGCGTGTGGCCAACGTCGGCACGGCCAAGCAGGTGCGCATAGCACTGGTAGAGCCACAGGGCTGGGGCAAGGACCCGAAGCTGCTGTCGGACATCATCATCGACATTCCTGCCGGCGGCGCGAACGACTGGAAGGAGTACACGACAACCCTGACGCCCAACGCCGACTGCCAGAAGGCTGCCCTGCAGCTGCTGGTGCTCAACGAGGGTGACCTGTATTTGGACGATGTGTCGCTGATGCCCCAGGACACCTATAAGGGTCACGGTCTGCGCAAGGACCTGGCTCAGGCACTGGCCGACCTGCATCCGCGCTTCATGCGCTTCCCAGGCGGCTGCGTGGTACATGGCGGCGGCGACGGCTTTTGGAACACCTACCGCTGGAAGAACACCATCGGCCCGCGTCACAAGCGCGTACAGCAGAAGAACACCTGGGGCTACCACCAGAGCATGGGACTGGGCTACTATGAGTACTTCCAGTTCTGCGAGGACCTGAACATGGAGCCTGTGCCCATCCTGCCCTGCGGCGTGAGCTGCCAGGGAACCAACGGCGGCTGGAACATGTGGCCCAAGCAGGCACAGGACGTGGCTCCGATGAGCGAGATGGACGAGTGGGTACAGGATGCCCTCGACCTCATTGA
Source organism: uncultured Prevotellaceae bacterium (assembly GCA_947168395.1). GTDB lineage: Bacteria > Bacteroidota > Bacteroidia > Bacteroidales > Bacteroidaceae > Prevotella. Next base: position 208,069 of record CAMVLT010000002.1, on the reverse strand, counting down.
GTGGGCTAACGGCGACCCCGCCAAGTCGAAGTGGGCCAAGATGCGTGCCGACCAAGGCCACCCGAAACCCTTCAACCTGAAGTACCTTGGTCTGGGTAACGAGGAGAAGATTTCGCCCGAGTTCATCGAGCGCTTCAAGTACCTTTATGAAAAGGTGACGAAAGCTCATCCCGAAATAGTCATCGTAGGCACCGCCGGCCCCGGTTCTCACCCCGAGAATCCCGACTATGAGGCAGGCTGGAAGCTGGCCGACGAGTTGGGCATGCCGATTATTGACGAGCACTACTACGAGCCCAACAAGTACTTCCTCTCCTCGCGCCAGTACGACAAGTACCCCCGCGACCGCAAGACGAAGGTCTACTTAGGTGAGTATGCTGCCAAGGACAAGAAACTCATCGATGCCCTGGCTGAGGGTCTGTATCTGCTGCACGTCGAACGCAACGGCGACGTGGTCTGCATGACCTCGTATGCTCCGCTCTTTGCCCGCAAGAACGCCACCAACTGGAACCCCGACCTCATCTACTTCGACAACGAGCGTCCGTTCCTGACCTGCAGCTACTACGTGCAGCAGATGTTCGGCAAGTCAGCTGGCCAGTACTACTACGGCGACTGCGTGAAGTTCGACGGCGATGCCAACGGTGTGCAGCAGCCTCAACAGGACGTACACTACGGCCAAAGCGTCGTGCTCAACGTGAAGACCCGCAAGCTCTATGTGAAGTTGGTGAACGCCACTGACGACGAGAAGGAGGCCGACATCAACCTGAGCCGATTCCCGCTGAAGAAGCAGGCTGTGAAGACCATCCTCACCGGTGCTCCCGATGCCGAGAACAACTTCGACCAACAGCCCATTGCTCCGAAGACGGAGACCATCAAGGCCCAGAAGAAATTCGACATCGACCTGCCCCCGTACTCGATGGTTATGCTGGAGTACAGTTTGTAAGGGAAAAGTGAAGAGTGAAAAATTTGCTACCGCCGTCCCGTTCGCAGGTATGGCGGTAGCAAATTTTTCACTTTTCACTATTCACTATTCCTTTTTAACCTCGCTCCACTTGGGCGGATTGACACCGAGGAGGTGGCGGACGAAAAAGTCGGCACGCTTATGCTCGCCGAAAGGCTCGCCCATAGTATGGTGGGCACCAGGTACGACCACTAACTCGAAGTCCTTGCCGGCTTTCTGCAAGGCACTGACCACTTGCATCGTCGAAGCAGGGTCCACGTTGTCGTCCAACTCGCCTACGAGCAGCATCAACGGACGCTCTAATCGCCAGGCGTTCTCCACGTTGGAACACTCCACATAGCTTGAGTCGATGGGGTACGACATCCACTGCTCGTTCCACCATATCTTGTCCATGCGGTTGTCGTGACAGCCACAGGCAGCGTAAGCAGCCTTATAGAAGTCGCCATGCCACAGCACGGCAGCCAAAGCATTCTGCCCACCCGCCGAACAACCGTATATACCGACTCTGTCGGCATCCATGTACGGGTATTTCTCGGCGGCAGCCTTGATCCAGGCAATGCGGTCGGGAAGTCCGGCATCCTTCAGGTTTTTGTAGCACACCTCCTCAAACTGGCGGGTGCGGAAGGAGGTGGTCATAGCATCCAATTGCACCACGATGAAGCCCAGTTCGGCCAGTTCGACCATACCCCAATGCCAGGCACGGAACGACTTCGGCACATACTGGTCGCCGGGGCCGCTGTAGATGTACTCGATGATGGGATACTTCTTTGCAGGGTCGAAGTTCGTAGGACGGATGATGATGCCCCACATTGGGGTTACGCCGTCGCGTCCCGGAGCCACAAACACCTCGGGAGCCTTCCAGCCCTCGGCCTCTAACTTCGTGATGTCGGCAGTCTCCAATGTGCGCAGCACACGACCGTCCTTGCCCGAGCGCAGCACGGTGACGGGCGGTGTGGTGACGGTGGAGTAAGTGTCGATGAGGTACTTCATGTCGTCGGTGTAGGTCGCGCTGTGGTTGCCCTCCTCAGGAGTCAGGCAGGTCAGGTGCTTGCCATCCAGCCCTATCTTGTAGTAATGTATCAGGTAAGGATCCTCCTTCGGATTCATGCCGTTGGCCGAGAAATAGACTACACCAGCCTTCTCGTCCACGCGCTGGATGTCGCGGACGTAGAACTCGCCGCGTGTCACCTGCCGCACAAGCCGGGCCGTCTGACGGTTGTACAGGTAGATGTGGTTGCGCCCGTCGCGCTCACTGGTCCACAGGATGCGGCGCCCGTCGCTGAAGTCGTGACGGAAGAGTCGGTTGTAGTTCACGTACTTGTCGTTGGTCTCCTCTATCAGCGTGCGCACCTTACCGGTCACGACATCCATCTCCAATACGCGGTACACCTTGTGTCCGCGCTCGTTGAAGGTGAAGGTCACCGTGCGTCCGCCCTTGTCCCATCGCGGTGCCGACACCTCATACTGGTGGCGGAACAACTCGGTGGACGGCTCCACCACCCTACCCGAAGCCACCTCGACCACCACGGGGACGCGGTAGTTCAGCGAGTCGCCGGGCTTGGCGTACTCCTGCTTGTGGAGCACAGGCTGCACCCCCTCGACACCAGGACTCTGGACGGGGGGCATGCTCTCCACATAATAGACATAGTGCTTAGGTGCGGGCTTGATGCGCACCGTGGCGTAGTAGCGCCCGTCCTCGGAGAATGTGCCCCATGACGAATAATAGTAGGTGGTATCGCCGTCGGTGGTCAGCGGGCGCTCCACGCTGCCCTGTCTCGTCCACAAATTATGGTTGCGGTGGAATATGGTGAGTGTCGAGTCGGTGGGCGACCGCCGGAAGCCATCTTTCTCGTCGGGCACCTCCATCCAATGCCGCTGCGGTCCGCTCCATTCGCGCCGCCTCGGCGGTTCGGGGTTCTCCTTCAGCAGCGTGACGGTATTCCGGTCGGCATCCACCTCTTTGTACACCGTCTCCTTACCGTCGTACACTGAGTACCAGAACTTGTGGGACTCGCCCCGGCGGCGGTGTACGCTGACGTCGCCGTTAGCCATTTTCCACGAGTATTTTCCGCGCAGTGCCTCAGCCCGTTTGTAGTCGTCAACGGTTCCCTGCGCTGCTGCCGTCGTCGCCATCAGCGTCCCCACGGCCATCATCATTAACTTTGTTTTCATCATAAGAATTGACAATTGTATATCACCTCCCCTCCCGTTCGGGAGGGGCAGGGGGTGGGTTTTCATTGTTTTGGTTCCACATGCACCGCCACGTGGGTTTCCTCGCCGTAGCGGTCTCTTAGCAGCTGCTCCACCTCCGAGGCTTTGTCGTGGGCCTCACGCAGACTGATGTCGCCATCCATCAGGATGTGCATCTCAATGGCGTAGTGGTTGCCTATGCGGCGGGTACGCAGGTCGTGAGGTTCCTCCACCCCCGGCACCGAAGCCGCTAAGCGCAGCATCTCGTCCTCTACATCGTCGGGCAGCGAATGTTCCATCAGGTCGCCGATACCGCCCCATAGCAATCCTGCTGCCACTTTCACGATGAACGCGCCCACAATCACCGAAGCTACAGGGTCGAGCACCGTCCACCGCTGTCCTAAGAAGATGGCGCCGCCAATGCCCAAAGCCGTGCCGACTGACGACAGCGCGTCGCTGCGGTGATGCCACGCATTAGCCTCGACCGCCGGCGAATTCAGCTGCCGTGCCTTTACTATCGAGTAGTGGTAGATGCCCTCCTTGAGCACCACCGAGAGCAGCGCCGCCCATAGGGCCAGCATGCCGGGTGCCTCCAACGGTGTGCCGTCTATCCATGCCACAATCTTCACCGCCCCGTTGTAGACGATGCCTATGGCCACGCCGAGCAATGCCATACCTATCAGCGTCATGGCCAGTGTCTCGTACTTGCCGTGGCCGTAGTCGTGCGACTTGTCCTTGGGCATGCTGCTGATACGGACGAACAGCACGACGATGATGTCGGTAACGAAGTCGGAAAGCGAGTGAACGGCATCGGCCACCATGGCGGCACTATGCCCCATGATGCCCGCCATGAACTTGAAGAGCAGCAACACTACGTTTACTGCTCCTCCAATTAGTGTAACCTTATAGATTTCCTTATTACGTTCCACTTCTCACTTCTCACTTTTCACTTCTTAAAGATGTGCGGTATAAACTCGGCCAGGCCGCGGCGCCAGGTGAGGAACTCGTGGGCGGTGCCTGCCGACTCGCTGCTGTCGACCTTGATGCCCAGTTCACGCAGCTGTTTGACGATGTCGCCGCTCTTGATGAAGTCCTCAGAACCCCAGTTCATGTACATGTAGTGAATCTTTTTGTTGAACTCGTCAGCATTAGCGAACACGCCATTGTAGGCCGTCTTCACGTCGAGGCCGAAGATAGCGCCGCTGAACGTGCCGAGCCAAGCAAACTTGTCGAGGTTCTGGAGCACCACGTCGAACGTCTGGTGGCCACCCCATGAGAGTCCTGCCATAGCGCGGTTGTCGCGATCGGTCTTTGTGCGGAAGTTGGCGTCGATGTAGGGAATGAGGTCGTTGAGCAATACGGGATAGAACGAAGCGCCATACTCGCTCTGCCCGGCACGGTTGCTGCCGCCACCGAAGGGAGCCTTGATGTCGCCACTCTCCATGACCACAATCATAGGTACGGCCTCGCCCTTGCCGATGGCGTTGTCCATAATGTGCTGCATCTTGCCTTGGATGGCCCAGCTGGTCTCACCCTCACCCATGCCATGCTGCAGGTAGAGCACGGGGTAGCGCTTCTTGGCGTTCTTCACATTCTCGTACTCAGCGGGGGTATAGACCAGGGCGTGACGCCACTCGCCTGCTCCCGTCTGACCGTTAGCCGCTACGGGCTGATGGCCGTTCTTGGTAGAGTGCTCGCTCCAATAGTAGATGCTGCGCACCTGACCATGAGCGATGCCCTGCTGCGGACGATAGTAGTCGCCTTCAGGTCCCTCGGGAATCTCGATGCCACCCGACTCGCGGTTACAACCGAAGAAGGTCTCCGAGGCAGGGTCGATGAAGTTGACTCCGTCGATGTTCATGAAGTAGTAGTGGAAGCCCACGGGCAGCGGGTCGGTGACAGCCATGAAGTTGCCCTGTCCTTGGGGCTGCATCTCGTATTTCTTGTTGCAGATGTCGACAATGACTTTCTTGGCCTGGGGCGCATTGATGCGGAAATAGGCACGGCCCTGCTTGTCGACCTTGGGGAACTCGTTGCCAGGGATGGTGGTCTCAGCGATGACGGCATCGGCAGGCACCTCAATCTTCTTGATAGCCTCAGGCATGTTAGCCGGACGCTTGGGCTCGAAGCCAAGGTGACGGGCAACAGCCTCGCCGTAGCGGTAACCTAACTCGCGATAGCCGGCAGCATCGAAGTGCAGGCGGTCGGGACCGTTGGAGCAGTTGTCGCTGGAGATGACCTGACTGGTGTGAATGGTCTGCGGCAGTTCGTCAATCTGCTTCTTGCAGCCGATGCAGACACCCTTGCCGTCGGCCTGAACGATGTTACCCACGTAGAGGTTCACCTCCTCAGGCTTCAGCTGCAGGTCGCCACACAAGTTCTCATATACCTGCTTCACCATGCCAGCCCACTTGGGGTCACCGGTGTTGGTCTCGCCCTGATGCATCAGGATACCCTTGATGACACCATCCTTCTGGGCTTTCTTGGCCAATTCCACAAGACGTTTGTAGGGGTTGTTGTCGTAGGCGGCCAGCATACCCTTCATCCAGCCTGGAGCCTTTTTCTCGACGTAGTTGGGGATGCTGTCGGGCAGGAAACCCTTGATGTCGATACCGCCAATAGCAACGTGGATGACACCAATCTTGATATTATCGGGCAGCGAGGCCACGAGGGTACGGCCGAACCAGTCGGCAGGGGTCAGACCAGTATTTTGACGGCACAGGGGAGCCGAAGCCTCGCACCACTCGCCCTTCTTACGGGTTTTCCAAATATTGTCACTTTCAGAAACGCGACCATTCCTTGGCTCTGCATAGTCCACGGCTGGCATCAACAGGAAGCGGGGACCGGGGCTGGCATAATCGACAGCCTCGGGACGGGCGTTGCCCTCCATATTCGACTGTCCGAAGCAGAGGAAGATGTAGAAGTTAGGGTCTACGGCGGCCGATGCTCGGCCACATAAGAGAATCATTGCCAAGGTCAGTAAGACCTTTGTTGTTCTGTTGGGTTTCATAATCTGTTGTTGTTAAAGTAATAATGTTGCAAAAGTATTGCTTTTTTCTGAAACGGGCTTTAGGATTTGTTGCAACTGCTTTGCTAATTGTAAAAAGAATGCAACAATAGGGCAAGAAACGGCCGTAGGTAGAAAAGTTTTTCGTAACTTTGCCGCCTATTCTATATTATTATGTTACGCATGAAGAGAATCTATATCACCGCTGCCGTGCTGACGCTTTGCACCACGGCCATCGCCCAGACGGGCAAGGAATGGGACGACCCCAAGACGACAAGTGTAAACCGCGAGACGGCCCACGCCGTCAACATACCGATGGGTTCGGAGGCCGAGGCCGCCAGTACCGACATGAGCGTGTCGCCGTGGTACCAGTCGATGGACGGGAAGTGGAAATTCCTGTGGGTGAAACAGCCGTCGCTGGCCAAGGATGCCTACTGCGCCCGTGACTACGATGACGCCGCATGGACCGACATCGATGTGCCGTCGAGCTGGCAGGTATGGGGACTCCACAACGGCAAGCCCTGGGACAAGCCGCTCTACTGCAACGTGGCCTATCCCTTCTCGTTCAGCGAGTCGACCTACAGCGTCATGGCCGAGCGCCCCAGCTGGTTCACCTACAACAGCGCGATGCCCAACCCCGTGGGCACCTACCGCCGCACATTTACCGTTCCCTCGGAGTGGGCGGGACGCGATGTCTACGTGCGCTTCAACGGCGTAGGCCACGGCTATTACTTGTGGGTGAACGGCCAGCGCGTGGGCTACTCGGAGGACTCCTATCTGCCGTCGGAGTTCAACATCACGCAGTACCTGACCGAGGGCGAGAACGTCATGGCCCTACAGGTGTACCGCTTCACCAGCGGCTCGTTCCTCGAGTGCCAGGACTACTGGCGACTGACGGGCATACAGCGCCACTGCTTCCTGTGGGCGGCACCGAAAGTCAGAATCGCCGACTTCTTCTTCACCACCGACCTTGACAACAGTTATAAGAATGCGAAGGCCAGCATTGAGGTGAAGACCTCCCAAAACTCCTCCGAAGGAGGGGCTAACCTAAGTGTTGAGGCGAAGATTTTAGACAATGGGACAGTCATTGCTACCGCCACAGCCCCCCTCACCTATACTGGTAACCAGACACCCCCTCCTTTGGAGGGGCTTGGGGAGGCCTCCACTTCTCTTACAATGGACGTAACAGCCCCCCGCCTGTGGAGTGCTGAGACGCCCAGCCTCTACGACCTCGTGCTGACGCTGAAGGACGATGCCGGCCACGTCTACGACATCCGAGGCTGCAAGGTGGGCTTCCGCGAGGTGGCCATCCGCAGCGACGGCGCCCTCACCATCAACGGGCGGCGCATGGTGTTCCACGGTGTCAACCGCCACGACTTCTCGCCCGTCAACGGCCGTGCCATCACCGCCGAGGAGATGGAGGAGGACATCCGCACCATGAAGCGGCTGAACATCAATGCCGTGCGCACATCGCACTACCCCAACGACCCCGTGTTCTACGACCTCTGCGACCGCTACGGCCTCTACGTGCTGGCCGAGGCCGACGTCGAGTGCCATGCCCACCAGAAGCTGTCGTCGCTACAGCTGTTCCGCCCGGCTATGGTCGAGCGCTCCGAGAACCAGGTGCGCTGGCTGCGCAACCACGCCTGCATCTTTATGTGGTCGTTCGGCAATGAGAGCGGCGGCGGCGACAACTTCAAATACGTAGCCCAGGCCATCAAGCAGCTCGACAAGACGCGCCCCACCCACTACGAGGGCAACAGCGACTATGCCGACGTGTCGTCGACGATGTACGGCAGCTACGAGACTATCGAGTGGATTGGCTCGTCGCGCAAGGGCAAGACGGGGCAGAAGCCGCACATCCAGTGCGAGAACTCCCACTCGATGGGCAACTCGATGGGCAACGTGCGCGACATGTTCAACCTCTACGAAAAGTACCCCTGCCTGACGGGAGAGTTCATCTGGGACTTCAAGGACCAGGGACTGCTCACTAAGTCGGGCGGCAAGGACTACTGGGCCTACGGCGGCGACTTCGGCGACAACCCCAACGACGGCAACTTCTGCATCAACGGACTGGTGCGCCCCGACTGGAGCCTGACGGCCAAGTCGTATAATACCAAGAAGGTGTACCAGCCATTGGAATTCAAGGCCGTGAAAGGCAAGCCCTCGCAATTCCGCATCAAGAACAAGATGGCCTTCCTGTCGAGCACCGCTTACGACGTCAGCTACCAGCTGGTTGACGAGGAGGGCAACGTGCTGAGCAGCGGCGCCATCGACCAGGAGGTAGCTGCTGCCGACAGCGCCGTCGTCAACATCGACCTCACGGCACTCTCAGCGCTCGATGCTTCCAAGGAAGCCTTCATCCGCTTTACTGCCACACAGAAAGGAAAGACGCTGTGGGCCGACGCCGGCTACGTGGTGGCTGAGGAGAAACTGTCTGTCCAAGAAGCCAAGAAGCCTGATTTCAACCCAGGGGAACTGTTCGGCCACGACGCTTTGACGATAGACGAGAACACACAGACCATCACCGTCCAGAACTCGCGCCTGAAGGCTGTCTTCAGCAAGACGCAGGGCACGCTGTCGGGCTACTACTACGATGGTGTGCAGATGCTGAGCAAGCCACTGCTGCTCAACGCCTTCCGCCTGCCCACCGACAACGACGGCCGGCAGAGTGCCAGCTGGGACAACATGGGGCTACGCAAGCTCACCGTAAAAGGTACCGACGCCGAGGTGCAGTCATTGTCCTACGACCGCACCGTCTACGTCGCGCTCAACAGCACCTATACCGGCAAGAACGGCACCCGCTTCGACGTTGTCGCCGCCTACTATGTCCTTGCCGACGGCACCATCATGGTCAGCACCCTCATACGCCCCTCCGCCACCGGAGCCATCATTCCCAAACTGGGCTTCCGGTTAGAGATGCCTGCCGACTTCGAGCAGCTGCAATGGTTCGGGCGCGGCCCGTGGGACAGCTACCGCGACCGCAAGGAGGCTTGCCTGCCCGGCATCTACGCGAGCACCGTGACCGACCAGTACGAGGGCTACATACTGCCGCAGGAGCACGGCACAAAGCAGGAAGTACGCTGGATGTCGCTGCGCAATGCCGACGGTCGGGGACTGCTCTTCGTTGCCCCTGAGCAGATGGCAGCCTCAGCCGTTCACTTCCGCCCCGAGGATAATTATACCGACCGCAACAACCGCTCGCGCCACACCTATCAGTTCAAGTCGTGCGCCAACGCCGTCGTCTCGCTCGATGCCGCCACCCGTGGACTCGGCAACGCCAGCTGCGGCCCCGACGTGATGGAGCAGTACGAGCTGCATGCCGCCAGCACGCCCTTCCGCTTTATGATAATGCCACTCACGGCTGAGGAGCGCCCCGCCGCCAAGGCCCGCGTCAGCATGATCGTCCATCAGGCCGTGTCCTGCGAACGCATGGAGAACGGGCGTATCAAGCTGAGCACGCCTGAGAAAGGAGCAACCATCAAATACCGCATTGACGGCGGCGAGCCGCAAGACTACACGGCACCCTTCGTCCACAACGATGCCTGCACCATCACGGCGTGGGGTTCCGGAGGCAGCCTCTTTGGCAGCCCCAAGGCCACCTACGACCTCGACGCATACATCAGCAAGAGCGGCTGGCGGGTGGTCAGCACCGACAGCCAGCACGGCGGCAACGAAGCCCGACTGGCCATCGACGGCAAGAACGACACCTTCTGGCACACCGACTGGGGCGCCAACGAGCCGAAGTGCCCCCACACGCTCGTCATCGACATGGTGAAGACCTACCGCGTCACAGCCTTCACCTACCTCGCGCGACAGGACGGTAACCAGAACGGCATGGTGAAAGCCTACGAGGTGTACCTGAGCACCGACGGCAAGACTTGGGGACAGCCCGTAGCCACCGGCGAGTTCAAGAACGCCACCTCGCTACAGGTGGCCAAGCTGAAGACCGCCACCGTAGGCCGCTACCTGAAGTTTGTTGCCAAGAGCGAGATTAACGGCAATGCCTGGACCAGTGCCGCCGAGGTAGGCATCCAGGCCGATGCCGACGTCACAGCCATCAATCACACAAAGTTCGGTACCCAACGTCAAACGCCCAACGGCCAGTACTTCGACCTGCAGGGCCACCGCCTGGCCAGCAAGGCCCCCACAAAAAGAATCTTCATACAGAACGGCATGAAGATGATGGAATAGCCAGGCTCGCGGAGACGGTCACTCAACAAAAGTCGTAATATGAAAAAAAAAAACGCATTTTGTAATAATGTAATAATGTAATAATGTAATATTAGAAAAAAAAAAACGCCCCTCTGAAGAAGGGCGTTTTCCTTACTTAATCTCCACACTCATACGACAATAGCTGATACCATTTTCTTGTATTTAGCAGGCTTACTGTTACCGATAGGCACAACGTAGCCAGCATCCTTCCAACGGCATACACGAGTATTGGCTGACGTAGCACTCAAATTAGCCACCCTCACTACGTCTTTTATCTCAAACACCTCGGGCAGAGCCTCAAAATCGTTGTTGGCCTTTGAATTCTTCTTTCTCGGCTTCACGTCGTGCTGTGCATCGTCCCAAGTCTCCTGCATCATGTTGCCGAAGAAGAAGTCCTGCCAGTAGATGACGGACTCGTAGATGATGCTGGCGAAACGCAGGTCATCGTCGTTGATTTCCACACGGCCCGTCTCGCGGTACTGCTCCCATTGGCGGCCATAGATGCGCGGCACGGTGTACCAGATGGCATAGTAGACGGCACGCTTGCGCAGCAGGTCCAACACGTCGTCAGTCAGTTCTTCTGCCTCCTTGGCGTATTGTTCGCACAGGTTATAGCAGTGGTCGACCAACGGCTGGATTTGCAGCTCGCCCCTCATGCCGTCGAAGCGGAAGCCCCACTCCTTCAGTTTCGAGTCGATGGTGTAGTTCGACTCCGCCTGGCGGCGTGCCAGCATCTTGTACTTCTCAGGCCATATCTTGCAGATGCTGACGCGAGTACAAAAACCGTCGTTGATGTTGCGGCGGTTGAACTTCTTGGCCAGCGACACGGGCGTACCCGTGATGACCTGGTTCCAGAACACCTGTATCACGTCGTTCACCGAGTCGTTGTTGGCATAGTCCACGCCGCTGAACTCGTTGTGGAACGCCTTCAACTCCAGGTCGTGCTTGCCTGCCCAGTCGCTCTTCTGTGCGCCTACCGCCGAGTCCAGTTCCGAGTCGAACATATAGAGGTGCAGGTGCATCAGTTCGCCCCCGACATTCTCCTTGGCGTTTTCACACCGGCGGAAGAATACGGCGTTCGACGTTTTCGAGGGCAAATAACGAATCATCTCCTGCGGCATCTCAAGCGGTTCGCCCTTCTGCGCTTTCGACGACGAAGAGCGTTCCTTCAGCTTCCGCTTGTACTCCTTCTCGGCTTCACGCCCTGGGGCATCGGCGGTTTTCATCGCCGCCATAATCTGACGGTCGAGACGGTCAACGAAGCTCTTGCCTGCGGCAGGAGGCCCGATGAACATCGCCGTCGGGTTCAGCCTCGTCAGGTTGCCGTCGTAGTGCTCGTACCAGCAGCGCGTCATCAGCGTGCAGAACATGGCACCGCTGGCGAAGACAGCAGGCAGCAGGTTCGTCTCGGTCGTAGTCTTAGCTGCCCACGAATAGGGTTCCGTCAGCAGCGGACTCAGACGGTCGTTGAAGCTACAGAACACCTCTAAAACTTCCTCGTCGGTAGCCACGCCGTTAGCCTTCGACTTGACCGCTTTTCCCAGCCCTAAAGCATCGAGCACGGCCTTCAGCCGCTTCGGCGTGCCCCACCACAGTTCCTTGGCGGTCACGTCTTGGCAGATGCGCTTGATTTCCTCCTGGCGACCCTCTTTCTCGATGAGGTCCTTCACGAAGGTGGCGCGACAGATGACATCAAACAGGAACGAGGCGTCGTTGTCCGTGATGTAGCGCAAATCAGAGCAGAGCTTTAGCAACGTCTTGTGACGGTCGCCCTCTTTAGGAACCCCACCGTTCTGCTCAAACCAAGTGTTGATGACGGCCAAGTAGGAAACGTCGTGGTAGAAGACCCTCCCCCCATCCCCTCCCTGTTTAGGGAGGGGGGCATTCACCGCCTCTTCACCCTTCTCCCCTCCCTCAACAGGGAGGGGTCGGGGGAGGGTCTGGAGGGTCTGGTGGGTCTTGAGGGGACGGGGGTGGGTCCGGTATTTCGCCCCCCACTTCTCATCATATCTTTCGTTGTCATAATCAAAAATTCTGTCGTTAATAAAAAATACTGATTCACTGTCTACCATAAACGATGCCCGGTCAGCATTGATGCAGCTGCCATCGTTCGACAAGCCCTTGAACCGCTCGGGGTCCAAAGCCTTGATTTGAGTCAGCAGAGCCAGCTGGTTCTGCTCAATCGTCAGGTCGGCGTTGGCCATCGTCACCAACCTCAGTCCGTCGCCGCTCGGCGTGACGTGCGCAAGCAGTATGGCCGTCGGGCAGCTCTTGTCGTCAAACCAGTGCGTCGGCAGGGCGTCGTAGAGTTCCTTCACCGTCAGGCCGATGTGCGACAACTTGTCAAAGTCATGCATGATCAGGCCGTTCAGCTTGGCAGCCTGCTGGGTGCGCCATGCACCCAGAGGCATATCGTCCTTCGCTCCCTTGCTGTCGAGGAACGTACACATATAGCAGGCCAGTGGCAGGCCGCGCTTCTTAGCGGTGTAGCCCTTCACGTCGCCTGCGCCGTAGAGTTGCCGGCACTCGGCTATGCGCCGTTTCACGCTGGGGTCGTTGCTCAGCTCGCACCACGTTTCGCGAGTTGCCGGCACAGTTTCTTCAAAGAATCTTCGTTGTAGTGCAAACATCTTGACAGGTTTGAGTAAATCTTGAATAACTTGCTACAGAAATCAACATCCTTGGAGAGGTCGATGCACAGAGAGACTTCAACCTTACCCTGCGCGTTGTTCACGCAGCAGGTAAAGTCATCACACTTTTCCAGCACCGTGCCCTTGGGCACCGTCGGGGCCTTGTACTCCGGCAGGTCCTGCCCGTCACGCCGGGCCTGCGCCAGTACATTGTCCAACTGCTGGTACAACTTGCCTACGGGGTCTTTCTCCTTGCTGTCAACAGCTAAGTGGATGCACCGCGTCTGCTTCTTCGTTCCCTTCGTCAGGAACATCTTGCCGCCGCTACTCTCCACCACGTCCATCTGGCTCGACTCGCCCGTCTGCTGGAAGGGTGCAATGTCGATAGAATAGTCCTCGTAGATGGTGTTCGTAGAACGGAACTTCTTCAAAACTTTCTTTGCCATAATCTTTCATTTATACATTTTGTTAATAATTTTCTTAAATCATTCCTCTTAGGATTATTACATTATTACATTATTACATTATTACATTTTGCCCCTTTTTGAATACCCATAAGTTAAGAGAAATATTTTTATAATATATATATTTATATATAAATATATTATTATAACCAATAGTTAAAAACAAGCATTTTGTAATAATGTAATATTGTAATATTGTAATGTTAGAAGGTCTCAGGCAGTGTTTCTCCCATCTGGAACGCTTTTTTCATAGCCAGAATCTTCACGCGGTTCTTATAGAAAGTACCACCATCCTGACGTTTGCAGAGGAAGGCCTCAAACCGGGCCAAAGCCACCACTTTGTCGCCGATTTTTACTTTCTTAGCCGTTTCCTGAGCATTCAGGGGGCTGGCCGTTTCGCAATAGAAGCTGTTCAGGCCGTCGTTCAACACTACCTCCAAATAGGAGGACTCACGCTCCACACCACTTTCAGTCTTGAATTTGTAGGCAATAGGAGCACTCATCTGTTCAATCGTTGCTTTAATTTCCATAATACTTTCAGTTTTTACCTTTTGCATCGGACTCTCACGGACTCACACGGACTTATTATTTTGTCCGCTTCAGTCCGTATAGTCCGTTGCCCTTTTTACTTTTTGCATCGGACTCTCACGGACTCACACGGACTTATTATTTTGTCCGCTTCAGTCCGTATAGTCCGTTGCCCTTTTTACCTTTTTACTTTTTTACCGTTTAAAAAATTGTTCTGATAAACTCCATGCCGATGGGCGTCCACACGAGGTAGGCCCGTTCTTTCTTCTCGCCGTCGAGGCCGTAGTAGTGGAAGCAGCGGTCCTGGGCAAGCCCCTGTTCGGCATATTTCGGTGCCAGTTTGTAGCGCCCGCCGTTCCAGTACTGTACCCCCTCGGCCACCAGCGCCTTGTTCACCGCCTTCACCGTTGTACGCAGCAGCTGGGCGATGTCCCTCACTGTCAGGCAGCCGTCGGCTGGGCGGTTCTCGTCCCCTATCTGCTGGCGGCGTATCTCGTCGCTCTTCTGCAGCATCTCAGCCTCAGTCACCAGCAGTTTCTGGGAGTAATTACTCCCCTCTCCGTTTGGTGAGGGGTGGGGGGTGAGGCTCTTCTTTTCCAGCTGTTCCCACCTCAGCACCAGCCGTGCCCGTGCTGTGTCGTTGAACTTCGTCGCCACGTACAGCGACTCCGTTTTCGTCAGCTGATAAACTGGTATCAGCCTCACGCCGCCCTGCGGCATATTCACCTTTTCCGATGAGCGGCCAAATTTGGCTCCACATTCTTTTTCCCATGCCTGCTCCATGTTCCGGATGTCCCTTAGCACGTGTGCATGGGTCTTACCTGTCACCGCAGCAATGTCAAGCGAGCTGATGCGCTGCTCATTGCCTTGAATAGTCATTTCATTTCCCTTTTCCATATACCTTAATTATTTTTAGTTAATACTATTGTTCTCCAGTTTCGCAATGACGGCCTGAAAGGCCAAAAAGCTCATAGCCCAGGGCAGCGCCCTGGGTGACAGGACGTTTAAACCCCGCCCTGAAAGGGCAGAAGCCTTTAGCCCAGGGCAGCGCCCTGGGTGCAAGCAGGAGAGTGGAATCGGCCTGTAAGGCCAAAAGCTTTTGCCCTTTCAGGGCGTTGGCGGTACACCCACCCTATACCCAGGGCGCTGCCCTGGGCTATTTGCTTGCTGGCCTTTCAGGCCGTCTGTCGGATACTTTGAAACACCGAGACCACTGAGCACACAGAGTTTGTATGATAAAACAACTCCGTGTTCTCCGTGGTGAAGAATAACTGCCGTGCCGTCGCGGCAGGGCAGAGTTCGGCAGTCCGCTGACCGCCTGATGTTTGACCCTTTGAGAAGAAGCGGTATGTTATTTCGTTGTATCAATAAGTCAAAGAGCGCTGCCAACCGAACGCAAAAGCGAAAGCTTGCTTTTAGCTTTGCTGAGGTGCCGCAGCTTTTCGAGGCGAAGCCTCAAAGAGCACTGCCAACCTCCCGTTTCCGTTCGTTGACAGTGCAAAATTACGAACAAAAAAAGGGTTGCCACCGGTGGCAACCACCGGTGGCAACGCCCATAATTTAACTTTATTTTAGAAAATCAGCTTGAAATCGGCCTCCAAATCGTCTAAAAGAAGGTAAAAGACGGTTCTTTTGTTACACATGCATCTGCTCTCGCCATTCTTATTGCAACAGTTCCTCTACCTCCTCTACTGTTAAACCTGCTATCTCAGATATGTCCTCAGCGGAGAAACCTTTAGCCTTCATTCTTTGAACGGTTTCAGCTTTCTCTTGCAGAACACCTTTTTGAACGCCTTGCTGAATACCTTGCTGAATACCTTGCTGAATGCCTTTTTGTATGCCTTCAAGCACTCCCTTATCTCGTGCGGTCTTAATAACGCTATAGTTATCCCAGAACACCTTCTTGCTGTCTTCATACTGGCGGCGCTCAGTCTCGGAATAACGGGCAATCTCGGCTTGGTCGAACAGCTTTTGGAACACACGGTCCTGCAATGCCTTGGGACGCTCCAACAGGCGATAAAGATTATGAAGCACGAACATCCACTTGTCGAACATCGTCACCAGCTCATCCTCCGTCTTGACAAACTTGGGCATTTCAAGATAGATGAACGTCAGCTTTTCGTAGAACACGTGGTTGTCCTCGATGTCCTTCAACTTGATTTCGTGCCGGTAGCGGTCGGCGGGATACTCGTTGTGAGGAAACTCGAAATTCAGGATGCCTATTGTGTAGACATCATCCAGACGATAGTCCCACTCGCCTTTCGGAGCCTGCTGGCGAATGGGCGTGGTGGAATAATAGACGCTGCGGTCCTTGAAATAAGCCTGCTCTGCCTTTTGCATCTCTACGATGAAACGGCTGCCGTCCTTAGTCATGCAATAGACATCGAACACCGAGCGGCGGTCACCGTAACCGTCGCCCAGGTTCTCGCCGTTGAGGTACTGCACATCCTCGATTTCCTTTGTGCTGTCGTTGAACAGGGCATTGAGGAAACTGATGAGCAAATCCTTGTTCATCTCTGTGCCGAACAGTTTCTTGAAGCCGAAGTCGGTGTACGGATTGATGTATCTCTCGTTTGTGTCGTCTGCCATAATCTTTGGGAGTTTTGGTGTTTTGTTTTCAGCTTGCAAAGATAATGAGAAACATTCAAACGGCCAAATTTTTATGGCAAAAAATGCTGCTGCCGAAGACCCCCCACCCGACAGGCCAAGACCCTCCATCCGATCGAGCAAGACCCCCCACCCGACGAAAGGAGAGGTTATGAGGGAAGATGGAAGAAGGAAGAAGGAAGAGGGAAGAAGGAAGAGGGATGAGGAAGAATAAATAAACGCAAAAACAATAATTAACAGAAAATAGTTTGCATAATATTTGGCGGTTTAGAATATTTTTCGTACCTTTGCAGCGCAATTAGAATAATATTTGTTTTCAGGATAACGAGAATAGTTAAAATCTAAATCATTATGGCTACGAAAGAGAAAGAAATCATGCTGGTGAATGTCCGTAAGGACGAGAACTCGGCTTCTCGCACCTACGGCATGTACTTCGGAGAGGTTGAGTACAAAGGCCTGCTTTCGACCCGCGCACTGGCCGACCACATTGCCGACCACGGCTCTGTGTGGACGCGCGACGTGGTGGAGGGCATACTCAAGCAGCTCCAGGTTTGTATCCCTGAGAAGGTTTGTCAGGGGTATGGTGTTGAACTCCAAGGAATTGGAATCTTCTATCCCACCGCCAAGGCGGTAAAGGGAGGTGTTGAGGGCCCGCAGGGCTTCAACAATGTGAGTGAGATTTGTGACGGCATCCGCATCCGTTTCACCCCCGACCAGACGAAGCTCAACAACAAGTGCTCGAAGCAGTTCAAGGAGCACTGCTCGCTGGCTATGCACGACTGCGTGCGCACCATCTACAAGACCGTTGGCGGCAAGAAGGTGAAGGACAAGACGCTGCACATGAACTACGACGACTGGAGGGCACAGGGGTGTCCGGATTTGACGGATGAGTAAACCCACTAATACCCACCTAATACCCACCCCCAGCCCCTCCCGAACGGGAGGGGAGTTTGAAAAGATTAAAAGGGAAGAAAGGATTAAAAAGTAAAGTGAAGAAAGGACTAAATTAAAAGAAAGGATTATTATGGGACAGAAAATTAAAACCCCACTGCGCATTAACGTGCGCAAATGTACCAACTCGGCATCGCGAGTTTTTGGTATGTGGTTCCCCGAGGTTGACCGAGTGGGAACCTTGAGCACCCGCGCCCTCTGCGACCACATAGCCGCTCACGGCTCTATCTGGACGCGCGACATTGTGGAGGGTGTGCTCTCTCAGCTGGCTGAATGTATTCCCGAACTGGTTTCGCAGGGCTACGGCGTGAAGCTGGACGGCATCGGCACCTTCTGGCCGACCATCACCAACAAGAAGGGCGGCATGGACGCTGCCGACATTGTGGCCAACGGCTTCAACCCCGATGTGCAGACGGTCGGCGTGTGCATCAACTTCATGGGCGACCAGAAGAAGCTCGACCAGCTGACCCGCCACGCTTTCCAGGAGTACTGCGTGCTGGAGGGCGGCTACGCCGTCAAGACCTACGAGGTGACGGTGGACGGTAAGAAGAAGCTCCGCCACGTGAAGCTGCCTATGCAGGAGTGGAAGAACGGAGCCACGTTCCCTGAGAACGTTCCGGATGTCAATCCTGAGCCTTAAAATTGCCTGCCGTAGTGATACGGCAGGCAATTTTATATATTGTTTATGCTAATATTACATTATTACAATATTACATTATTACAAAATGCGTGTTTTTTTCATATTACGACCTTTTTCGTAAGGAGTAGAGGGGGGATATTACCGTCCGCTCCAGATGACCTTATGTCCGTCGATGATGTAGACACCAGCTGGCAAGCCCTGCAGAGCGGTGGCGCGGGGGGCGCCGCTGCGGACGAGCTGGCCGGAGAGGGTGTGGACATTGACCTTTGAACGCTGAGCGTTGAACGTTGAACGTTCCACATCGAGGATGCCGGTGGTGTCGTACTTCGGGTCGTTGCTCAGGAACATCTCGGAGAGGGCCAGCGTCTTGTTGGCCAAGGCCCCGGTGAAGGTAATCATGCGCACCGTCTTGCGGTTCAGATCCTTGCCCTTGTTAGCTGCCGAGGTGTACTTGCAGGTGTCGAGGTCGATGACTATTTCCTGGCGACTGCCGAACTTGGGCGACGAGTAGCAGGCTCCTGTCAGACTCTGGGTGGTGTAGATGTTGAGGTGGGCATCGGCGGTCTGCTTCTGCAGCAGCCGGATGACCAGGTACTTGTAGCCAGTCATGTCGACATTGGCATTGTACACCCATCCCATCTGGGAATTGGCCTCGTTGAACTTGAAGACGGCTGAGGCGGTGTTGTTGCGGTAGGTGCCGCTGCCCTTGAGGTCGCTCCTGACGTACTGGTAGTCGAAGGGGAAGTAGGAGGACTTGGCGGTGAAGGTGGTCTCGACGCTGTTGCCGAGCGGGTCGACGTAGGTGGCCTTGACGGGTGTGCTGCCCTGGCCGGTGCCGAGCATACGTCCGTGGTGGAACTCGACGATGCCGTCCTGCCCAGGCACTATGGTGGTTTGGTCGGCTACGTAGGCCGTGTGGTTATCGGCGTAGGTGGCCTTGAGCAGGGGTACTCCCCAGCCACCAATCATGGTCTCGATGGTGGCGGGTGTCTGCACGAGCTTGGTGACCTTGAACTGGTTCTCGGCGGGTGCCTTGAACTCGTCGGGGCATACCTGGCTCTCGTCGAACTGGCTCTCGGTGGTGAACCAGTCGAAGTCGGCGATACCGCCCTTGGTCTTGGTGCCATAGCAGAAGAGTCCGAAGCGGGCACCGACGAAGACGCTGAGGTTGAAGCTCATGGAGGTGGCGCCGCCCAGCGGCTTCCACGTGGTGTTGTCGAGTGAATAGTAGAACTTAGCCTTGTTCTCGCCGTACTTGATGGAGGCGCGCAGGTAGATGATGCCATTCTCAGGCTCAATGTCAACGGTCTTGGAGTCGGGCTTGAAGTCGCTGCCGGCATCCCTCACCTGGTCCTGCTGCCACAGCAGCTGGAACTTGCCTTCGTCGGTACGCTCGACGGCAATCATGGCGTAGGGGTCCTGCAGGATGCAGATACCGGCACGGTCGCCCTCGTTGAGCTGGCTGACATCCAGACGGACGCTGCCGTTGGTGTACTGATTGGGGATGGCGAAGATGCGCTGGGTGAGCATGTTGCGGGCCTGCGGCAGCTTGGTGGTGACGGTGGCAGCCTTCAGACGGAGCCAGCCGGGGCGGTCGAAGAGTGTCCACGCCGTATCGACGGGATTGTGGTTCCACTCCCATTGCTTGCCGAGGGGATAGGTGCGGAACACATCGGTGGTGGGCAGTCGCTTCACGCCGTTGTCGCCCACGGGCTTGGGTTTGCTTACCTTGCTGTCGAAACTCTTGTAAGGCGTGCCGTTGTTGCCGACCACGGGCCAGTCGTTGACCCACTTGACGGGCTGCAGGTTGGGCATGCGTCCGAGTGCGCCCAGGTCTTCCTGCATGATGGTCCACCACTTGCCCTGCGTGTCCTCGATGAGTGCGCCCTGGTGAATGGTGTTGGGCACGTTGTTATAGGATTTCTCGACCACCATCTTCTCCTCGTAGGGGCCGAAGATGTCCTTCGAGCGGAATACGGCCTGTCCGCTGGGCCATCCGCCGTAGGTGGCGTAGATGTAGTAGTAGTCGCCAATCTTGTAGAGGTGGCTGCCTTCCAGTCCGTCGCGGTTGGTGATGACGGTCTTGTCACGCTTGAAGTTGAACTTCTCGTCGAGTTCGCAGATGGCGATGTTGCCGATGCCGCAGGCCACGTAGACCTTGCCGTTGTCGAAGAGCATGCCCGGGTCGTAGTAGCTGCGGGTCAGCTTCTTCATCTCCCACTTGCCCTCGGGATTGGTGGCGGTGAGCAGCCATCCCTGCAGGTTCCAGCCGTCGATGGGCACTTTCTCGTTGATAAGGATGTGGAACTTGCCGTTGTGGTACTTCATGGAGCATGCCCACATGCCCGAGCCGTAAGCATTGGTAGAGCCGTAGAGGTCGTAGGACACCTTGTTGGAGAGCTGCTGCAGGGGGTGCGCGCAGTACTCCCAGTTGACCATATCCTGCGACTTGAGGATGGTGGCACCGGGGAAGTTGTGCATGGTGGTTGATACCATATAATAGGTGTCGCCCACGCGGATGACGTCGGGGTCGGGGAAGTCGGCCCTCACGATGGGGTTCTGGTAGTAGTTGCCCATGTTGCTGACGGGCACGCTCTGGAAGTCGGCCTTCGGGTAGTTCACGTTATAGTAGTCGGCATACCAGTCCATGCAGGCCTTGCCGCAAGCCTCCTCGAGTCCGCCGAAGGCGGGCACCACCTTGTTGTTGTTGATGAGCTCGTCGACGTCGATGAGGCAGCTGGTGCCCGAGAGCGTCATCGAGATGTTGCCGTAGTGGTCGTGGACGGCCTTGAATACGGTACCCCACATCGAGGTGCGGCCGGTGGCCCAGGTGCCGTAGTTGGACTCCACCCACTCATTGTGCTCGTTGTAATGGCCCGAACCGGGCTTCTTGGGACTCCAGTCAATCTCGGTGATGATAACGGGATTGGTATCGACGACGGGCACCTGGTTGTGGAACTGGTTGATTTTGTTCCTCTTGGCCTGCTCCAGGTTGGCCTCGGTCAGTTTCTTGTCCTCGCAGCCGTACCAGCCGTCGTAGTCGTGGACGGCATAGCCAATGTTGTCGCCCGTGATGGGATAGGTCTTATAGTCGGCATAGCTGGACTGCCAGCCCGTGCCGGGCACCCAGACGATGCCGGTGAAGCCGTTGGCGCGGATGAGGTCGACAATGGGTTGGAAATAGTCGTGCATGGCCTTCTTGTCGTCGGCGTTCTGCGAGTTCCTGATGCGTACCGGCTCGTTGGCCAGCTCGATGCTGACCTGCCCGGCATACTTGCGGATGGAGTCGTTCTGGGTGAAGAGGTCCCAGACGTTGAGCAGGTACTTCTGGTAGTAGTCGCCCACCTTCAGGTCGCCCGGACAGACCCCCGGCGGGCGGACGACGACGTACAAGCCGTGCTTCATGGCCCGCTGTATGAGTGGGAAGTAGAGCGTCTTCATGTAGTTGGTGAGGCGCGTGGGGTTGAAGTGCTTGATGTCGGCCTCGCCGCTGGCATCAGCGGACTGTCCGGCAGAACCGGGATATGTATAGCTGTTGTCGTTGGTCCATGCAGGTTCCAGGTGCAGACGGAAGACTGTACACTTCGACTTCTCGAGGGCTCCGAACAGTTTCTCGAAATAATTGAGGCAGCGCTGGCGGCCGGCATCGTCGTAGCTCCAGCCCCAGCGGCCGTTATTGAACCAGGCACTCGGTGTGTCCATCACGCCGTGAAGCACCACGTGGTTGCCGTGGGTGTCGACCAGCCACTTTCCTTCCACATGGAGCGAGGGCAGCGGCTTCACGCCCTGTGCTCCGAGTGCTGCGCAGGCCATGAGGCCCACCATGCAGCCCACTAATCGTTTCATCATTCGTATCATATTCGTTGTTGTTATTTAGCATCGGACTTAACGGACTTGTCCGGACTTCTTGTTTTTGTCCGTGACAGTCCGTGCCAGCCCGTTGCGTTTTTCACTTTTTCGCCTTAACCACCTTTCCGTCGGCGGTGCGGATAATGAGTATGCCCTTGGCATCCTTGCCTACACGCCGCCCGTTCAGGTCGAACAGGCCCTCGGCAGCCTTGTCGGTACTTACCTCGTGGATGCCGGTCAGCGAGGTGCACCTGAGACGGCACTCAGCCAACAGGAATTCCTGCATGCCGCTTCCTACCTCCTTGAACTGGACGATATACTTACCCTCCTTCGTGATGTCGAAAGGCATGGTGATGCGTGTGGCCGACGAGATGTTGCCGGCGGCATTGCCTTCGAGGTTGGGAGTTGCCGTATAGGTATCGGACGTCTTGAGGGCCGAGCCACTACTGCTGAGTATCTTTGCCTGATACTTCGGGGTACCCTTCCATGCAGCCATCGCGAAAATCAGTTCGTAGCTGCCGGGTTGCAATGTCAGCGGGTAAGCCGCCAGACGACCGAACTCGGCACTGGTGGTACGCCAGTAGAGGGCCTTGCCCTGATAGCCGGTAAGTCCGGCAAAGGTGCGCGGACCGCTGCCGTTGCTGGTGGGATAGTTGCGCACGTCGGTGCCGTCGGTAGTACGCCAGCCTTCAGGCAGCGCACCGGCAGCGACATCGGTAAAGTCGAGTTCGTAGACGGCTGCCACGTCGTAGAAGATGGGCTGGATGGTCATGTTCTCGTCGGTCATCGTGAACGAAGCCTCGGTGGCTCCGGGAGTTACGGGAATGGTCACGCCTTGGGTAAAGAACACGCCGTTGATCACGCGCAGCTCCTTGATGGCATAGCCTTCATCGGGAGTGATGGTCAGCTTCACGGTCTCGCCAGCAGCCGCCATGTCGGTACTGGCGGTCACCTTGCCAAAGTCGGCCTCGCGAACGGTTACCAGGAACTTTTCAGGCTCGGTGGCCACCGGTTCGTATATGACCTGGTCGATGGTCATCTTGATGGCTCCCGTGTTCTGGATAATCAGCGTATTGGTGCCGGCATTCAGGTCGGCAGTCACCACAGCCTCCTGCCAGTCGTTGATGGCCACCTTCTCGATATCGACATCCTGGGCCGTGCCGTTGACGGTGAGCTTCATCTTGCCAGCCTTGCTCGAATTGCAGTAGCGCATGCGGATGTTGTACTTGCCGGCGGCAACGTCCGACAACTTCAACTGGTGGCGCAGGGCCGAGGCGGTACTGGTCCTGGTCTCGACAAAGCCCATGCCTGCGAAGTCCTTGTACTCCTGAGCCCACCAGCCAGAGTGGGTTCGGCGGTTGTCGACGCTCTTGAAGTCCATATCCTCAGCCTCGATAATGACGGGGCCGACGTATGGCTCGGGCTGTTTGGGCTGCTCCAGCTGCTGAGCCGGCAGCACGTCGGTAAGGCGGTCGGTGGCATCGCCCTTGCAGGAAATAGTCAGGAGCACGGGTCCCATGTGCTTGACCGTCACGGTAAAGGTCTTTGCCTCGGCATCGTAGACAATGGCACTGGCAGGCAACGTGATATTGTGACTGGGGGCATTGGTCACAGGCTTCGTATAGGTGGCCTCAGGCTCGGACGTCACGCCGGTGACGGTGATGACGTCAGTCTGCTGAGCGATGGAGTCGTTGCGGTAATTGTTCAGGTAGAAGTCGATGTGGTCGGCATACTCGCGGATGACACCGCTCGAGAGCTTGCCGTAGTTCAGCTTCAGCGTGTCGCAGGTATTATACTGGAGGGGGATTGCTGCCGAAGCCGACTTCTTCACGTTCAGATAGGAGTACGGGGTGTAGGTCACCAGCTGGTTATGGTAGCGGTTGACGTAGAGGTCGCCCTTCGACACCTCGGGATACAGCTCGTTGAAGTCGGCCTGCTTCTTGGCCTGCGTACTCCAGCGCGTCTTATAGTTCGACCGCTTGATCTGGAGGGGAATAGCCTTGGCAGCGTCATCGTAAAGTGCTATGACAATGGGGATGGCACCGTAGCGGCCCGTTGACTTGAAGTAGCACAGGTTGTTGTACCACTGGCCGTAATTGTGGCGAGCCTCCTTCTTCTGGTTGAAGGGGTCGGTCTGCAGGTAAACGCCGTTGTAGAGGTCGTCCCACGACGTGTAGGACTCATAGCCGCTGGCAACATCGTTGATGACCGCAATCTTGGTCTTTGCCAGCACCTCCTCGCGTGAGGGGATATACATCGTTCCGTTGATAATCTTGCGCCACATGTCGAGCCAGATGCCCTTGAAGTTGGGGAAGGTGCCCCAGTTGCGGCGCGTGTAGCCATCAACCTGGGTATCGTTCTGGTTCTGGAAGCACTCGCCGCTCCAGATAAGCTCAGGACCGTCCCAGACGGCACCGCCGTTGACGCAGCATTGCTCCATCACGGTGCCGATGCCGGCGCTGCCGGGATACTTGCACTTGTTCTCGCCTACCAGCTTCGACGTGGTGTCGTTCCAGCCGCAATTGTCGTAGCGGACGCCATAGTTCTTGGCCAGACCCGAGACAAACGGGCCCCAGCAAATGCTCTCGTTGTTGTAGAAGCTGCTGGCATGGGTGTACTTGTAGAGGAACACGATGCTCTCGGGATACTTCTTACAGGCGGCAAGGAAGTTCTTGTCGGCCTTCAGTTCGCCCATAGGGTTGGTGCTCATGTGGTAGTCGCCACCACACCAGCTCACGGTAAGGAAGCCGCCGTACTTGTGCGACATCTCCACCAGATTGGCAAACAAAGCCCAACGGCTGGCTGCCGTCATCGAGCTCTTGTCGCCGGCATCGCCGAAGGCCCAGAACTGCTCGGCGTAGTTCCAGCCGAGGAAGTTGGGGAAGGTCTTGAAGAAGTACTCAAAGGTCTCGAGGTCGGTGTCCTGGATGTGGGTGTGGCCACCCGATGCGGGCTGGCACGAGAACCACATGCCGTTCTTCTGACATACCGTTGCCCACGACTTGTAGGTGCGCACGGCATTGCGGGGCATGCGGTACATGCCGGTCTTCGTGTCGAACTGGCACGACAACGACAGGTTCATGCAGACGTAGGGTTTGACGTCGGCAGGAATGAGGTCGATAATCTTCTGAGGGTCGGCCGAGTTCCACACGTCGATGTGTATCAGCCACAACGGATGTTGGTTGTCAATGGGTCGGCGCTCCTGCGCCTTGACGGTCTGCACGGCACAGACAAGCGCCAGCAGTAGAAAGGTAAATATTCGTTTCATTACTATAGTTATTGATTTAACGGTGCAAAGGTAATAAAAAAACAGCGAACGCCAACACGGCCAACGTTTCGTTAATGTTTATTTTTGTCTCAAAACAAACCGAAAGCGGGCAAACATGCTATGCATGCCTGCCCGCGACTCTTGTTAGTCCATTAAAAACGGCTTCTTACTTGATAGCCTTTTCTGTGCGTACAGTACCGTCGCTCATGTACTTCTTGACAATCACGATACCCTTCTGACCAGCAGCGGGCAGACGGCGACCGTTCAGGTCGTAAACCTCGAGGGCGCGAACCTTAGCAGCCTTGGCAGCCTCGTCGATACCGACCATCACTTCCTCGTAAGCCTTGCCATAGTCGAAGCCAGCAGCACCACCAGCCAGGAAGATCTGGACGCGGTCGAACATCATCTGGGCGAGGTTGTTCCACTTCACACCGATAGTCAGCTGACCGTCAACAACCTGAACACCCTCAAGGA
The DNA here is from genome assembly GCA_947168395.1 of uncultured Prevotellaceae bacterium. Taxonomy (GTDB): domain Bacteria; phylum Bacteroidota; class Bacteroidia; order Bacteroidales; family Bacteroidaceae; genus Prevotella. Next base: position 182,288 of record CAMVLT010000002.1, on the reverse strand, counting down.
GGTTCTCGTGGCGGGCAACATACTGTCCGTTATAGTCGATACGACCATCAGCGGCGAACTCCTCGGGCTCTTCCTGACCAGCAACATATTCGGGGGTCTCGGAAGTCTTCACATAGTAGCGGTTCTGCTCGTGGTTAGCCTCCTTCTGGGCAATCGTCTCTTCGTCGTCACCGTCCTTCGGGCTGAACTCATCACTCCACTCGGTGCAGTCGATCATCACATTGTAGATACCTGCGGGCAGGTCGTAGATGGTCTGCTCGATGCGGTTGGCAGCGTGATACTGAGTAATCAGCAGGTCCTTGGGCAGACCGTCGATGTCGCCAGGATAAGAGCCGTTCCAAGCGTTGGTCAGGCCAGGATTACCTTCAACAGCAACCCAACCCGGGCAGTTCTCCTCGGTAATGCCTACACCGTTCTCCTTCCAAGCGTAGGTGTTCGGGTTCTTCACGAATACGGTGAAGTTGTATTTCGGAGTGGTGGTCTCCATCGTGCTCTCGTCAACCTGCTCGGGGAACATGTCAACACCGTCCTTCATCTTGGCATAGAACTCAGCCTTGATGCGGTTCTTCAGCTGCTCAGCCAGCTCGTCGTCGTCGGTAACGGCATTGTTGGCAGCCACAATCAGAGGATCGTCCTCAGCAACACCAAGCTGCTTCAGGCCCTCGGCTCCCTGGCGGATGCGGTCAACCAGCACCTTGATACCTACATCAGTAGAGGTCTTAGACTCACCCTCGGTGAACATGTAGCCAGCGAGCTTGGTAGCGTCGGCCAGCTCCTTGGCAGCTTCCTGCAGCACAGCGTCATCGGTCAGAACGTCGAAGAAGTAAGTATAACCAGTCTCAGAATCGGGATCGGGATTCTCCTCCATTACAGAGTAAGCGTGATACTTCTCGTTGGTAGCCTGCAGCTCCTTGTAGAGGTCGGTAACAGCAAACTTGGTCTCAGCATTGTCGCGAACCACGTCGATAGACTTCTTGATAGCCTGGTCGTAGGTGTCGCAGTTGGTGCGGTGATCCTTCACGGCTGTAGCAGCAGCGTCGAGGTCGTCAGCAGCATTGAAGTATGCAGAGGGAGCGGTGTAGCCATCCTTCTCGGCATCGTACTTCTCAATCTTGGTAACCAGTGCGGTATAAGCCTCACCAGCATAGCGCTCGGCAGCATTCTCGTCGCGGACGGTCTTGGCATTAGCCAGCGACTCGTTCAGTTTCTGAGTTTCCTCAACACCAACAGTATTGGGGATGTAGCGTACGCCAACGTTAGCAAGGAGAACCTCCATGTAGCTGGGATCAGCAGTCTCGTCGGCAGCAGTTGTCCAGCGCAGACGATAGTCACCCGTAACCTCGGGGATGAAGTCAATCTCGGTATAGGTAGAACCCTTCACATCACCCTGGCTGCCGTTGACGTTCGGAGCGTTGGTGACCATCTGGCAGAGAATGATATCCTCGGCCTCGTTGAAGATTTCGAAGCGCAGCTTAGAACCACTGTCCTTCCACATAGCAGAGTTGAAGCGAATCCTGTACTTCTTGTTAGCCTCGAGTCTCAGCTCGTAACCAGCGGTAGAACCGTACTCGGCATAACCCTCGCGGAGATAGAGACCCTTGGTGAAGTCGCCACCGGCACCGAAGTCGAACAGACGCGGACCAGAGCTGTAGCTGCTCTCTGAGTTGCGCTCCTCTTCCTGGAACTTCACGATGAAACCAGCGGGAATACCACCCTGAGCGGTGTTAGCAAACAGCTCGGTATCCATCATGTCCTTAGGAACATCGGTCGGGTCAGCCTCAACCTTACCAACGTTGATGGTGAAGGTGTAGCTGGTAAAGTCATCCTCCACCAGAGGATCCTTACAGAAGATGTTGGTCACCTTAATAACGTATGCGCCTGTTGCCAGTTCGCCTTCACCAGTACGGGTGAGGGTAATCTCCTTGGCAAAGCCATCAGCGGGCGATACGGTGAGCTTCTCCTTGCCCATCGTAGCCTGAATTCTTGCGCAGTCAGCATCCTTGTCGAGATACAGTTTGAACTCTCTGATACCGTTAGGCAGGTTGAAAGAGCCGTTCTCAGGATCAGCGCGCAGCACGGTCGGCTTCAGGAACTCGTAAGAGTAAGCGTCGTCAACCATAGCCACCTCGTCGTTCTCCTCAGCTACATCCTCGAAGTTGGGCACGTCGCCACCAGGGCCGTTCGTGTAAACCAGGTGGAATGCAGGATCAGAGGGGTTCTTCAGGGTTACGATAACCTCCTTGCCATCGATAGCCTCCTCGGTGAAGATGTAGAAACGGCCATCGGGATAACCTTCAACGGTGATAATCTCCAGCACTTCGCCATCGACCTTCACCTGAGCGCACTCCTTCGGGAAAAGCAGACGGGGCATACCAGTCTTGGCCAGCAGGGCAGGAATATTGGTGTCGAAACCGAAGTCAATCTGTACGACATCAGAGCTATACTCAGCGCTGACACCAGCCTTGTAAACCTCGAAGACGATGTTGTCGAAATAGTAGTTGTTGGCATCAGCCAGCTCGTTCAGGTTGAAAGCGATAGAGGTGAACAGGCCACCGCCGCTGTTAGGACCAGCCTGCTGTGCTGATACAGTACCTTCAGCGGTGAAGGTCTGCCACTCGGGAGTAAAGTTCACGTCGCCCAGCATCTCGTAGTGGATGTAGTCGCTGGGTTCTGCGTGAGCCTGTGTACTGGCCTTGGCAGGAGCGTCGGCACGATAGTCGAACGATACGCGATACTTGGCATCAGCGGGCACAACCTCGTTGAAACGGAACCAGAACTGGTTGTCCCAAGCGTCAGACTCCTTAGCGGTAGCCTCGACGACGATACCACGAGAACCATTCACACCAATACCATCGGTAATGACAGAAGGCTCGGGAGCGCCCTTGGCAACCTTCGTGAAGAAGCTGCTCACGTCGTCGCCTTCCATGTCGCTGTTGTTAATCAGGTTGATCCAGCCAATCTGCTTAGCCTTGCCAACAGTCTCGAGCTCCATGCTCTCGATGGTTACTGTTGCACCCCAAGCGTTAGATTTAATTGCGTGCAGATGGCAGTAACCCTTGTCCTTCGTGATTTGCTTAAGGTCAACGGTGTAGGTGTTTCCGTCCTGAGAGAAATACTTGGAAGACCAACCACCTTTTGTGTTGTCAATAAGATGCGACTGAGACTCGTCGTCATTCCACTGGCCGTTAGCCTCATCACGATTGAAAAGAAAACGAGGCGATCCGTCAGTAGTTACAACAATCAGCTTGGAGTAATTCGTCAGGTCGGCATAGTTGTTTACACCAGAATCACCATAAGGTAGATCAGTTGCTTCTCCAACAACCCAAGCACAATCAGCTGTGCCTGTTGATTTGGCATTTGCTCCCCAATCATCCCACGTGCAGAAAGGAACTTCCTGCAGTGAAATAATCTCACCTGCATTTGCTGACATGCCACCGAGGATGCACATCACCAATGCAACAAAAATACGGTAAGTTTTTCTCATGTTTTTTAGTTTTTAGTGAATAAATACATTAAATTGGTGAAATTTTGGTGCAAAGTTAAAGCCCTTCGGCGAGAAGGGCTTTATCATTTGTATCATAGACTTTCATTTTCGTCTTAACGGGGGCGCCACCTTCAGATTGCAACGTTTGCAGTCCCAATTTCGCATAGCCTCGCCTTCGGGCGCTATTCGTCGTTGGCAGCCGAGCCTCCAGCATACTCCGACGGCGACACGCCGAAGTGCTTGCGGAAGATGGTCGAGAAGTGAGCCAGGTTCGAGAAGCCTACGGTATAGGCCACCTGGGTGACGTTTATCTTCTGCTCCTTCAGCAGACGGGCGGCCTGCTCCAGTCGGATGTTGCGTATGAACTCGCTGGTCGATATGCCCGTCATCTCCTTCATCTTGCGATGCAGCTGGGCACGGCTGATGCCCACCTCCTGGGTCAGCATGTCGACGTTGAAGTCGCTGTTCGACAGGTTCTTGTTGACGGCTTTCATAATGCGCTCCATCAGCAGCTCGTCGTTACCCTTCACCTCGGGCTGCTCCACCTTGTCGGCCTGCTGCTGGGCACCGCTGAACTTGCCCTTCAGCCGCTGGCGGTTGTGTATGAGGTTGTCGATGTTCATGTGCAGTTCCTCCATGTCGAAGGGCTTTGCCAGGAAGGCGTCGGCACCTCGTTCCAGTCCCTCCAATCGGTTGCTGATGTCGGCCTTCGACGTGAGCATGATAACGGGAATGTGCGACACGTTGGCGTTGGTCTTGATCATGCGGAGCATGGTGAAACCGTCCATTTCGGGCATCATGACGTCGCTCACCACCAGGTCGTAGCCGCCGGTCAGCAGCTCCTTCAAGCCTTCGCGGCCGTTGGGGCAAATGCTGCACTTGTAGTAGCGGCCCAGTTCGGTGGCTATGTATTCGGCCAGTTCCTGGTCGTCGTCCACAATGAGCACGCGGAACCTCGAATGCTGTGCCTGCTGCGGCTGCGGCTGGGCGGCCTGTGCCAATTCCTCGGGGGTTTCTTTCTCAATCTCCTGTCCGGTGAGGTGGCTGTTGCCCAAGGGCAATGTCACGGTGAACACGGCGCCCGACTGACCGTCCTGACGGCTGGCAGCCTCGATGGTGCCGTGGTGCATGTCGACTATCATCTTGCACAGGTTAAGGCCGATGCCGGTTCCCGAAATGTGGAAACGGCGCGAGTTGCCGCCCTGATAGAAGCGCTCGAAGATGTGCTTCTGGTTGTCGTCGTCCAGTCCGATGCCCGTGTCGGCCACCTCCATCCGGGCGTTCTCGCCGTCCTTCGACAGGCGGACGTCGATAGTGCCGCCGTCGAAGCTGTACTTGAAGGCATTCGACAGCAGGTTGGTGACCACCTTGTCGAACTGGCCGCGGTCTACCCATACGTCTAATTCGTCGAAGCCGTCGTGCTGCAGGTTGAACTTGATGTTGCGCTCCTCGGCATTGTACTCGAACATTTTGCAGACGCCCTGCACGAAGTTCACCAGGTCGGTCTTCTGGCAATGCAGCGCCATCTGCTGCTTGTCAATCTTGCGCACGTCGAGTATCTGGTTCACCAGGTTGAGTATGCGCGTGGCGTTGTGCTCAATGGTTTCGAGGTCGCGCTTGGCGTCCGACTGGCTGTCGCCGATTCTGCGTTTCAGGTTAGCCAGCGGACTCATGATGAGCGTCAGCGGCGACCGTATGTCGTGCGTAGCGTTGATGAGGAACTTCATCTTCTCCTCGTCCAACCGCCGGTGCGTACGCCTGTGCCACAGCCATCCCATAAGACCTAAAAGCCCCAGCAGCAGCATGAAATACAGGATATACGCCAGCGTCGAGCGGTACCACGGGGCACGTATGGTGACGGTGATGGTCTTCTCGGGCGAGTAGACGCCAGCCGCCAATGCGCGTACATTTATTTTATAGGTGCCGGGCTGCAGATGGCTCAGCGTTATTTCGTTCACGCCCTCGGCCTTGCTTATCCACTCGCCGCCGTTGATGTTGTATTCGAAGGTGACGTTGGCGGGATTGTCGAAGTTCAGCTGCGAGAAGCACAGCGTGACGGTATGGTCCAGGTAGGACAGTTTGAAGTGGTCGTTCTCGATGACGGCGCGGTCGGTCACCTGCACGCCGTTGAGCACGCTGCGTGTGTTGACATACGAGGGGCCGGCCATGAAGCCCGTCAGGTACACCTCGGCGGACGAGGGCACCTTAGCCCCCATCTCGGCAGGACGGAAGACGGTCAGTCCGTCGTTGTTGCCGAAACAGATGACGTCCTTGTCGGTGTGCATGCCGACGGCATACAGATACTCCTTCTTCGAGAGTCCGTTGCCGTTGACGTGGCCCACGAAGCGGTGGAGGCTGACATCGTACTGCCAGATACCCATCGACGTGGAGCACCAGATGTCGCCGTCGTTCGACTGCACGACGTAGCTGATGGACTTGTCGTTCAGCGCCTCGCTGGCGGGGAACCGCACGGTGCGGCGCTTCTGGCGGTCATAGAGGTACAGTCCGCTGGCCGTGCCGATGACGATGTTACCATTGGTCATCGCACAGAGCGAGAAGCACATTGTGCCGTTGAGCAGCTGGTGCCAGCCCTGACTGTGGAAACTGCCCGTCCGGGGGTCGAAGCACGACACACCCGACGCCGTTCCGAGCCAAATGTTGCCCTCCGCGTCGGGCATCATACACATCACCCAGTCGTTGCACAGATGGCCCACCTTCACCGTGTCGTCGCCCTCGTTGCGGTAGTTCTTCAGGTCGCCCGTCTCGGGGTCGTACACACAGAAGCCGCGCGAGAAGGTGGATATATAGATGCGGCCCGTGTCGTCGCTGGTCATGTCGTTGAACTTGTCGCAGTCGAAGCTCACCTTCAGCGTCGACGCGCCCGTTGCGGGGTTGTAGGCGTACAAGCCGTCGTCGGTGCCCACCCAGTAGCGGCGCATGTGGTCGCGGAAGATGAACTCCACGGCATCGGGCGCAGCAGGATGAGCCACCACGTGGCCCCGGTTGTCGAAGCCGTAGATGCCCACGCCCTGTACCGTGCACCACGTAATGCCGCCCTCACCCTCGCACACCGAGGTAATGGACGAGCCGAGGTTGATGTTCTGTGCCGCAAAGCTCCAGTTCTTGAACTGCATCGGCCGCTGGGGAACCAGCAACAGGCCCTTCAGCTGCAGGCCGAGCCACAGGTTGCCGTTGCGGTCGGACAGGATGCTCCACACCTTGGCCGTGTTCAGGTCGGTGCCGAACACGTCCACCTCATAGCGCTCTAAGCGGCGGCTGCCACGGGGAACCCGATATATGCCGCGCCCACGTGTACCTATATATAAATTTCCATCGGCATCCTTGGCTGCCGTACTGAACAGCACCTCCTTGCCGCCCAGCACGCTCAGGTCGATGTCGGCATCCTCCATGCGGCCATTGCGGTAGACCCTGATGCCGTGCGTGCCCACTATCATCACCTCGCCGGCCTGCTCCAGTATGGCCACCGGCTCGCCCCTCGACTCAAAGTGCTGGAACTTGCCGTTCGACTTCATCACCACCAGGTTGTCGTAGCCCGTCTTCCAGATGCGGCGCTTCGAGTCCTCGTATATGTGGCCGTAGTAGCGGTTGTTGCCCTCGTCGGCATAGTCGTCGGTAGGCTGCAGCTTGTCGTCGCTGCCTATGGTGTAGGCACCATAGCCCGCCGTCGCCACCAGTATCTTGCCGTCCGACAGGTGTACCAGCCCCGTGATGCGCGGCTGTATCTCCTCATCGAAACGGTAGTGTATGAAGCCGTTGGCGGCCTCGTCGTAGCGGTCCAAGCCTCGGTTCGTGCCCACCCACAGGCGGCCGTCGCGGTCGGAGAGCATGGTCACCACCGCATTGTTGCAAATGCTCCAGGGGTCCTTGTCGTTGTGCAGAAACTGCTCGAACTGGTAGCCGTCGAAACGGTTCAGGCCGTAGTCAGTAGCTATCCAGAGACTGCCGTACTTGTCCTGGCAAAGGTTTGCAATCAGGCTGCTCGAGAAGCGGTCGGAAGGGAAAAAGTGCCCCGTCTGGCCTCTCAGGGGCAGAAAGGCCACGACACACAACAGGAGTGAAAGCACGAATTGTTTCATAGTTATGGTAAAATATTTGTTTCGTTCTGCTTGCAAAGGTACGCTATTTTCGCGAAACAAGCAAATATTTCGTCACTTTTTTACTTTTCCGTACGTCTCAACGTCTCATAACGCACAAAAAGAGCGGCTGCCGGTATTCACACACGGGCCGCCGCTGGGATTAGTTTTACCATAACTAATTCTTTTCTACAAAAACTAACTACTAACTATAACTACTAACTATAACTAATAACCTTGTGCGTATGAGTCTTTTTACGGACGGGGAGGAAAAACGCTATTTTCCGAATTTTGCTGCAAAATTAGCTGTTTTTCCTTATATATCCTATCACGTATGTTTCGCTATCTTTCATTTTCGTACATTCATCGCATAAAAAGCCCAGTTCGTCGCCAAAAACAATGAATTTGAGACAAATTCAATAAGTCACAGGTCATTCAGTCGGCTGAAGAAAGAAAGGAAGTTCCAGGTTGACTTGCAGGACGGCCGTTCGGTGCTGATGCCCATCTCGGCATTCCCATCGCTGAAGAAAGTTCCTACGAAGGAGCGTGATAATTGGTACTTGATGGGCGGTGGCGTCACTTGGGACTCCTGCCCCGAGGTCATTCACATTGAGCAGATTCTGGGCAACTATCAGAACTATGCCCACGAATTGGCATAAGCAAACTTGAAGTTGAACCCTTAAAACCGCAGATGCCTATGGGCGGAAGGAAATTAGTTCTTTTTATAATGCAACCTTTCCGATGCCTTTCATCTCCAATGCCACTTGTACACCCAACGCACGGAATGCCCGCATCATGGAGGCAAGCGTGATGCTCTTGCCGCTCTCTAAACGGCAGACCTGAGCCCTCTGCACTCCCATCTTCTCACCCAATTCCGCTTGAGTAAGGTTCTGCGCCTCACGTGCCTGCTTGATGGCCTCGCCCACGCGATAGGCCTGAACAGCCTCGTCCACGCTACGTTCAAATGCGTCGCGCTCTGGCGTCCCAACTTTGCCGTAATCCTCTTCCAGCAATTCCTCAAAGCTATACAGCTTCATGTCTCCTACCTTTTTCATATCTTCTTGTTTTTATTCTCAAAATACTTCTGTCTAATTCCCTCTGCCTTAGCAATTTCACTTTTCGGCGTCTTCTGCGTCTTTTTCATGATGCCGTGTGTGGCTACGACCAGCGTGTTGATATCCTTATCCCAAAAGGCGAACAATCTGAATCATGGGGTCGGTTCTACTGATCACTTTTGAAGTTTCTGTATTACACATCGTTCTTGACTCCCTGTGCACTTCCATCGGTTCAATTGTTTTCAAATGCGAAGGCAAAGATACGAACTTATTCTCGAACATCCAAATTTTCAACGCAGAAAAATGATCAGTAGAACCGACCCCGTGATCTGCCTTTAAGTCCGCGCCAGTCCGTGCCAGTCCGATGCAGGTAATTTCTGTCCTTTAAGTCCGTGCCAGTCCGATGCTGGTAATTTCTGTCCTTCACCAAGCTTGTGAAAGTGGAAAATCAGCGGCCGACGGTCCAGTGGAATTCTTGGAGAGCGGGGAGGGCACGGCCGGTGTGGTTGTCGAAGAGGCCGCGGTTGACCCAGCAGGGGAGCAGCGTGTTGCCACAGGCGTTCTCCTCGGCAAACCACCAGAAGACACCTCGCACATTCCAGTGGCGGCTCAGCTCGGCCATCAGCTCGCGGGTGAACTGCTGTTGGCCCTCGGGACTGATGGGATAGAACTCGGCATACTTGTCGGGGGTGGCCCAGCGGTCGTTGTCGTGGGAATAGTAGGCGGCCGTCTCGACAATCATCACCTCCTTCTCGGGGAAAAGCCACTCCAGTCGGTCGAGGTTCTGGCCCAGGTTCTGAATCGTCCCGTGCCACATGGGGTAGTAGGAGAGCCCGATGATGTCGTAGTCGACGCCGTGGCGGCGCATCTCCTGGTAATAGGTACGGGTGACGTCCCACTTGCCGATCTTCTCGGTGTGGATGACAATCCTTGCCTTCGGGCACACCTCGCGGCAGGCGCGACAGCCTGCTTGGTAGAGCTGGCAAAGGTAGTCCCAGCCGTGGGTGCCCCGCTTCCAGTCGATCTTGCCCTGCGGCCATAGCATGCCGTTGGTGGTCTCGTTGCCCACCTGTATCATCTCGGGCACTACGCCCTTTTGGCGGAGGGCGAGCAGGGTGCGGCGGGTGTACTGGTAGACGCTGTCGGGCAGGTCCTCACGCCGTGTGTCGCGCCACAAGTGGGGCATGGTCTGCTTGCCGGGGTCGGCCCAGTAGTCGGAGTAGTGGAAGTCGAGCATCAGCTGGAAGCCTGCCTGCTGGATGCGCCGGCTGAGGCGGGTGACGTAGTCGAGGTCTTGGCAGACGCCCTCCTCACGATGCTTCTGGGGAGCATACTGCGGCTCTACGAACAGACGGACGCGCATGGCGTTCCATCCCTGTTGCTTTAGGAACGGCAGCACCTGCACCGTCTTCCCGTCGAAGTCCTTATAGACCGCGCCCTGCTCCTCGTAGGAGGGCAGCAGCGAGATGTCGCCGCCCAGGCAGCGCGTGGTCTGTGCCCCAGCGGTCAGTCCCACTATCGTGGTCACGACCAGTGTCTTGATTCTCTTCATCATAGCTGTCAGCTCATTTTCAGGGGAATCATGGGGTCGGTTCTACTGATCACTTTTGAAGTTTCTGTATTACACATCGTTCTTGACTCCCTGTGCACTTCCATCGGTTCAATTGTTTTCAAATGCGAAGGCAAAGATACGAACTTATTCTCGAACATCCAAATTTTCAACGCAGAAAAATGATCAGTAGAACCGACCCCGTGATCAACTAACCAGAAGCGAGTGAAGCGCAACCCGCACATCTACGAGGGCGAGCACATCACCGTCACCCGCCGCGACGACGGCACCTACCACCCGAACTTCCGGCCTATACATACGGGCCCGGGATTCAACGTTGCCCAGTATGCCACTGACGTGGCCAACGAACTGCTCTGGGCGCTGGAGGGCCTTGTAGAGAGGTAAGAGGTAAAAGGTAAGACAATAGGAAATCTTACAGTCTTACAGTCTTACAATTAAAAAAAGGGGGTCTATACTTTCTTATATTATTATATAACTTATTGATATATAAATAGTTATATATATAAATAAAGAAAAGCACACCCCTTAAAAAAGAACTGTAAGACTGTAAGATTGTAAGATTTAACAAGTATAATTCATCTAAAAAGCTAATAATCAATGAGATACGACATTAGTAAACGTAAGGCACCCGAGATGCCTAACCTCGGAAAAGGCACAGAATGCATCAAATTGCTGCTCTCACAGGCCTCAAAAGACATGCATGAACCCCTCGTTCCGATGTTTTTCCCTGTTCTTGGCGCACACATCAGCGGCGCAGAATTTCAGTATCCCGACCTTACTTGGAAGGAAATGTGCGGTCAAATGGCCCATCTCGTAGCCGATTCGGGTAATAACAAGGGCCAATTGGGCAACTTGGTAGAAGCCATTTGCCGCGATTTCCGTCAGCACGACGAGGAGGAAATGAAAAAACTGGTGGAATGGGCCAGACTGACCAAGACCCGTGGGGCTAACAAAGAGAAGCCTGCCCGTCCTGACACAGCCATCCTCTTCCCTCCGACAGATACCACGCGCGCAGGCTTCCTATTGAACGCCATGGGCTGTGAGACGCTGGGAGGCCGTACACAGTACTTCAACCTGCCCGAGGTGGAGATGGCCAACGGACTCTGTGGTGGTCACAAACAGGTCTCGCACATGCTGCGCAATATCTACGACAGAGCCAAGGCGGGTGCCATGAGAGCCACGGCCGATGGCGTGACGGGCAACCCCGTCCTGCGTGTCTGTATGACAATATCATCGACTCCAGTAGCTGCCCGAGATTTCTACAAGAACGAACTTTTCAACGGCACGTTCGGACGAATGGCTTTCTCCTACAAGGCACGTGGCAGCCGCAGTGGACGCATTCCCCGGCAGGGACAGTACAGCGACGAGTTCTACCAGAAGCTGGACGAGTATCTGGCACGGCTCAACATCTGCAAGGGCCGCTTCATCATCCGTCCGCTGAACAAGCTCATTGACCATCTGGCGGCCGACATGGCCACGCTGGCCGACTTGGTAGATGACGACGTGCTGTGGGATGTGTCGAAGCGTGCACTGGTCTCGGCATGGAAGGCTGGCTGCATCCTCTGGGTGCTCAACAACCAGACGTGGACGAAGTCGATGGGCGACCTCGTAGAGTGGCTGGTGTATCATGACCTGTGGAGCAAGATGCAAATCTTTGCCGATATGCTGGGGAAGGATGCCGACGTAACCATCGAAGCCCGTCGTCGCGGCCCGAAGAACATGCTCGACAGCCTGCCCAACACCTTCAACGAGGCCCAGCTTCAGGCTCTTCGAACGGAGGCAGGCAAAGACCCCGCTGGATCTAAAGACCAGTTGAGAGTTTGGGGGAACCGCAAGTTCATCACCTACTCCGCCCAGACGGGACTGTACACCAAGACCGAAGAGTACCTGAAACAGTAGACCCTCCCCCCGCCCTCCCTGTGAGGGAGGGGGTGATTACCTCAAGCAGCAACAACACCTGCCCGTGCTGAACCTGCTGAAGCCCGGCGACGAGCTCTACATCACCGAGGGCTGCAGCGACTGCTGGGCCATGCTCTCGGCGGGTCACAAAGCCATCGCCATCCCCTCGGCCACGCTGCTGAGCCAGAAGGACAAAGAACTGCTCCAAACCCTTGACTCCTCCCCCAATGGGGGGAGGCCGGGAGGGGGCTTCACCTTCCACATGTACCCCGACCGCGACGCACCCGGCGAGCGTCTGTTCCTCCAGTTGCAGCAGGTGCTGCCCAGCCTGGTACACCACCAGCTGCCGCCGGGGTGCAAGGATTTCAGCGACTATTATCTGTCAGATGAAAAATTCAGACAAGCGGAACTGCCTCCATAAGGCCCCCGAACTCCGCTCCGTCCAATCCCTGGGTTTAAGTAGGGTAAACCCAGGGTTTAGTTACGGTAAACTCTGACTTTACCCTACCTAAACTCGGCAGTCCGTTTTTAGGGCGTTTCGAGGTGGTTTCTGCAATTTTCTGTATTGCGAAAATAATTGACAAAGCAGCAAAAAACTTTCTGACACCTTTCTCAGTCATCTCGACTCGTCAGGTTATAAGGGACAAAAATCTCCAAAAATCTGACACAAATCTTTCAATATGGATAATCGACTGGCGTATATTATTTGTGTACGATTTTTATAGATTTTACTGGTGAAGGGTGAAGGGAGGAATGACTCTGCGTGCAAACTATCCTCCTGTCACCCTTCACCCTTCACCTTTCACTCTTATGGATAGAGGAGTTTGCGGGTCTGGCCATCGGGGGTGCGCTCGATGACGAGACCATGAGGGTGGTCGAGACGGCGGCCGTGAAGGTCGTAATACGTTGAACGTTGAACATTGAACGTTGAACGTTGATCACGGATGGCCAGGGCCCCCTTGTCGAGCTTGAATATGTAGGTGTTCAGGCTGCGTGCGGGCAGGCTGACGACGATTTGCTTGGTAGGCTCGGCAATGTCGATGGGCAGCAACTCACGGTCCTGCTGCTCGGTAGAAAGGAGATGGACTCCGCTCTCGACGGCGTAAGGCAGTTTGAGCTTCAGGTCGTGGGCATACTGGGTGGTGTCGATGGCCATGACGATGAGCGAGTCGCCCTTGATGTAGGCCGAGGTCTCGAAGGCAGCATTGGTCTTGACGCCGATGCTCGACATAGTTCCCAGACGGGTAGAGCCGGTGACGTGCTTCGAGAAGTGGGACATGACGTAGGCACGGCGCAGCAGTTTGTTCTTGGTCTTATTGGCAGCGCCATACTTTGCCTCACCCGTGCTGACGAATGCCCAATGGGCGCGCATGTACCAGTAGATGTAGCCGGTGCAGCCCGAAAGCATGCACTCGTTGAGTTCCTCGGCAAAGAGCAACTGCTCGTGCCAGTTGGGCAGGCGGTCGACGTTGTCGGTAACTGAGTGCTCGGTCATCCACACCTCCTTGCCATACTTGGCAGGCAGTATAGCCGACTGCTTCATATACTCTAACGGGGCGTGCCCATAGAGGTGGCCAGCCACGATGTCGATTTGCTTGCGGCACTCCTCGTCGCGCATCAGGGGGTCGGTGTAGTTGCTGGTGAAGCCGAGGCTCTCGCCGCTGATGAGCTTGACGTTGTAGGTCTCGCGGTCGAGCATGTGGGCATAGTTCTTGACCAGCGTCACCAAGTCCTGAGGGTCGTAAAGACAGCCGGAATAGTCGACCCACCAGTCGGGCTCGTTCTGTATGGATACGGCATCGACGTCGACGCGCTGCGACTTCATGTACTTCAGGAAAGTGTTGAGCCAGGGGAAGAACTTTTCGTAGCAGTCGGTACGGAGCTTACCCCTCTTGCGGCCCTGGCTGTCGCTGTTGCCGCCCTGGGCGGTGCCGTTGGTCTTATAGTCACCAGGAGGCGACCAAGGCGTTCCGAACACGATGCCGCCGCGCTGCTTGACGATTCTGGCCGAGGGCACGGAGCCATACCAGTCGTAGGGCGTGTCCCAACCCACATCGGCAGCCGTGATGTTGCCCTTGAAATTGGGAGAAATCTCCATACGCATGATGTTAAGTCCAATCTCGGACTCATCACCGTAAAGCAGCCTGACAGGCTGGACGTCGCTGCCAAAAGGACACATGGCCCCGTCGCAGCAGGCAGCGCCAAAGCCCGTGATGTGCTGGTAGCGGGTGCTGTCGACGGTAACGGTGATGGTGGCAGCACTGGCGGTGGTGAGACCAGCCAGTGCTATAAGTGAACAAAAAATACGGTGTGTCATGGGCGTGGCAGATACCAGTTGTTAGTACTCATCAGAAGTGAACGCAGCCCCTCATCGACAGTACCGTGACGACGGCTGACGGGGTCGGCCAGATAGGCCGGGTCACCACGACGCAGAGCCACGCGCATGAGGTCGTAGAAGCGGTAACCCTCGAAGGCACCCTCCAAGGCCATCTCGTTGACTATCATGTCCTCGACCAGCGGAATCTGGAAGGCGACAGTATCGGCACGACTTGCCAGAGGCACGGCAGGCTGTGGAATCTGATAGAGCGTGTCGCACTCGGCACGTCCGCTGCCACGCGAGTGGATGCCCTGGGTATTCTCTACCGTGAAGTCGTCGCCATTGAAGTTGATAAAGGTAGCACCCAAAACACGCTCGGTATCATCAATCAGATTGTTGACAATATCGGGATAGAGGCCATACTTCAGCACGGCAAAGGCTGCCTGGGGGAATCCGGCACGGTTGAGGGCCTCGGCATAGCGCAGGTAGACCATGCTGATGCGGTAGAGCGTCACACCGTTACGGTTGAACTTGTCGATGGTCTGTATTTCATTAGAGGTACGCGCATAGCGTTCGGTCTTCGACACACGATTGGAGTAATTAGCGCCGAAACGGAGGTCGCCAACCAGCTCAGGCCTCTCCAAGTTCTCCTTGGGTGCATAGATGGTGTCCTGCGAACCGTCGGCCTTGATGTAGATACCGCAGTAGTCGGAAGCAGCCGACAGCTGGCGCATACGCTTCGTGGGGGTAGCCTGGGCATAGTCCATGTTGATGCTCGTGGAGCTGAAGATGTTCTCCAGGTCGCTCCTGATGCCGTAGAAGCCGTTGCTCTCCATCGGGATGTAGCAGATGCACTCATTGTTAGCCCCACCGTAGGAGAGCGAGCTGCGGATGCTACGGTAGTCCTTGGTACTGATGTCGGCCCAGGTAGCACTCGAAATACCTGTAGGCAGGGGGTCGGTGTGCGACGAGAGGTAGTCGTGATAGTACTGGGCAGCCTCGGCATAGCGTCCGGCCCACAGGCAAAGATCGCCCAACAAAGCCCGCACAGGGATGAAGAACTTCTGGGAGTTCTGCTCGTTGATTTGTCCGTAGACGGGCAGCTTGGTGTCGACGTAAGGCTTGATGTCGTCGATGAAATAGTTGCATATTTCGTTAATGCCGACAAAGCTCTGATTCAAGGCATCCTGAGCGTCCACCTCGGTGAGCAGCGGCTCGGTGACCAGGGGAACGTTGCCATAGACCAAAGCCACCTGCAGGTAAGTCCAGGCACGGAAAGCCTTGACGACGGCATACTCAGCCTCGAACACCTTGCGGTCGTTCTTCACCAAGTCCTTGTTGACGTTCTTCAGGTAATAGTTGCAGTTGTTGATGATTGCATAGTAGTCGCTGATACGGTTGTAGGCATTGTCCGTGTCCACCGTAAAGTTGGTGATGGCCTTCAGGTCCTTGCTGGCCGAGGCTGTGGTGGTGGTCAGGTCGCTGCGCAGTTCGCCGAGCAGCACGGTACGGTCGGCAATGGCCTGCATCTTGTAGACGATGCCCATGACGCTGTAGACGCTGTCGGTAGGTTCCTGCAAGCGATTGTCCTCCAACTTCTCCACCAGCTCGGAGTCGGTGTCCATGATATCGGAACATGAAGTGAAAGCCCAACCAAGTCCTCCCAAAGGGAGGGATGTCAAGGCACAAAAAAGCCACTTACGAGCCATTCCTTTTATGTTTCTATATGTGATGCTATTCATATTGTGGTATGTTTGTTGATGAATAATAATCTTATATTTAGAGGTTAATCTTCAAACCCAGCGCGAAGGAGCGGCTGCTGGCCAGGAGTCCGCGGTCGATGCCCTGCAGCAGGGCCTTGCCGCTGACGCCACAGTCGGGATCGCTGCCCAGATAGCGAGTCAGGGTGAAGAGATTATAGGCGCCTCCCCAGAGTGTGATGCCCTGCAGGTAGGTACTTGTGATGGGGATGGTGTAGCTCAGCGTGACGTTGCTCAGGCGCAGGTAGCTGCCGTCCTCAATCCAGCGGTCGCTGAAGCGTGAGTTGCCCATAGGGTCGCCGAAGTTGACGCGGGGAATGTCGGTCGTCTGGTTCTCGCCGGTCCAGCGGTTCAGCATGGCAGTCGTCTGGTTGTGGAAGCGCGAGCCGTTTTCGAGCAGACAACGCTGGTAGTTGTAGACATCGTTGCCCAACGAGTAGCGCATGACGGCACTAAGGGCCCAGTTCTTCCAGTTCAGACGGGTATAGATGTTACCGTAGACGTCGGGGTTGGGGTCGCCGATGACTACGCGGTCGTTCTCGTCGATGACTCCGTTGTGGTCGCTATCGACAAAGCGCATGTCGCCGGCACCGAAGTACTCGCGCTGGTCGCGGTCGTTCACCTGGTAGTAACCGTCGGCATCGGCCTCAGCCTGCGTGGCATAGACGCCCTGCGTCTTGTAGCCGTAGAACACGCCAGCCGCCGTACCTACCTGCGAAAGGATGGTGGCACCGTAGGCCTCGGTCTCGAACGACTTGTTGCCGTCGGGCAGGGCCGTAATCTTGTTCACATAGTGACCGGCAGAAGCACCGAGTTCCCAGTTGAAGTCCTTCAGGTTGAGCACCTTGACACCGAATGAGGCCTCGAAGCCCTCGTTCTCGAGTTTGCCGTCGTTGCTCCAGTTGCCGGCCAGTCCGCTGGTCCATGCCAGCTGGCGCAGCGAGAGCAGGTTCTTGGTCCAGCCCTTGAAGTAGTTGAAGCGCACGTTCAGGCGGTTGTTCACGAAGTTACCCTCCAGTCCTGCTGTCAGCCGGTTGGTGGTCTCCCACTTGAGCGAGGTGTTGCCGATGTTGCCCATTGACTTGCCGTCGACCTTCTGCGACAGCATACTGTTGGCCACGAAATAGGTCTTCGAGGCGGTGTAGTCGATATTGTCGTTACCCGTCATGTCGAAGCCTACGTTCAAGCGCAGGTAGTCGATGCCCTTGACATCGGCAAGCCAGTTTTCGTTGCTCACCACCCAGGCAGCATTGACGCTGGGGAAGAGTCCCCAAACCACGCCGCAGAGCTTCAGACCATCAGCATCGTCGCCGAAGCACGAACTGGTCTCGGCCGAGAGTCCAGCCTCGACGTAGTACTTCTCAGCCCAGTTGTAGTCGGCCTGTGCATACCACGTCAGGTCGCGGGCCTTGTCATCGGCACCCCACGTGGAACGGTAGTTGCGGGCGTTGCCGGTGCTGGGGTACTTGTCGTTACCTGTATCGTAACCGCGCTGGGCGGTCAGCTTGTAGCTGTTGCTCTGGTAGCGGATGCCTCCGAAGACGTCAATCTTGTGGGCACCATAGCGGTTGCCCCAGGTCAGACGGGTGTCGCTCATGACGCTGTTCTGGCGGGCGGCCATACTCTGGGCCATGTTCTCGACCTGGATATTGCTGGATGCCATCAGGCGGAAGGGCGGTGTACCCTCAAGGGGCAGGTAGTAGTTCTCGTTGGTGTTGACCAGCGTGAAGTTGAAGTGCTCGCTCAGAGCGAGATGGCGGTTGAACTGGAAGCGCGGCGTGACGCTGAAGCTGACCATGCGGTTGCCGGCCTGATTGCGGTTCTTGCCGTCGCCGAGCTGCAGAATGCCCAAGGGGTTGGCCAAGCGCACGGAGTTGGCAAACAGCTCGCCGTCGTCCTCAAACACCTTGCTCACATAGGTATCGGCATCGGCCAGATAGTGGCTCTCGTTGCCGTTGATGTCGAAGGCGTAGGGAGCGAGGAAGGGCGACTTGACCAGCGCGAGGAATCCGGGTGCCGTGATGGTGCCGACCGTCAGGTCCTCCTTCGCGCCGTCGTCGCGCAGGTCGCGGTTGACGTCGCTATAAGAAGCGTCGAAGCGCACGCTGAGCTTGCGGATGACCTCGATGTCGCTGTTCAGTCGCATGTTGAAGCGCGAGAAGTCGTTGCCACGCAGCGTAGCATCGCCCAAGGAGTAGCCCACCGAGAGGTTGTAGTTGGCCACGTCGTCACCACCCTGCACGTTGATGCCGTAGTTGGACACGAAGGTGTTGTGATAAACCTCGTCCGTCCAGTCGGTATTATTATGATAGGTGTTGTAATAATAGTTGGTGGGATCGCTGTTGACAAACTCCAGGTTCTTCACGTTGGAGGTGAGACCCGAGAGCATCTCGGTGGCGTAGAGCCGGTAGTCCTCGGCACCCATCATCTTGGGCCGGCGGGGCATCAGCTGGTACTGGCCGTTGATGGTCACGTCAATCTTGGTGGCCATGCTGCGGTTGCGCTTGGTCTTGATGAGCAGCACACCGGCAGCGGCCTTGGCACCATAGATGGCAGTTCCGTTCTTCAACACGGTGACGCTCTCAATGTCGTTTACATTCAGGTTGGCCAGGATATTGTTGTAATATCCCTCATGCAACATCTGGCGGTCGTACTGCATGTCGGTGATGACACCATCGATGACAACCAGCGGCTGGGCGTTGGTCTGCAGACTGGTGATACCGCCGATGAACATCGTGTTGCCCATACCCAACTGTCCGCTACGCGTAACGGAATGGATGTCGGCACCCAACTGCTCGGCCACCAGCGGGTCGATGCTCAGACGGGCCGTGTTGTCGAAGTTCTGGGCAGAACGGCTGACACTGGCCTGCGTGGCCGACTGATAGACGGGACTGAAGGAACTGGGGTAGAGCTGGGCGTCAGCCTGGCTGGTCTTGGTCCCAATGGCTTTCTGCAGCAGCTGATAGCCCTCGACACGCATGCTGACGCTGTTGACGTACTCGGGTACTTTCAGCTCGTAGCCACCCTTGTCGTCGGTCATGGAGGTGTAACGATGATTGCCGTATGCCTCGACGATGACACCAGCCAGCGGTTGGCCTGTGGCGGCATCGGTCACCGTGCCACTCACCATCTTCATGTTCTCTTGCGCTGCGACGGTTGAGAAGAGCGCTAAACATATACTGAATATAATTGTTCTCATAATACTACTGTTTTTCATTCTTCACTCTTCATTCTCGGACGCAAATAGATACAGTCTAAAAGCATCTCACGGGAATACTGGGATGACTCACGGGCCAGGATGGAGCACTTCAGGCGCACCGTAATCTTCATGTTCGTCTCGCCGTAGTTGCATACCGGGAACACGAAGTTCTCGGCAAGCATCACGGTGTCCACCCGGGTGGGGTCGGTATTGAACTTGACCTTATCGCAGTCGAACAGCACATCATTTCCCTGCTCATCGACATAGTTGATTTCGGCCTGGAAACGGCAGGGCTTCAGCTGGGCGTTGGGGTCGTAGACCGTCTGGGGCAGGATGACGGCACAAATGTCGTAAGCACCAGCCAGCGTGTTCTCCACCTTGAACGTCATGGTCCAGTTGCTGGTGTTCGACTTGGGCGTGATGACCAGGTACTCGTTCTCCGAGATACTGTCGGCAGCATGGATGCGGGTAGTGTAGGTACAGAGGTTGTCGTTGACAATCATGCTCGTACGCTCGCCCTCAACCTTCAGCTCGCGGTGATAGGTCATAAACGGCGTGAAAGGCCACTTCGGGACGGTGTAGAGCGTACCGTTGCTGTACTCGGTAGGTGTAGCGCCGTAAAGGATGCCTCCCTCGTCGAAGGGACGGTGGAAGACGTGGTACTTAGGATGACGGCGGTCGTAGTTGTACGTAATAAGCGAGTCGGCGGGAGACGACTGGATGGTGCGGCTGAAGATGGCGTCGTTGAACAAGGCGTAGTTGGCCCAGAAACGCTGCAGCGAGTCACCGTTCTGGACGGTGGCGTCGAAGCGGTAATAGTCCATAGCCTCCTGCCAAGCCCGCTGCCACTCGTCGGCAGTAGGAACAACATAGATGAAGGAAGAGTCCTCGGCAGCCAGCAGGCCCACGCGCTCCAACATGAGGTTGCGCTCGATGAAGACGGAGTCGGCGTATATCTGCTCACCGTCAACCATACCGCCCTCCACCGACTGGGTGGGGCTGAACTCGTCCTGCTCATAGCTGGCCAGCTGCTCGCCAATGAGGCTGTAACGCGGGTCATTAAGCATAATCTCATAGAGGTTATAGCGATAGGGCAGCGCACGCTGCATGACGTGCAACAGACCGCCCTTGGCCTTGACGTTGGCTTCCTTGATGGGAACGTCGAGCACCCTGTTGCCGCCGATGGTCATCCGCTTGGTGTTAAGCACGAAGAACTCGGTAGGCTTCTCGAAGCTGGAAGCCAGATTATAGGACAAGTGGTTGCCCACAAAGGAGCGTTCCACCATAGAGTCGCCCCTGTTGGTGGCCAGCAGGTTGAGCACAGAGTCTTTGTTGAAAGTACCGTTGACGGGAGCCATCACGGTGAAGGTCTGCCGACCGTCAAGCAAGTCGGCATAGCTCACGCCGGTTTTCTTGTGCTGCTTGAAAATCTTGGTTTGGCTGAGCACCTCGCGGAAGTCGCTCAGTTCGGGTCGCTGCTCCATTGTCTGCCAGAGGGTCGGCATAGCATTGGACGCCGAGACGGGGTCTTCGAAGTGGTCGTCCCAGTCGGAGCAGGAGGTGAAGGCTGTGGCGACGCCGCAGCAGAGCGAACCTGCGATAAGAAATTGTTTTATGCTTTTGGTAATCATAATTCTCAATTTTCAATTAGTCAATTATCTTAGTGGCGGTCTTCGCCGTCGGGACTGTCGTAGACATCCTTGGGACAAAGTTCAATATAGTCGATAGACATATAGAGCGTACTGCCTTCAAGTATCTGGCGGAAGCGCAACCAGTATTCCTGGTCGGCACGCAGATATTGCTTCACCAAGATGCGGCGCACGTCGTTGTTATAGGTACGGAAAGGCTCCGAAGTGCTGCCATAGCTGTCCATAGCCTTCATGAAGCCACGGTTGCGCATGGCCTTGTCGATGGCCTTGTTCTCCTCCTCGTCGTCGGTGTCGGCTTCCCATCCCACATTGGCATCGAGGTTACGGAAACTGATGGGGATACCGCAAGGCTCGTTGTTCAGGTACACCTGGGCAATACCTCGGTCGTCGCCGAGCGAGTAGCCCAGTCGCACCTCGTAGGTACCGTCGTGGGGCACGGGCGGCAGCTTGACGGAAGCATCGAACTTCTCGCCGGTGATACAGACACCGCTGCCCTGATAGTGACGCCAGCCGGTCTGCTCGTTACCACAGCCGATAAAGGTCTTGGCGTTGTGCATCTTGAAGTCGGCAAGGTAGCCGTTCTTGAAGCCTATCATCATCTCTTCCTTGCCCATGTGCTCCATGCGGGCGTGACCGTTCATGAAGTCGGGACTGAGGCAGCTGCCGTCAATGCGGATGCGGCGGTTGAGCACCTCTTCGCGCACTTTCTTTGAGTAGACCAGAATATCGTCGACATAGATGTAGCGGCCGTTCTTGCACGACTGGGTGTAGCTGTCACCCTCGTCGTTCTTCAGCACGCGCACACCACGAACCGACGCATTGGTCTTCAGGCCCACGCGGTTGATGAAGATTTCCTCACCGGGATTGCTGCAGAAGCGCATCAGCGTGTGCGGAGCCATCGTTTCAAAGTAGTCCTCAGGGTCATAGATATTGAACAGGAACTTCTGTGTGTAGATGTCGCCACGGCAATGTACCCAGTAGTCGCGGGGACCCGTGCGGTTGATGAGGTGATAGCTCACGAAGCGGTTCAGCGGGTTATGACGGTTCTTGTAGTCATCGTCATACTTTCCTGCGTCGTCGGGATAGGACTCGTCGTAGACCTGCTTGGCGTAGGCTATCAGGTCGTCAAGGGTGTTGATACCGTGAAGACGATAGATGGAGTCGGTCTCGACGAAGGCCGTAAACTTGAAGAAGCGCTTCTCGGGATACCACGTGCTACATTGCTTCGAGGCCGTTCCGTCGTTGGCTGTTCCGTAGGGAACCTTAAAGCCCTTGCCGCCCCAAGCTGAGTCAGGGTCAACGGTATAGGTATCGTCGTTGTACTTGGTGAGCGAGTCGGCAATACCGGTGAGCTTCAGCGCCTGGCAGAAGAGGGAGAGGTTGGGGTTCTCCTCCATGAGTGCCGGCAGGAACTGGTTACTGGTATGGATGACATGGTCAACGACATGCACCACACCGTTGGTCACGGAGTCGTCCTTCTGGATGATGCGCGAGTTCTTGTTGACGTAAATCAGCAGCGCGTTGTTGTTGTAGACGTCGCTGTCGGAGGTCATCTCGATGTAGTCGTCGTTCATGTTGACGGGAGGCACCTCACCGCCCATGTCGGTGGTGAAGTAGGCCTTGTCCTGCACGATGTGGGTACGCGAGATAGTGTCGCAAAGCTCACGTGACAGGTCGTCGAGCGAGTTGAACCCATTCTCCTTGAGGTACAGCTGAATGGCCTCGTTGGTGGGTGCAAAGACTGTGTAGTGACCATAGGTCTTCAGAATGGGGAAATAGTTGCTTCGCTCCAGTATGCTCTTGAAGTCGCTGAACTGCGTCTCGTTGGCCTCGATGAAGCCAGCGGCGGTGAGTCGCACCGAAGAGTAGAAGTTCAGCGGGGCGTCGCTGTCGTCGTCACTACACGAGGTGAAGACCGCAGCAGTAAGGGCGGCGGCAACACCGCAGCACAACCAGCAGTTGGATATCTTCTTTCTTATATTGGTAATCATATACTTCAATTCTTTAATGGTTCAATTCTTCAATTCTTCTCCAAGTCAGCATCGTCGCCCGTGTTGTAGGCAGGATTCTGCTTCAGATAGGGATTCACCTTCAGTTCATTACGGAAGTAAGGCAGATAGAGGGCATTGGGGTCGGCCAGCCTGATCTGAATACCGCTGATGTTGGTCACCTGCTTCTTGGTGACGATGAGGGCCAGTTCCTTGGTGCTGCCCGTGCGGCGGGCTTGGCGCAACAGGTCGTACCAGCGCTTGCCCTCGAACATCAGTTCGCGGTGACGCTCATCCATGACGAGTTTCTCCATGTCCTCCTTCGACTCCTTGTAGTCGTTGTACTTCAGAACCTCGCCCGTACCGGGTGTCAAGGAGTTGACGGCACGCTTGCTCACGGCATTGATCAGCGCGAAGGCATCCTCGAAATTCTCGCTGCCCTGCTCAATAAGGGCCTCGGCCTTCATCAGCATGACATCGGTCAGACGATAGACAATCCAGTGGGCATAATTGCTGGAACGCCACGAATACTCGGGACGCCAGCCGGTCTTCGAGTTGTCGATGGTGACCCGGGTGGCAGCATACTTGGCAATGTAATACTGCGTGGTACCGGCCTGGTAGATGGACTCGTAAGCACGGCAGTCGCTGATATTGAAGAGGTCGGTGCTCTTGTTGGGCAGGTCGCCGTAGAACTCGTCGAACGGAGCCAGACGACCGTTCGAGAGTGAGTTGCTGCTGTTGTTGGCGTAATAGTCACCTACATAACTATTCCTGTTGTCGGTATTGAACGTCTCGCTGTACGTCAACTCAAACAAGCTCTCGAAGGAGTTGCCCTCGCCGAATATCTCATTGTAGGCGTTACCCGAGGTGTTCTCGGTCTTCTCCATGATGAGGGGAATGTCGTTGAAAAGGTAAACATCGTTCTGCAGACGGCGCTTCAGGCTCTCGTATTCCTTCTTCTTGAAGTCGATGACATAGTCGCAGCAGGCGATGCACTTCTGCCAATCACCTTTCCACAAGTAGAGGTCAGCCAGCAGGGCATAGACGGCCGGACGGGTGACGCGGGCAGTATTGTCACGCTCGGCTGCCTCCTTCTGCTTGTCGGGATTCGGTTTGCGGAAGTAGAGCTGCGCATCGTCCTTCACGGCTTCGAGGTCCTCAATCAGATTGGCAAGTACCGTGTCGAACGAGGTAGCCGGCAACTGATAGTCCTGCGTATCGTCGATACTGGGTTCACGGGTGAAGGGAACGTCACGGAACGCACGGATGAGGTGGAAGTAGCACAGGGAACGAATGAACGTTGCCTCAGCAATATTGGCCTTCATCTCGCTCAATGAATAGTTCGGGTCGAGTTCCTGCACCTCGGGTGCATAGTGGATGACGATGTTGCAGCGGTTGATGGTCTGGTAGAATGACGCCCAGTTGCAGAAGGGATTGCTGGGAAGCAAGTCTTCCTTAATCAGCTGCTCCAGGTCGCGTGACGACGAGACACCGATAATCATATTGTCGGAACGGGCTTCACCCCATAGTCCCATGCGGGTGATGCAGTCGGAAGAGTAAAGGCTTTCGTAACAGCCCATGAGCACGCTGGTAACGTCGCTCTTCTTGGTCCAGTAGTTCTCGAGCACCACGTCGTTCAATGGCTTCAGGTCGAGATAGTCGGAACAGCCGGTGAGGGCCGCAGCGGTGAAACACAGCAGACCTGACAGAAAATGCTTAATATTCTTGATTCTCATAATTCTTTTCCTTTTATGTTAGAACGAAACGGTAATACCACAGGTAAACGACTTGGCACGCGGTGTCTGAGCATTGTCGGTCACGACACCATAGCCGCCGTAGCCCACCTCCGGGTCAGCTCCCGAGTACTTGGTAAGCACGAACAGGTTGTTAGCAGAGATGTACAGGCTCAGCTGGCTCAGTCCCAGGCTCTTCAGCGTCTTCATGGGGAGTGCATAGCTCAGCTGCGTATAATTCAGACGGATGAAAGAACCGTCCTCGACGAAGCGGTCGCTGCCTAACCAGTTGTAACCGTAGTTGTAGAGTGCACGGGGAATGGGAGCAACGTCGCCCTCCACACGCCAGCGCCACAGCACGGCACGGCTCTGGTTGTTGTTGGAGTACATGTTCTCGGCATTCATGCGTGCCTTATTGATAATCTTATTGCCGTAACGGAAGTTGAACTGGTTGTTCCAGGTCAGGCGTCCCCAATGGAGCTTGAAACCGAAACCACCCGTGAACTTGGGTAATGACGAACCGAGGTAGACAATATCCAGCTCGTTAATCTGGCCGTCGGCATTTACGTCCTCGTAGATGGCGTCACCACCGTGGAACTCCTTGTCCTCGTCGTCCACACCGGTGTAACAGAACACCATCGGCTTCGTGCGGCCATAGTTGTCGAGAATAACGTTGCCGTTCTCGTCGCGGGCCACAGGGGCGTTGGGACCGCTCACGCCGGGCACCTCCTCAGCAGAGTACTTGCTGTACTGGTAGACGCCTAAGTAGCGGAAACCATAGATACCGCCCAAGGGACGGTTAAGCTCCACACGCGAGAGATAACTGCCGTTCTGGCGGTCGAAGTCGCTGTTGAGCGAGGCCAGCACAGTCTCGTCCATCTCGGTAAGCTTGTTGCGGTTGTTGGCGAAGGTAATGTTGAAGTCGACTCCGAACTTACCTTTCTTAATAATATTATTACCGTTCAAGTTGAACTCCCAACCGATGTTCTCCATTGAACCTACGTTCTGGTAAGCTAGCGAGGAAAAACCAGAGCTGCTGGGGAGAGAACGGTTACCCATCAGCAGGTCGGTGGTCTTCTGCTTGTAGACTTCGACGTTACCGTTGATGCGGTCATCCCAGAAGCCGAAGTCCACACCGAGGTTGAAGGTCTCCTTCTGTTCCCACTTCAGATTCTTCAGCTGAACGTTGCTCTGGTAAACCGAGCCATAGTCCATGTAACCCTTACCACCTGTGTACTTGCTGTAGAAGAGTCCTTCGCTGCCAGGCTGTGCACCTACGATACCCCAACCCGGACGGAGAGCAAGCATACTGACGAACGGCAGGCCACGCTTGAACCAAGGCTCGTCGCTGACAATCCACTTACCTGACAAGGCAGGGAAGTTACCCCAGCGCTGGTCGGGACCAAACTTCGTCGAACCGTCACGACGCACGGAGAAGTCGACAACATAGCGGCCTTTGTAGGCGTAGTGGGCCGAATAGGTCAGATAGACACTACGCCACTGACCGGGTGAGGAGCCGAAGCTGGAGATGATACCCGGAGCACTGGTAGAGATAATGGTGCCGGTAGGCAGTCCGTACTCGCTGGTATTCTGGCTCGTACTGGTACCGTCGGTGAGCTGTCCGCGAAGCATCATCATGAGCGAGTGATCCTGATTGCGGAAGTGGGGCACGAAGGTCAGCGTGTGAGTCGTGGTGATACCTAAGCTCTTGTAAGCATTGTTGGTGGCCAGGTTGGCATCACTTGCGCTCCAACCGCCGGTGCTCAGCGAGAGCGGGCGGAACATGTCGTTGTAGCGGTTGAAGATGTTGAACACAATCTTGCCCTCGTAGGTCAGTCGTGACTTCTCTTCCTCGAAGGCCAGCAATTCGTAGTTCAGTTTGAATTCGGGTTCGATGTTATAGCTCGTCTCCTCGTTCTTGGCCAGGTCGGCCAGTGCAACAGGGTTGTAGTCCTTGAGCTGATTCTCGCGGAACACCTGGCTCACCGTAGGAAGCATATTATAATAGGTACCCAGGCTATTGCCCTCCTTGTCCTGCTCATAGATAGCCAGGTTAGGCATGCGGCGGTAGGCCACCGAGAGCAGGTCGGCATAGTTCTTCTTGTTGTCGGTATAGGTCAGGGCCACGTTGGTCTGAATCTTGATGCGGTCGCTGACGAAGTAGTCGAGAGCCACGCGGGTGGTGAAGCGGTCAAGCTGCTGCTTGATGATTGAGCCCGTCTCGTGGTCGTAACCGGCAGCAATACGGAAGTTGGCTTTCTCACCACCACCGCTCAGGGCCACATAGTGGTTTTGGCGCCAGCCGGTCTTCTTTACAGCATCCACCCAGTCGGTGTTCTCGTTGTACATCTGGTACTCCGAGAACTCACCGCCCGAGCGGTAGTTGATTTCGTCAATGTTGTCGCTGGCTCCTGACTGCAGATGGGGATTGAAGTACTCCTCCTTCAGCATCATGGTGTACTCGTCACCGTTGAGCAGCTTCATGCCTTCCGGCTGGTAGGTAGCCGTAAGACGCAGGCTGTAGGTAACCTTCGTCTTGCCTCGGGCACCGCGCTTGGTCTTGATTTCGATGACACCATTCGCACCCTGCGAACCCCAGATGGCCGTTGCGGCAGCATCCTTCAGCACGGCGATGCTCTCGATGTCCTCGGGGTTGACGTTCAGCAACTCGGCAAACTTCTCGTCGTTGGCCGAGGAGAAGTCGAAGTTGTCGGTGTTGCCCGTCTCCCAGACGTTGCCGTCGACAACGATGAGCGGCTCGCTGGAACCATTGATACTCGACACACCGCGCAGACGCATCGAAGTACCCGAACCCAGGTTACCTGAGTTGGCCACGATGTCAAGACCGGCAATACGGCCCTGCAGGGCTTCGTCGACTGTCGTGATGGCCAGTCCCTCGAACTCCTTCATGTCGATGGTCTGGCGGGCGGTGGATATTTCTTTCTGCGGAATGGCAAGGCCACTGCCCTGAGCACGCTTCCTGGAGGTAACGGTCACCTCCTTGATCTGGGTGGCGTCCTCCAGCTTCACAATGAACTTCGTCTTGTTGAAAGGAAGGGTCACCGTCTTGTATCCCACATACGAGATACGCAGCTTGTCCTTCGGATTCTTCAACTTGAACGAGAAGTTACCGCTCATGTCGGTCTGAGCGGAGGCCACAATACGGTTGGCAGCATCAAGCTCCACCACATTGGCCATCATCACAGGGCCGAAGTTGTCGGACACCGTTCCGCTGATGATGTCGCCGGCCTTCTGCGCCACTGCGTGGCTAAATGACAAATTACAAATGATAAATGATAAACTTATCACTCGTATCCATCGAGCAGTCTTATTGTTTTTCTTTGTTATCTGCATAGTCTTTATCATTTTTCATTTATCATTTATCATTTTCGGCATCGCCCACAAGCAGTGGTCCGTCAATCAAATGAATAACAGCCGATGATGAGTTGTGGATAATCGTGGCGCTGCTCTTCGACGAGGAGTTATAAGTATACTCACGGGCCATCAGGTTGTACAGGCCGTTCCTGTCAGTCATCACATGGCGGGTGTTGCCGGCCTTGTCCCTGACGGAAATGCTGCTGCCAGCCTTGTCGGTGGTGATAGCCAGCTTGTTGAAGGTCTTGCTCTTCTTATCAATGAAGGCCGTCTCAAACTCTGTGGTGCTGGTGCCGTCGGCATTGGCGGCATCATTGCCCGTAGTGTTGTCGGCACCGATGAAAAGGGCATTGTCCTGAATGTGATAGCGCAGGAACTCGTTAATTTGGCGCGTATACAGTTGGGCCTTCTCCTTCTGTTCGCCTGAGAGGGTGTCAAGCACAGCCACATCGTCCCACGTGGGCAGCTTCTTGGCGGCTATCAGCGCGTCGATGCTCTCGTTGGTGGGAACGTAGATGGTATAGTGGAAGTTATTGAACACGCTGATGCACGTGTCGCTGCAAGCAAAGCGTCCGTCGTGGATGGTCTCCAACAGGTCGCTGCCTTCCAACAGTTCGCGGAAACGGCTGAACTCGGGGTGCTGACCCAGCAGGTTGAACACCGTCTGGCGAGTACCCAGCACGGGCCCCTGCTCCAGGATGTAGGTCTTACCGTTACCGCCGTTGGTCTGGTCATACACGTAGTTGACGGGAACCGAAGGTGTCTCGCCGTTCACCTGACGGCTACCTTCTACCAACATACCCTGGGCACCCTGACTTACATTGCGTACACGCAGCGTGGAGCCGCCCTTGGTGCGGTAGTACTCATGACCATCCTCCACGTCGCCGATGACCACATGGTCGTCGAGGATATTATACAGGCGGTTCAGGATGGGGTTGCCGTCCAGACTCTTGCCGCCGCTGTTGGTATAAACGCCGATGGAGTCGCCGGCAATACCCGTCTCAGGGTCAATATTATGGATGCTGGCATACACCTCATTGTTCTTCTTGCTGGGATCGTAGTGGAAGCGCAGCAGCTGGCGCTGGGGCTTGCCATACGACACGGGGTCGATGTACTCTAACAAGGCACCATTTGAAGGCAGGAAGAAGCTGTAGCGCGAGTTCAGCGAGTTCAGGTAGGCACCGTAGTTCAGCTGTTCGATGGCCCAGTGGATGATGCTCATGTTCTGGTCAACCACCGTGGGATACATCACACTCACGAACGAAGTGGGCGTAAAGACGTGGTTGGTCAGATAGACGGCACCGTTGCAGGCCAACCACACCGAGTCGATGTGCTCTTCCGTGATACCCATGGGGTCGGCGGCATCGTTCAGGATGTACTGGAACTTGCTGGGCACGCTACTGATGAACGACGACAGCATGTTGGCCTTCAGGAACTCCGTCAGCGTGGAATAGGGGACGTTGTCCCAGGAGCCGAAGCTCTTGCGGAGCGCAGCACCGGCACCATTCTCCCAATAGTCGTTCAAAGCCTCGTTGCTGGGTACCAGCATCACGGCCATGTCCTGCTGAAGGGCGGTCTCGTTACCTTCGCTCGACACGATGAAGTAGCTGTTCCATCCCGGATCGAACGGCAGCTCGCCGTTGGCCTGACTCTTCTGGTTGTGGGTAGAGGTGAACTCGCGTCCGCCCTGCGAACGCTTGGCGAAGTAGCGCAGCTGGAACACCGAGTCTACTTCCGTTCCACGGTTGGCATTGTAGGAACGGGTCACCTCGTCGCCGCAGTAGTCCAGCACGGAGTAGCGCTCCAGCAAGTGGGCAAAGGTGCTGGTGTTCTTCTTGCTGTTGATGATATCGGCCATGTTGGGCAGCGGTGTCATCACCTCGCTCATGCGGTTGATGAAGCCGTTCAGACAACGGATGTTCTGCTCCACAATCTGTGATCCGTTGACCGAGGCGTCGCCACTCTGGCGGTGGGTGGTGTGATTGAACAGGAAGTCGTAGTCCTCGTTGGTAATCTGCTTGTTTGACATGTGACGCTCGATGAAGTGAATCAGGGGTGTCGGAGTCATGTCGTGCATCACTACCAGGTTGTCGCGGTCACGGTAGCTCCGCCAGTATATGGCATCGGGTATGTCGTCCCTGTGCATCACCGGTACGGTGTCGTAGATAGAGAGCGACGACTGACGGCGCATGCAATTACCCTCGACAGGACCCTCGGTGCTGGAGAGGGCCTGCACCTGGAAGCTGTTGTCAATCATACTGCCAAAGAGCAGCATCTTCTTCTGTGAGGTCGACAGCTGGTCGTAGCTGCGTACTCCCCACTCGTTGTTACGGTAAAACCGCTCGTATGCAGCGTCATCGGCCACAAAGAGCGTCTTCGAACCTGTCTTGGCCAGCACATCGCGATAGCCAAGATCGTCAATCATCCGTACTGTGTTGGTGAAGGTGCCTTGTTCGTCAAGCCAACTGTAAATGCTCGAATTCCACCCGTCGGGGGTCTTCTCATCCAAGTCGTACTGTGAGCACGAACCCAAACCGCTTCCACCAGCCAACAGCACTCCGGCTGCCAGCATCAAATGCCGGCCACGCCTCCAGAATCGTTTTTCGGTTTTCATACGTTTGTTGAGTTTCTTGTTTATTTATGTTTATTTCCGTATCGTCGAAGTAGTAGTTATTTATCGGGTGCAAAGTTACGAATAATCCGCGAAAAACACATTCGCGTTTGTCAGATAGGCTTTTCTTTATGTTAATAGGTACGCGAAATACGTTTCATGGGCTTTTGTTTTTGTATCATCATATTTTTTTCGTATCTTTGCACCCGCTAACACCTCAAGCATGGCAAAAAACAGCGAAGAACTACTGGCCTACATCCGCGAAGGCCGCACGATGACTCAGGGCGAGAAGCTAAGGCTCATCGTCAGCCTCAGTCTGCCCAGCATCCTGGCGCAGATATCGGCAACGGTGATGTTCTTCATCGATGCGTCAATGGTGGGACATCTGGGGGCCAAGGCCTCGGCTTCCATCGGACTGGTCGAGACCACCGGCTGGCTCATGGGCGGACTGGCCTCGGCTGCCAATCTGGGATTCTCGGTGCAGGTGGCTCACTTCATCGGGGCCAGCGACTTCGAGGCTGCCCGAAGGGTGCTACGCCAGTCGCTCGTCTGCTGCTTCATCTGGGCCGTCATGATTTCCCTGACGGCCATTGCCATCAGCCACCCCCTGCCCTACTGGCTCGGCGGCACCGACGACATAGCCTCGGATGCCTCACTCTATTTTGCCATCATCGGCATCTGCGGCATCTTCTTCCAGATGGAGGGCTTGGCTGGTTCCATGCTGAAGTGTTCGGGCAATATGAAGATTCCCAGCATCCTCAATATCGGCATGTGCGTGATGGATGTCTGCTTCAATTACCTATTTATATATATATTGGACATGGGAGTCAAGGGAGCCGCTATGGGAACAGGCCTGGCCGAGCTGGTCACAGCGGCCCTGATGCTCTACTTCCTGCTGGTCAGGTCGAAGATGCTCGCATTGAAAGGCCGGCCAGGGCCCTTCAAGCCCAAATCAGATACCGTTACGACGGCAATCAAGATTGGGGCACCGATGGGACTGCAGCACATGCTCATGGGCGGTGCCCAGATTGTCAGCACCATCATCGTCGCACCACTCGGCACCGTCGCCATTGCCGCCCACTCGCTGGCCATCACCGTCGAGAGTCTCTGCTATATGCCGGGCTTCGGCATTGCCGAGGCTGCCACGACCCTCGTCGGACAGGGCATCGGTGCCGGACAGCGGCTGCTCACCCGCTCGTTCGCCTACATGTCCGTCGGACTGGGCATCGCCGTCATGACCTTCATGGGGGTACTGATGTGGGTGTTCGCCCCCGAACTGATGGCCATCATGTC
The DNA here is from genome assembly GCA_947168395.1 of uncultured Prevotellaceae bacterium. GTDB lineage: Bacteria > Bacteroidota > Bacteroidia > Bacteroidales > Bacteroidaceae > Prevotella. The sequence goes on along the minus strand of CAMVLT010000002.1, from coordinate 150,261 downwards.
GCCCGTCGACGAAATCATTGCCCTGGGTGCCGACGTACTCCGCATCGAAGCGTGGGCCGAGCCGCTGTTTGCCGCATCCATCGTCTGCAACGGCGTATTCATCGGCGCTGCCGACACTATCATCCCCTCCGCCATGAGTCTCGCCTCCATGTGGGCCGTCCGCCTCACCCTCGCCGCCACGCTCGCCCCCCGCTTCGGACTGCGCGGCGTCTGGACCGCTATGGCCATCGAACTGGCCTTCCGAGGCCTCATCTTCCTGCTCCGCCTCTGCCGAGGCAACTGGCAAAAAGACATTGACCAATAACCCCGAATATGAAGCACTACCTCCCCCTCCTACTCCTCCTGTCCTGTATGGCGACATACCATGTCGCCCAAGCCCAGTCCCAACCCCGCCCCGAGGTACTTCTCGAAACCACCGAGGGCAACATCCGCATCGCCCTCTACAACGAGACGCCCCGCCACCGCGACAACTTCCTGCGGCTGGTCGACGAGCACTTCTACGACTCGCTACTCTTCCACCGCGTCATCAGCAACTTCATGATACAGGCGGGCGACCCCGACAGCCGCCATGCTGAACCTGGCGCCGAACTGGGCGAAGGCGACCTCGGCTACACCATAGAGCCTGAGTTCCGACTGCCCGACATCTACCACCGCCGTGGAGTCGTAGCGGCTGCCCGCGAAGGCGACGACGTCAACCCCGAGCGCCGCTCCAGTGCCTGCCAGTTCTACATCGTCTGCCGTAAGACCCTCTCCACAGCCACGCTCAAGCAGGTACAGCTGCGGCTCGACACCCTTACCAACAACCAGGTGAAGCTCACACCCGAACAAATCAGCACCTACCGCCGCATCGGCGGTACTCCCCACCTTGACGGACAGTACACCGTCTTCGGCGAGGTCGTCGAAGGCATGGACATCGTCGACCGCATCCAGCGCAAGGACACCGACGACAACGACCGTCCCGTCTACGACGTCCGCATCCTCCGTGCCCGACGCTCACCAAAGTTACCCTAAGCTTTGGGGTAAGTCGGAGTAAGGGTACGGCAAACGTTTTATTCCCATGGGGGGAACATCAGGTTCCCATAGGGGGAACTTCATGTTCCCACGGGGGGAATATCAGGTTTAAAGGAGGGTGTTGACGGCTCACTCACGACTAATGCATCGCTTTACCGTCTGTACGCCTACCCGTCGAACAAGAAATGCGGCTCTCAGGCCTCTGCCTGCGAACCGCACACATCATATTAAATAACTAAAAACCTTTTCTGAAAATGTGACGGCCGTCTCACGACGCGATCACGTTATCCTTATTACAATCTTTTTCTATTACCCTTACTTTCTTACAATCTTTTACCTTATCAAATACCTATGAAGCAATCCTTTTTACCTTAACTAATACCTTAAACTACTTTTTACCTAACTACTAATACCTTAATGTCTGTTTCCTTTTGACGATGCAAAGGTACAACGATTTCCGCATCCGACAATGGATGACGGCCAGAAAGTGTAGAAAATGGCAGTTCTTTTTGACGTACATCAAGTATCCGTGTGCGAACACACCATATTTGTGCACGAAAACACCCACAAATGGCGCTACTGCGCTGACAGGTCTTCGGCCACGAGATTGGTCAGTTCCACAAACTGAGGGATGGTGAGCTGTTCAGGACGGAGAGAAAGAAGCGAAGGGTAGGAAGTGAAAACTGATGCTTCTTTCGGCAGCAGCTGGCGCAGCGATACGCGCAGCATCTTGCGGCGCTGGTTGAACGTGGCTTTGACGACACGACGGAAGAGCTGTTCGTCGCAACCGAGGTCGGTGACGCTGTTGCGGGTCATGCGGATGACGGCACTCTGCACCTTGGGGGGTGGATTGAACACCCCAGGCTCGACGGTAAAGAGGTACTCGACGTCGTACCAGGCTTGAATGAGGACGGAAAGTATGCCATACTGCTTGTTGCCTGGTGCGGCAGCCATACGGAGGGCAACCTCATGCTGTATCATGCCCGTACAACAAGGAATAAGGTCTTTGTTGTCGAGCATCTTGAAGAATATCTGCGACGAGATGTCGTAGGGGTAGTTGCCAGTAAGGACAAACTGCTGGCCACCAAACACCTCGTGGAGGTTCATACGGAGGAAGTCGCCGGAAATAATCTGCTGGGCGGTAAGCACCGAGTTCTGCGTCAGATACTCCACGCTTTCACGGTCAATCTCGACGACCTTCAGGGGGCGGGGCTTCTGGACAAGATACTGGGTCATAACGCCCATACCAGGACCTACCTCGAGGACGGGCAGGTCGTGGAACGGTTCGTCGACGGTATCGGCTATGCGGCGGGCGATGTCCAGGTCAACGAGGAAGTGCTGACCAAGGTTCTTCTTGGGCCTTACCTGTTTCATCGGCTACTGCTGAAGCGATTCTACGAAGGTCTTGGTCACCTGGAACGATTGCTCGGCAACGTTATCCCAAAAGTCATGATACTGCGAGGCATCGGTGTCGCGCAGGGGGATATCGCTGACGACGCGGAACGAGATGAAGGGCACCTTGTTGATATAGCAGGCCTGAGCAATGGCACACGACTCCATATCGACGGCCAAGGCATCGGGGAAGTGGCCGACAATCTCGCGCATTTTGTCCTTGGAGTCGACAAACCAGTCGCCAGTGACAATCAGGCCAGAGTGGATTTTTAGTGAGCAATTCAACTCTTCACTCTTGCGCAGCAAGAAAGGGTCGGCCTGGAAGCGGACGGGAAGGCCCTGCACCTGGCCGTACTGCGTGGTGTCATCGATGGCCCGGCCGCAATAGACGTCGTGATAGGCCAGCTCGGCACTCACCACCACATCCTGAATGTTGATATCGTCGCCATTGCCGCCAGCACAACCGGTGGAGATAATGACATCGGGGTGGAACTCGTTAATCATACGCTGGGCACCCAGAGCCGCATTCACCTTGCCAATGCCACATTTCTGCACCAGCACATTACCGTCAGTAAACAGCGACTGGAGCTGACGCAGCTCCTTATCCATCGCTACAATTAAGCCTATTTTCATGCTTCCTTTGTTTTTTGGTGGCAAAGTTACTAAAAAATTCGTAAAATAATGAATAACTGATAATGAATTATGAATTATTTATGTAACTTTGCACTTATGGAACGCAAGACCTTTGGCAGCAACCTGCTGAAAATCGTGATGCCGCTCACTCTGGGCGGTGCCATACTTTACTGGATGTATCGTGACTTCGACTTCCAGATGGTGCGCCACGTCATGCTGCACGAAATGAACTGGACGTGGATGCTGCTGTCGTTCCCCTTCGGCATCCTGGCACAGGCCATGCGGGGCTGGCGGTGGAAGCAGACGCTGGACCCCATCGGCGAGCATCCGCGCCACTCGACAGCCGTCAACGCCGTGTTCCTCAGCTATGCCGTCTCGTTGGTCATCCCCCGCATTGGCGAGTTTACCCGCTGCGGTGTGCTGAAGCGGTGGGAGGGCATCTCGTTCTCGAAGGCTTTAGGCACGGTGGTCACCGAGCGGGCCGTCGACACGCTCATCGTCATGTTCTATTCGGGACTTATCCTGCTCATCGAGATGAGCGTCTTCGGCACTTTCTTCCGCAAGACGGGCACCTCGCTCGACCACATACTGAGCAGCTTCTCGCTGACGGGCTATTTGGTGACGGCCATCTGCGGAGTAGCTGCCCTCGTCCTGCTGCACCTCCTGCTGAAGAATCTCTCTATATATAATAAGGTGAAGACAACGCTGGGCGGCATCTGGGAGGGTGTGCGCTCGCTGCGGGGCATCAAGAACCTGCCGCTCTACCTGTTTTTCTCCGTCGGCATCTGGGTGTGCTACTTCCTGCACTACTACCTGACGTTCTTCTGTTTCGACTTCACACAGGACTTGGGGTTAGGCTGTGCGCTGGTATCGTTCGTGGTGGCCAACTTCGCCGTCATCGTGCCCACGCCCAACGGCGCAGGCCCGTGGCACTTCGCCATCAAGACCATGCTCATACTCTACGGCGTGGCCGATGCCCAAGCCCTCTACTTCGTACTTATCGTCCACTCCGTACAGACCATGCTGGTTGTGCTGCTGGGTGTGTGGGCGTGGCTCAGATTATCCTTCACTCCGAAGAAGCAGGCTCTTTAGGTCAGTCTTTGTACCATAAATGACGGTTTGAACAAATGGCATATAGATTTCTATTCGTTTTGGCAATGATGGTCTGGTCGTTTCCATCGCTAATCCATGCCGGCAAAAGGGACGGATTCTCGATTGTCGGCGTGTGGATGCTGAAAAGCGAGATTGCCCCTGACGGCAAGGAAACCTCATCAATATACACGCAATACACAAGATGCAAAATCTATGATGCCGACAGCACTTACTATACCGTGCAACTGCATGCCGTAGGCGATGAGATGATGATCATTGCCCACGAAATGGGACGCTACCGGCTGAATGACTCTATCTATATGGAGCGCGACAGGGTGATGCCCTTCACGGTGATTGACGACACCACCTTCGTCACCGAGTTCGAGGGATACAAGGAGACGATGGTGCGCTCGAACACGATGACCGAGGAACGTAAGCAGGAGATTCGTGACCTGGTGCGCAAGTACCCTGACGAAGCGGAGGCCCCCGTGAAGCATTTTGTGCTTTCCACCACAGAGCGTAAGCTGAAAGCAGAGAACAAGGTCTTCCTCTACATTATTATATTATTAGTGGCAGCGACGATAGGCATCGGCATATACGTTTACCGCTTACGAAAGCGGAAGCGCGAGATTGAACGGAAACTGGCCGAGATAGAGGAGGTCAACGCCCTGCGTCCAGAGCCTGTGGCTACTGCCATGAAGCAAGTGGAGATGGAGTTCTTCCAGTCGGAATACTACCTGACGCTTCGTCGCCGCATTGAGGCAGGCGAGAATATCAAGGCGCATGAGTGGAAAGAGCTAGACCGAGAGCTGAAAGTGGTGTATCCCAACTTCAACAACAGTCTCTTTGCGCTCTACAACCTGTCGCCTACTGAGTATCAGGTGTGTATGCTCCTGAAGATCCGCACCAAGCCCGTGGAGATAGCAGCCGTGCTCAACAAGGACAAGAGTACCATCAGCAGCATCCGCACACGCCTCTGCAAGAAGGTGTTGGGCAAGGAAGGAAGCGGCAAAGACTGGGATGAGTTCATCCTGTCTTTGTAACGCCGTTTGCTACTCATAACGAGACACTTACACGAGGTTTGCAAACTATTTGCAAACTCCTTTTTCATCGGTTGAGACAAATGCAAACTATTTGTCAACCACATTATTTGGAAGAGAAGCAGGAAAAGTGTATCTTTGCAATCATAAATCTAAAAACCAAAACAAGAATGAAAAGATTGATTATTGCAGTATGTGCTTTCGCACTATGTGTCTCGGCTCAGGCACAAAGGCTACGGGTAGGCGAGCATAGCTCGGAAATGCAAGTGAAGTACACCATCAAGGGTGTGAGTAATGAAAACGGCAAGATGGTGTATCTGGAAGACCGCCTGACATCGAAGGTGGTGGACAGCACCGTCGTGGCCAAAGGCAAATTTGCGTTCAAGGGTCAGGCGGACAAGGATGCCGTTCTGGCCATTACGTTCGACAAGGACTGGCGCAGTTGGCGGACACTCTTCTTCAACGACGGCAAGACCGTCAGCGTCAACATGAACGACAGCACGCTGAAAGGCTCGCCGCTGAACGAGCGCCTGGCCTACTACAACAAGGAAATCACGGGCCTGTCGAACCGCTATTATCCAGAATATAAGGGGAAGATGATGAAAAAGATGTTTGACGAGGAGCGCGAGAGCCTCCTGCCTGCAGCACTCATCGTAGAAGGTCAGAGACGTTTTGGAGCAAAAGGGCTTCTTAGTATGCTGGAAGAGAAACCCGCATACGCCGAGCATCCAATCGTCAAACAATATGAGAAGACCCTAAAGTGGATGGCTACGGGAAATTATGTCGTGAAGTCGGGCAAAACTGATGAACAGAAAGCAGCCGACAAGAAAGCAAAGGATGCCTGCATCGGTCAGCAGTTCACCGACTTCGAGATGGCCGACACGTTGGGAAACACCCACAAGCTGAGTGAGTACGTCGTTGACGGGCATTGGCTGTTGGTTGACTTCTGGGCATCGTGGTGCGGCCCCTGTCGCCGTGAGATGCCCAACGTGGTGGCTGCCTACGAGAAGTTCCACGCAAAGGGGCTTGAAATCGTCGGCGTCTCGTTGGACGGGCGGAAGGAGCCGTGGGTGAAAGCCATTGCTACCCTGAACATGCCGTGGACACACCTTTCCGACCTGAAAGCCTGGGACTCGCTGGTCACTAAGGTCTATAAGATCAACGCCATTCCCGACAACCTGCTCATCGACCCGCAGGGCAAGATCGTGGCCCGTGATCTCAGCGGCGAAGAACTGCAAGCCAAGCTGGCAGAGGTATTCAAGTAACATATAAGTTTTTTGCAAAAAGGATGACACGGGTGACACATATTAGCTATCCATCTGTATATTAGCAGCTTACAAGCCGTGTCACCCTTTAAAAGGGTGACACAGGGTGACACAACGCTGACACGCTGCATCACTCTGGTTCACCTCCTACTCAGGAAGGAAAATGTTTGGGTAGGGTAAACTCAACTGGCGGATAGGCTTTGGCCATAGCAACTATAGGGCAAACGCCTAAATTCTCTCGAGAATTGAAGGGCTTACCCTAAGCAAACTTCTGGTTACCCTACGGCAAACACTCAAATTCTCTCGAGAATTTAAAAGCTGCTCTGTACATCTCTTGCCGTTTACTCTATACGTCAGGTGACTTCAGGTAGGGGTTAAAGCGTGTCACCCTTGTGTCACCCTGTGTCACCCTTCAAAACGTTGCACAGCCTTTGTACATCGGGGTTGTGTCAGCGTGTCACCCTTTGTTTGAAAAAACTTAGTCTGTATTCGGATTTGCACGCAAGGAGATAGCGCAAGAAAGACCGCTTTACGGGCGGTCTTTCTTTTTCGTTCCGAAGTCGGAGGGCTGCGGGCCCATCTGGAACTCGAGGGTGCCGCCGCGAACGATGTCACCATACATGATATAGGAACGCGTGTAGGGACGGCCATTCAGACGGACACTCTGGATGTAGATGTTCTCGTCGCTGACGTCGTGCGCCTTGATGGTAAAGGTCTTGCCACCACCCACCTGCATCGTCACCTCGGGGAAGAGTGGGGTGCCGAATACGTACTTGCCGCCTGCCGGCTCCACCTGATAGAGTCCCATAGCCGAGAGGATGTACCACGCCGACATCTGGCCCACGTCCTCATTGCCGCTCAGGCCGTCGGGGGCGTTATGGTACAGTTCGCGCATGGTGCGGCGGATGAGCTGGGCTCCCTTCCACGGCAGGCCCACGTAGTTATACATATACAGCACGTGGTGGCTGGGCTCGTTGCCGTGGGCATACTGGCCGATAAGGCCGGAGATGTCGGGCGGTGCCTCCTCACCCAAGTCGCCCTCGACAATGAAGAGGGAGTCGAGCTTCGAGACGAAGCGTTGCTCAGAGCCGAAGAGCGAGGCGAGGCCGTGAACGTCGTGGGGCACGAGCCAGGTGTACTGCCATGCGTTGCCTTCCGTATAGTCGCGGTTCTTGGGGGCAGAGTGAAAGGGGTTGAAGAGCCCCCTCCCTGCCTCCCCCTTGGGGGAGGAGAAGGAATAGTTGCCTTTGCTGTCCTTGCCGCGCATGAAGCCGGTGGCGGGGTCGAAGTACTGGCGGTAGCTTTGGGCACGCTGGTCGAAGTATTTCTGGTCGGCCTTGCGCTTCATCTTTTCAGCTACACGGGCCACGCACCAGTCGGCAAGGGCGTATTCCAAGCCACGGCCAACGGTCTCGTTGTCTTCGAAGAGGTCGCAGGGGATGTAGCCATACTCCTTCAGCAGCTTCAGTCCGCGCTCGTCGAGCATGGCCGATGCCTTCATCGCTTCGAAGGCCTCTTCGCGCTGCTTAGTCAGTCCCTTCAGCACCAAGTCGGCCATCACGGGGATGGCAGGATTGCCCACCATGCAGTTGGTCTCGCAACCCATGAGGTGCCACACGGGCAGCTTGCCCTGCTCGCGCCAGATGTTGAGCATGGTCTTCGCAATGTCCTCCTGCCGCTCAGGGTGAATGAGCGTCATCAGCGGATGGGCAGCACGGTAGGTGTCCCACAGCGAGAAGGTGGTGTAGTTCACGTAGTCACCCTGATGCACCTTGCCGTCGGAACCGCGATACTGTCCGTCCACGTCGCAGAACACCGACGGCGCCGTCATCGTGTGATACATCGCCGTATAGAAGATGGTACGCTCGTCGTCGGTGCCGCCCGTCACCTGAATCTTCTGCAACTGCTCTTCCCACTTGCGGTCAGCGTCGGCCACCACACCCTGGAAGTTCCAGCCCTGCTGTTCGGCCCGCAGGTTGGCCTTGGCACCCTCCATGCTCACCGCCGACAGGCCCACACGTACCAACAGCGGCTGGTCGCCGCCCGTAAAGCGCAATATGGTGGTGGGGTGCTGAGTATCAATAATCAATGGTCCATGATCCATGGTCAATGGTTCAACGGGCCGCGAGAACTCTGCCACGAAGTACACCTGCTGGTGGTTGGCCCAACCCTTAGAGTGGCGGTAGCCGGAGATGACGGTCGGACTCTCCTGACGGGCCTGGCACTCGGTGACCTTGTCCCAGCCGATACCCTGCTCCAGGTCGAATCGCAGATAACCCACCTGTGCGTCGGCAGGCAGGGTATAGCGGTGCAGTCCTGTGCGCTCGGTGGCCGCCAGCTCCACACGGATGCCGTTGTCGAGCATCACGGAGTAGTAGCCCGGCCGCACGTACTCTGCCCGATGTGAGAACTTCACCTCCTGCTGCTGCTTATCGAGCACAGGCAGGAAGGCAACATCGCCCAAGTCGGCACATCCCGTCCCGCTGAGGTGCAAGTGGCTGAAGCCGATAATCACCGAGTCGCTGTAGTGGTAGCCCGAGCACCAGTCCCACCCATCCTTGCGGTTCGTAGGTCCTAACTGCACAAACCCGAACGGCACATTAGCTCCCAAAAACACATGCCCGTGGCCGCCGGTGCCGATGAGGAGAGACCCACCCCCAACCCCTCCCGAGCGGGAGGGGGGATTGGTTACCGACTTTTCAGACTCCCCTCCCGCTCGGGAGGGGTTGGGGGTGGGTTTGAGGGTCTGGGGTCTCTCCAATCTCACCAACACCGGATAATGATCCGACGGCAACCGCTGCTGGTCGGCCCAGTAGGTATTGGTCAGCACGCCGTAGCGCTCGACGGTGAACTGCGGCGACACGAAGACGTGGTCGATGCGGCTGGTGGTCTTCCGCTCCTGGTGGTAGGCGTTGAACGTACCATTCTCGGCAAAGCGCAGCCGGGCAGCGGTGTAGCTGTCGAGGAGCCGTCCCGACTGCGTGAAGATGCTATATATCTCGTCGTTCTGGTCGACGTTGAAGTCGCCCGTCAGCACCACGGGGGCATCTGCACGCTGGCTGATGCGCTCCATCACCAGTTTGGCGGCCTCCCGTCGTGCCACCACACCCACATGGTCCATGTGCAGGTTGTAGAAGTAGAACCGCAGTCCCGTCGTGACATCCTCGAACTGTCCCCAGGTGCAGATGCGGATGCAGGCGGCATCCCATCCAAGACTGGGCTTGTCGGGTGTCGGCGAGAGCCAGAAGTGGCCGTTGTCCATGAGCCGCAGTTTCTGCTTGTCGTAGAAGATGGCGGCATACTCGCCCTTCTGCTTGCCGTCGTCACGCCCCACGCCGATGTAGTCGTAGTCGTCGAGCCGCTGGAGCATGTCGCGCAACTGCGACTCCAGCACCTCCTGGGTGCCGAAAATGTCGGGGTGCTCGAAGTTCAGCTGGTCGCACACCACCTGACAACGCTTCTCCCAGCCGTTGCCGTTTTTCTTGTCATCGTTGTTCTGATACCTGATGTTGTAGGAACCCACATAGAGCGGCTGGGCACCCGCAGCCAAGGCTGCCATCCAGCAAATAACGATGGTTCTAAGGACTCTGTTCATAACAATAAAGATTATTTCGATGCAAATATAACTAAAATTCTTGAATTGTAGAAAAAAAAGTCGTATCTTTGCGGCGTAATCGTTGAAAAACCATCAATAAAGTATTCGAAACCTATGAACGAAATTCAGAATCTACAGCCACAGTGCATCTGGAAGAACTTCTACGCACTGACACAGGTGCCCCGCCCGTCGGGACATTTAGAGAAGATTCAGCAGTTCCTGCTGGAGTTTGGAAAACAGGCCGGCGTCGAGGCCTTCAAGGACCCCGCCGGCAACATCGTGTTCCGCAAACCCGCCACGCCGGGCATGGAGAACCGCAAGGGCGTCATCCTGCAGGCCCACATGGATATGGTGCCGCAGAAGACGCCGGAGTCCACTCACAACTTCGAGACCGACCCCATCGAGCCGTGGATTGACGGCGAGTGGGTAAGGGCCAAGGGCACGACACTCGGCGCCGACAATGGTCTGGGTGTTGCCTCCATCATGGCTATCATGGAGGCCAAGGACCTGCAGCACGGCCCCATCGATGCCCTTATCACCCGCGACGAAGAGACGGGTATGTTTGGAGCCAACGAACTGCCGGAGGGCGAGTTGCAGGGCGACATCCTGCTGAACCTCGACAGCGAGCACTGGGGCAAGTTCGTCATCGGCTCGGCAGGTGGTATTGACGTCACCGCTACCTTAGATTATAAAGAGGTGGAGACCGACGAGGAGGACGCTGCCGTACGCATCACCGTCAAGGGACTGCGCGGCGGACATTCAGGACTGGAAATCCACGAGGGTCGCGGCAATGCCAACAAGCTGTTGGTGCGCATCGTCCGTGAGGCCGTCGAGGAACTGGATGCCCGTCTGGCCTGCTGGCAGGGCGGCAACATGCGCAACGCCATCCCCTTCAAGGCCGAGGCCGTGCTGACGCTGCCGAAGGAGAACGTCGATGCCCTGAAGGAACTCTGCGCCGACTGGCAAGAGGACTTCCGCGACGAGTACAAGCAGATTGAGACCTTAGGCATCGAGGTATTAGCTGAGGACGTGGAGACGCCGAAGACGGAGGTGCCCGTCGAAATTCAGGACAACCTCATCAACGCTATCTACGCCTGCCACGACGGTGTCATCCGCATGATTCCTTCCTATCCTAATGTCGTAGAGACCTCGTCGAACCTCGCCATCATCAATATCGGCGACGGCAAGGCCTCGCTGAAGATCCTGGCCCGCTCCAGCCGTGAGGACATGAAGGACTACGTGGTGAAGACCCTCGAGAGCTGCTTCTCGATGGCCGGCATGAAGGTGGAGACCGCTGGCTCGTATGGCGGCTGGGACCCGAACCCCGACAGCGAAATCCTGCATCTGCTGCTGAAGGAGTACAAGGAACTGTTCGGCCAGGACGGCATCGTCCAGGTTGACCACGCCGGTTTGGAGTGCTCCGTCATCCTTGGCAAGTACCCCCATCTGGACGTCGTCAGCCTCGGCCCCACGATGAAATCGCCTCACACCACTACCGAGCGCGCCCTCATAGCCACCGTCGAGCCCTTCTGGCAGCTGCTGAAGAAGACGCTGGCAGACGTGCCGGTGAAGTGAGAAGGGAAAAGGGAAAAGTGAAAAGTGAAGAGTGAAAAGTGAATAATTTGCTGCCGCCGTCCCATCAGGTGGAGGTATAGCGGCAGCAAATTATTCACTTTTCACTATTCACTTTTACCTTAAAAAGGGTTTACATTCCGAAGTCTCACCTGTACTATATATAAATGGACAGACTGACGAGAGACCAGATAGAAGCACTATACAAGCGATACCACGACCGCTTGCTGACAATTGCCCGCACGCTGTTAGGCAACGACGACGAAGCTCGCGACGTCGTGAGCGACGTGTTTGCCGAGTTGCTGGCCAAAGGGAAAACGCTGGACGAAGGGCAGGCTAAGAACTACCTGACGGTCTGCATACGCAATAAGTGCCTCAACCTGCTGGAACACAGGCGGGTAGTCAAGAAGTCGGCTACCGAACTGCCTGCTGACTTGGAGGATGCCGAGTACGAGGAACCCCCCGTTGACGAGGTCATCGACTACGTGAACACCCAGCTGAAGCCCAACGCCCAACAAGTCATTGAGCAACACTTCCTGCACAAGAAGAAATATGACGAGATTGCCCGCGACATGGGTATCAGCCGCTTCGCCGTCTACAAGCACATGACCCAAGGCATGCGTCAGCTGCGGGCCTACTTCGCATGGTATCACCTATTGGTGGTGCTGGTGTTTTTGTCGGGAGCGGTCTTTGCCGTGTTGATGCACTTCCATCGGCAGAAACAGGTATCCCCCGCCGCGAAGCCCGCCATAGAGCAGACCACACCGCCGAAAGCTGCGCCACAAACCGTCCGCTACGAGGACGCCACGCTGGAACAGATACTCACCGACATCGCGCCGTATTACAAGGTGGAGCTGCACTTCATCAGCGACGATGCCCGCCATCTGCGCCTGCACTACGACTGGCGGCAGTCCGAGCCATTGACCGACATCGTCAGCACGCTCAACTCCTTTGAAAGCATCGACATCGAACTGCGCGGAAACACCCTCTACGTGAAATGAAGAAAACACTTGTTCTCCTGCTCCTCTGCCTCCTGCCGCCACTGACGCTTCAGGCTCAACGGATAAGCCGCGACTACCGCGACTGTCCCATGACCAGTGTGCTTTCCGACCTGAGCCACGTGACCCGACAGCGTATCATCTTCATCCACAACGACCTGGAAGATTACCTTGTCACCCAACGGTTCGATTCGCTGACCGTGGCCGACGCCATACGTACCTGCATCGGCCACTACCCCATCAGCCTCACCGTCCGCGGCGACTCCATCCTGCTGGTGGAGTGTATGCAGAAAACAAAGTACAAACTCATCGGCCGCTTGGTCGACGAAAGAAACAACCCCGTGGCCGATGCCAACATAACACTGACCACTGACACCACCACAGTGGCCCGAGGCATCAGCAACCAGAGCGGTCGCTTCATCATCCCCACCAACCATCCCGACGGCACCCTCCACGTCAGTCATGTAGCTTACCAGCCCCTCAGTCTCCACTACACAGCCGGCGACATCGGCACCCTCCGTCTGAAGCCTGCCGACATCAGGCTCGACAGCGTCAGCGTAATGACCAACATGTCTAAATACAGCGACAGCCGCTACTTCAAATATGCCAACAAGATAGAAGAGGAAGTGTGGAACATGAAGCTGCCACTGTTTCACATCGACACGCTACCTGCCAAATATCGCCATCATCCTACCGTCATACTGGCTGACTACGACTGCATAGAGTACAACCAAATGGAACGGAAGTCGGAAAAGTGGATTCGTACCAAGCACTTCCATCGAACCCGTTACTACATTAACAGTCCTGAGGCAGCCACCAGACTGTCAGCCATTCCCTATTCTCGCACAACCGACATCACCGACTTCACCTTCCACAAGGCAACAGTCATGGGCATCAAGATTACCAGACCAGACGGAACGATGAGCACCATCAGCACCCACTCCTACTTCAAGCCCCAAATACGAAGCCGCCGCAAGGCCACGAACGACACGGACACCATCCAGACAGGGCCACTGGCACCTGGCGATATACTCGACGTATTCATCTACCACCACTATCAAGAGCCCATGTCACCCTATCGGCTAACCATCCCAGCAAACTATCCCATATTGAACTACGAGGGTCGAGCCGTAGCCGACATGGCACTGAGGCTGAAGCACAACGAGAACTTTCCCTCAAGCCACATCTCATCGGAAGACCAGAACGGCCACAAAGTGCTGCTCTACAGACTGCCCGACGACAACGCCACCCAACTGAAGTCCCCTCTTTACGCAGAAGTCAGCGTTGAATTCATCAAATAATCAAAATACATAAGGATATGAAACACATAAAGACGCTATTGATTCTATTTTGTTGCTTGACGGGATTGGCCGCTCAGGCGCAAGTTCCCATGAACGAAGAGCAAGCAACGGCCTACACCAATCCCTTGGAAAAGAAGAAGGTCATCCACTCACTGATAGCCAACTACAAGACGGGATGGATTACCTCGGATGTGTACACCCCTGAAGGGAAAAAGAGCGGGCTGAACGGAACTGGCTTCGAACTGGGTTACCGCGCCTTGTACTCCAGTGGCATGGGCATAGGCTTTTACTACGACCACAGCGAGACGGACTACCCCATAAGCCGTTCAAAGACTGACAATCTGAAACTTAACTACGGCGGTTTCTCTTTATTCTATGGAGGCCCGGTAGGTCGGCAGTGGATAGCTACCATAGAAACAGGAGTCGGTTATGGCTATTACAACGATGGTTACACAAGTGACGGAGGCCTCGGCCTGAAGGAAGGTCTCGGCTTGGAGTATCAGTTGAGTCCATACATCGGCATAGGTATTGGGGTGGACTACACCTTGATGATATTTGGCAATCAAAAGGAATATATAAACATCCAGAAGAATTACAATGTGACTGGCTTCAAGCGATTGTCACTCCATGCCGGCCTTAGAATCTATTTGGGAAAATGAAGCAAGTGCTGCTATTATTATTCCTGCCGCTGACTCTCACGGCGAAAGCTCAGAGCGGCTACTGTCTGACGTTCGACGAATACGAGGCAGACAAGTGGCACCCCCTGAACCAACTGGAATTAGAATACCGTTCGGGCAACAAATCGCTGTGGTATGGAGGAGCCACCTACAAGCCCACGACTGGCGACAGCCAAACAGACTATGTGCTAAAGAAGCAGGCACGGCTCATCAGGCACGAAGGTTCGCTCTACCTCAACTGTCACGGCTTATCGTGCGACGGCAGGAAATTCGGCAACAGGTACGCTACAGCCTACGTCTTCGACCGTGACTACTTCCTGTTCACCGCCATGAGTATCCAGTCTTCCAGCGATGTTTCGGACACTGCCAAAATGTTCGGACTCATCGGCGGTGCCGTAGCAGCATACGCCCACAAGGACGACTTCATGTGCTACATTCTCTTTCCCCACACTGGCATCGTAGAACCCATAGACCAGCTGATGATGGACATGCTTTTGGAAGGTCATCCTGACCTCTTGGCCACACTCGGCGAAGTAAACGAGGATATCCGATTCTCGCCCCAAGTCATCATTCCCCTGCTCCGCAAAGTGGGACTCATAGAAGAATCATTCTGAAAAAGGGTGACACCCTCTACGTGAAATGAAGAAAACACTTGTTCTCCTAATACTCTGCCTCCTGCCGCCACTAACGCTTCCGGCTCAACGGATAAGCCGCGACTACCACGACTGTCCCATGAGTAGCGTGCTGGCCGACCTGAGCCACGTAGCCCAACAACGTATCATCTTCATCTATAACGACCTGGAAGATTACCTTGTCACCCAGCGGTTCGACTCGCTCACTGTGGCCGACGCCATCCGTACCTGTATCGGCCACTACCCCATCAGCCTGACTGTACGTGGCGACTCCATCCTGCTGGTGGAGTGTATGCAGAAAACAAAGTACAAACTCATCGGCCGCTTGGTCGACGAAAGAAACAACCCCGTGGCCGATGCCAACATAACACTGACCACTGACACCACCACAGTGGCCCGAGGCATCAGCAACCAGAGCGGTCGCTTCATCATCCCCACCAACCATCCCGACGGCACCCTCCACGTCAGTCATGTAGCTTACCAGCCCCTCAGTCTCCACTACACAGCCGGCGACATCGGCACCCTCCGTCTGAAGCCAGCCGACATCAGGCTCGACAGCGTGCGAGTCAGCATCAGAAAGCCCAGCCGCTTTGAGCGGAAATACCGCAAGACAGAGGCAATGATATGGAGCATGAACCTGCCCCACTTCGACCTCGACACCATTCCAGAGAAGTATCGTGATGCGCCTGCCGTAGTGCTGGCGACGTATGACAGCGTAAATTATCGGCGGATTCAGCAGATGATACCAATACTTCCCATTTTCGGTGGGTATATAGACCCTTTCGGCTTTTTCAAAAACGTCAGAACTGTCCGGCTTCACCGCACTCGTGTTTTCATCAACAGCGAAGAAGCTGCACGAGAATTTTCACAATTCCAATTAGTTCCAGGCTATACATGTTTCTTTTTTAACCATGGAGGCAACCCCGTGTGGGGCATCAGAATCACCAAACCTGACGGTAGAGTCAGAACGATTGACACCTATCATTATCTTTATCCGAGCAATGGATACGACACCAGTCACACACTCCGTCTCGATGTAGATTCCTTGCGACCTGGCGACATTATTGACTATTTCGTGTATAATAAGGAGACAGAGTCTGACAGCTATATATATCCCTTCCAGCGATGCTACCCCATACTGCATCTGGATTACAAGATAGATGCCAACAGACATCTTTGCATAGACTATTGCAGGGAGAACGATGCGCCCCAATTCCAGATTCAACGTAAGGACAACCGCTACATTATGACATACAGCGCAAGCGACATTGAAGGCAGCAAGCAAGAACTGCTGCCCCAGACAAAACTTACTGTATCTGTGAAAAGTCCTGGTATATTTACTAACTGGTACGAAAGTTTGTACTATACCAAAGAAGAACGTGACAGCCTATTCAAACCACGACGTCACGGCATCACGGACAGCACCGTTGAAGATTCAAAAGAAACGAAGGATTAGTTACTTCCCTTGCCGTTCGCAGCAGCCAAATTGAAGATTCGGCCAAACTGAGTGTAGAAAGTAACAAGAAAGTTTGGAGTTTTCTCTTTTTTACACTATCTTTGCATCCTGAAAACAGCGAGGAAGGGCGGCACCTCAACAAAGAGCAAACCCTATGCACTTAGGCACCATCCTTGCTGTCGGAATTGCAAAAACGCTTAAAGTTATGACAGCCGTACAATTAAACACAATGAACACCGAGCTGTGGCAGGGTATAGGCGCCATCGCCGACAGCGAACCGCTGATGAAGCGCCTGACCAAGTATGTCAAGAAACTGGTGAAGGAGAAAGAATCCGACCCCACGCTCATGACCAAGGAAGAGTTTTTCGACATGATAGATGAAGCCAAGAAGGGACCTTCGAAGCGATTCGCCAGTGTAGAAGAACTCGACAAGTATATTCGTAGCTTATGGTCATTATGATGACAAGTAGATCATTCCCCTGCTCCGCAAAGTGGGACTCATAGAAGAATAATTCTGAAAAAGGGTGACACGCTGACACAATGCCGATGTACAAAGGCTGTGCAACGTTTTAAAGGGTGACACAGGGTGACACAACGTTGTCACGCTGGGTGCGGACACAGTCAAAATATTGGGGTGAAAGTGCCAGTTTACCCCCACTAAACTCAGATGAAGTACTGCTGTCATTGAAGGAAAACCCGCAGCAAAGTTTTAAATTCTCTCGAGAATTTGAGAGTTTACCCTACCCTAAGCTGAAGTTTCCTTACGGTAAACCCATAAATTCTCTCGAGAATTTTGAAGTTTGCCGCTAACTATCATCTACTGAGCGACTTGCAGCAAGTGAGTTTACCCTACCCAAACACCACGCCGTATCACCCTTGTGACACCCTGTGACACCCTCAAAAAGGCTGCACAGCCTTTGTACATCGGCGTTGTGACAGCGTATCACCCTTAAAAACAAAATTCCAAGTATAGAAACAGACATAGTAAATGCACTTTGGGGGTGTCTCAACAACCGCAGACATTTTTATATATAGTCAAGAACAAAAAATCACAGATTTGTTTGGTGAATCTGTGTTTTTTATTTATCTTTGCACCCGATAAACCAAATTAGTAACAAAATTATGGACGATTACCCGGCGGATAGTAACAAACGTTAGGCCAGGGGATGGCGAGCAAGGCTGCTAATCCTCTTGCCGCTAAATCATCAATTGTCAATTATCAATTGTCAATTATTAAACGGATTAGCACAATGAAGACATTCTGGAACACCCAAGGCGGACTGACCCAGCTCACAGAGTGGCAGCCCAATTGCTGGATACAGGTGACATGCCCCACCGAAGAAGACCAGCGCGAACTGGAAGAGAAGTTCAACATCCCCGACTACTTCATGTCGGACATCAGCGATACCGACGAGCGTGCCCGCTATGAGTACGACGACGGCTGGATGCTCATCATCCTGCGTATCCCCTACGTTAAGGAGATACGTTCGCGTACACCTTATACCACCGTGCCCCTCGGTATCATTCACAAGCGCGACGTCACCATCACCGTGTGCTACTACGAGACGAACATGATGATTGACTTCGTGTCGTTCCAGCAGAAGCGCGGCGAGGGCTTCACGGACTATGTGGACATGATTTTCCGTCTGTTCCTGTCGTCGGCCGTGTGGTATCTGAAGCGGTTGAAGCAGATCAACATGCTCATAGACAAGGCCAAACGCAATCTCGACAAGGAGGTGAACAACGAGAGCCTCATCGGACTGAGCCGCCTGCAGGACTCGCTCACCTACTTCCAGACCTCCATCCGTGGCAACGAGACGCTGCTGTCGAAGCTGAAGTTCAAGCTGCAGATTGACGAACTGGACGCCGACCTCATCGAGGATGTCAACATCGAGATGACGCAGGCCCGCGAGACCACCAACATCTACTCCGACATCCTGGAATCGACGATGGACACCTACCAGTCAATCATCAACAACAACATGAATCAGGTGATGCGTACACTGACCTCGGTGACCATCATCATGATGTTCCCCACGCTCATCGCCTCGCTCTTTGGCATGAACCTGGTCAACGGCATGGAGGAAAAGCCCTGGGGCTTCATCCTCGCACTCGTCATCTCGCTGCTCGTCTCCATCGGCTGCTGGTGGTTCTTCCGCCATAAGCGTCTGGTATGAAAAGTTAAAAAACAATAATTAAAGCGGAATTCTTCGGTGTAATGCGAGCCAACTCCAAAGTTTTTTGTAATTTTACCGCCTAAAACGCCGATATGCTCAGGCATGCGACGTAAAATAATGTGTGTACTCACCATAAAAGCAACTTAAAGCAGTTATTATGGACTCTCAAGAAAACATCCTCGAAACGGGGAAACAAGAAGTAAACCAGGTAGCCGAAGCTCCTGAAGTAAAAACCGCCCAAGAGCCTCAGACCGCACCAGTGGTCGAAGAAGCCCCGGAAGCACCAATGGCCGAGGAGCCACAGGAAGAGCGCAAGGTCTATGAGACCAAGAAAGAAGTGCTCGACCGCGTGAAGGAAATCGCCCACGGCGAGGAAACTCCGCAGAAAGAAGAGGTTGACTATCTGAAAACCGTCTTCTACAAGCTCCACATTGCCGAGCGCGAAGCACGCCTGAGGGAATACATCGACGGAGGCGGCGACCCGGAACAGTATCAGATTACCCCTGACGAAGACGAGGAAGTGTTCAAGGCCGAGATGGGCATCATCAAGGAACGCCGTCAGCAGCAGTTCCGCGAGCAGGAAGCCGAGAAGGAGGAGAACCTGAAGCGTAAGCTCGAGATTATCGAGAAAATCAAGGGTATGGTCACCTCGCCCGAGGAGGCCAACAAGACTTTCCAGGAATTCAAGGCCCTGCAGCAGGAGTGGCGCGAAATCAAGGCCGTGCCCGCCGAGAAGGCTAACGAGCTGTGGCGCAACTATCAGCTCTATGTAGAGCAGTTCTACGACCTGCTGAAGCTCAATTCCGAGGCTCGTGAATATGATTTCAAGAAGAACCTGGAACTGAAGACCAAGCTCTGCGAGGCAGCCGAGAAGCTGGCCGAGGAGTCGGATGTCATCAGTGCCTTTCACCAGTTACAGAAGCTGCATCAGGAGTATCGCGAGATAGGTCCTGTCAGCAAGGAGCTGCGCGAGGAAATATGGAACCGCTTCAAGGCTGCTTCGACCATCATCAACAAGCGTCACCAGCAGCACTTCGAAGGCATCCGTGCCCGTGAGGAGGAGAACTTGGCTAAGAAGACCGCCCTCTGCGAGAAGGTGGAAGCCATAGCCGCTGAAGAGAACAAGGGCAGCGGCGACTGGGAGCGCCATACCAAAGAGATTATAGAACTGCAGACCGAGTGGAAGACCATAGGCTTTGCCCCGCAGAAGATGAACGTCAAAATCTTCGAGCGCTTCCGTGCAGCCTGCGACGACTTCTTCGGCCGTAAGGCAGAATATTTCCGTTCGCTGAAGGACACCTTCAAGGAGAACGCCGAGAAGAAGCGTGCCCTCATTGAGAAGGCCAAGGCCCTGCAGGACAGCACCGACTGGAAGTCGACGGGCGACAAGCTCATCAACCTGCAGAAGGAGTGGAAGACCATCGGCATGGTGCCCAAGAAGTTGGGCGACCAACTGTGGGACGAGTTCCTCGGAGCCTGCAACAAGTTCTTCGAGGCCCGCAATGCTGCTACTGCCGGCACCCGAGGCGAGGAGCACGCCAACTTAGAGAAGAAGCGTGACGTCATAGCACGTCTGAAGCTGGTGACCGAAGAGGCTGGCGACAACCTGCAGGAGACGGTTCAGCAGTTAGTAGCCGAGTACCAGGCCATCGGTCATGTGCCGTTCCGCGAGAAGGACAAGCTCTACGAGGAGTATCACGCCGTGCTCGACAAGCTGTACAAGGAACTGAACATCAGCGTTGCCAAGCGCCGCCTGAACAATTTCAAGCAGAACCTGAAGCAGGTGGCTGAGCGTGGCGAGAATGCACTCGACAACGAGCGTGCCCGCCTGTTCCGCCAGTACGAGGCCATGAAGCAGGAAATCCAGACCTACGAGAACAACCTGGGCTTCCTGAGCGTCAGCTCGAAGAAGGGCAACTCACTCATCGACGAGATGAACCGCAAGGTGCAGAAGCTGAAGGACGACATGAATCTGGTACGCGAGAAAATCAAGGCCATCGATGCCGA
Organism: uncultured Prevotellaceae bacterium; assembly: GCA_947168395.1. Taxonomy (GTDB): domain Bacteria; phylum Bacteroidota; class Bacteroidia; order Bacteroidales; family Bacteroidaceae; genus Prevotella. The sequence continues at coordinate 129,413 of CAMVLT010000002.1, read as the reverse complement.
GAACCGTGAGAAAGAATCATGATGAATGCTTAACAGAATTATAAAGTATTTCCTGGAAAACAGGATTATTACTGCATTCCTTCTGATTGCAGTACTCATAGGGGGGTTGGCAACAGCTCCCTTTAATTGGCATTATGGACTGCTGCCGCGTGACCCGATAGCCGTCGATGCCATTCCCGACATCGGCGACAACCAGCAGATTGTGGCTACCGAATGGATGGGGCGCTCGCCAAAGGACATTCAGGAGCAGATTACCTACCCGCTGTCAACATCATTATTAGGCATACCCGGCGTGAAGACCATCCGGTCGACGTCGATGTTCGGTATGTCGTTCATCTACATCATCTTCAACGACGACGTGGAGTTCTACTGGAGCCGGTCGCGCATCCTTGAGAAGCTGAACTCGCTGCCTGCCGACCTGCTGCCCGACGGTGTACAACCCACCTTAGGCCCCGACGCTACGGCCTTAGGACAGATATTCTGGTACACGTTGGAAGGGCGCAATCCGAAGACGGGCAAGCCCACCGGCGGCTGGGACCCACAGGAACTGCGCACCATTCAGGATTACTATGTACGCTACGGACTGTCGGCAGCCGACGGTGTCTCGGAGGTGGCGTCGGTGGGCGGTTACGTCAAGGAGTACCAGGTCGACATCGACCCCGACGCCATGCGGTCGCATGGTGTGAACATCATGCAGGTGATGTTGGCCGTGAAGAACTCGAACATCGACGTGGGTGCCGGAACGATGGAGGTGAACAAGGCCGAATACCTCATCCGAGGCTTAGGCTATATCAAGTCGTTGGAGGACTTGGAGAACGCCGCCATCACCAGCCGTAACGGGGTGCCCGTCCGCGTGAAGGACATTGCCAAGGTGAACTTCGGCCCTGGCGACCGCCGAGGCGGACTCGACAAGGAGGGCCAGGAAGCCGTGGGTGGCGTGGTCGTCGCCCGCTACGGCTCGAACCCGATGGATGTCATCAACAACGTCAAGGCCAAGATTGCCGAGATGGAAAGCGGCATGCCCGAGAAGACGCTGAAGGACGGCACGGTGTCGAAAGTCACCGTCGTGCCGTTCTATGACCGCACCCAACTCATCCGCGAGACCATCGGCACCCTGGAGGAGGCATTGACCCATGAGGTACTTATCTGTATCATTGTGGTGCTGATACTCGTTCTTAACCTTCGGGCTTCGGTGGTCATTGCCGGTATGCTGCCATTAGCCGTCATCAGCACCTTCATTGTCATGAAGATGGTGGGCGTTGAGGCCAATATCGTCGCCCTCTCGGGTATCGCCATCGCCATCGGCGTGATGGTCGATGTAGGGGTGGTGATGATGGAGAATGTTGTCAAAAGGTTAGAGGTTAGAGGTAAGAGGTTAGAGGTAAGAGGTAAGGAGCTGGAGACGGTGATATTCGAGGGAGTGTCGGAGGTGTCATCGGCCATTCTGACGGCAATGGCAACGACCGTCGTCAGCTTCATCCCAGTCTTTGCCATGCAGGCACAGGAAGGAAAGATGTTCCACCCGCTGGCTTTCACCAAGACGTTTGCGCTGATGTCGGCGCTGCTGTTGGGATTCTTAATGCTGCCGACGCTGGCCTACTGGGTGTTCTCGCTGACAGGGAAGCCTCGGATTCCAGGAATAACCAGAGTTAACGGGAAAACCGTTAACCGCGTGATGATGGCGGTTATAGTCGTGCTGGCCGTTTACCTGCTGGCCGACCTCTGGCTGCCGCTCGGTCCCGAGAACGGCATGCTGCTCAACGTGGTATTCGTGGCCAGCATCATCGGTGTCATCTTGGGACTGCTGTGGCTCTTAGTCATCTTCTACGAGCGCATCCTGCGGTGGTGCCTCAGCCACCGGCTGCTGTTCATGTCGGTGCCGTTGGCCTTACTCGTCTGCGGCGTGCTCATCTGGCGGAACAGCGGCCAGGAGTTCATGCCGACGCTCGATGAGGGGTCGTTTATGCTGATGCCCACGTCGATGCCCCACTCCGGTGTGGAAGAGAACATACGCTACTGCAAAATCCTGGACCGCCGCATCAAGACCATCCCCGAGATAGAGTCAGTAGTAGGAAAATGGGGCCGCGTGAACTCTGCCCTCGACCCGGCACCGATACAGATGTACGAGACGGTCATCAACTACAAGCCGGAATACGAACTCGACGAGAACGGCCACCGCAAGCGCTTCAAGGACGGCTATCACCGACTGTGGCGCCCGGAGATACGCACCGAGGACGACATCTGGAATGCCATCACCGAGGTCACCCGACTGCCGGGTGTCACCGGCTCGCCGAAGCTGCAACCCATCGCCACCCGTCAGGTGATGCTCTCCACAGGTCTGAAGGCTCCGATGGGCCTGAAAATCTATGGTCCCGACTTAGAAAGCATCGAGCAGGCAGGCTTGCAGTTCGAGAAGGTCATGCGTCAGATTCCTGAAATCAACAGTGCATCGGTCTACTACGACCGTGCATCGGGTGCCCCATACGTGGAAATCAGGCTCGACCGTGACAAGCTGTCGCGCTACGGCATACAGGTGGGCGACGTGCAGAGCATCCTGTCGACGGCCATCGGCGGCATGAGCGAGGGCAACACCGTGGAGGGCCGCGAACGTTTCCCCATCCGTGTACGCTATGCCCGTGAACTGCGCGACGACCCCGACGTGCTCAGCCAGGTACTCATACCGGCTATGGACGGTACCCAGATACCGCTCGGTCAGGTGGCCGACATCCAGTTCACCCGTGGTGCTACGATGATCAACAGCGAGAACACGTTCCTCGTCGGCTATATCACCTTTGACAAGGCGGGGACTCTGGCCGAGGTCGAAGTGGTGAATGAGGTGAAGCGGGTGCTCGACGAACAGGTGAAAAGCGGAAAGATAGTGTTGCCGAAGGGCGTCAGCTACGCCTTCACCGGCACCTACGAGCAGCAGGAACATGCCGCCAAGCGGTTGCAGATTGTCATCCCCGTGGCGCTGATGATTATCCTGCTTATCCTCTATTTCCAGTTCCGCTCGGTCACGGCATCGCTCATCCACTTCTCGGGTGTCTTCGTGGCCTTCGCCGGCGGCTTCATCCTGATGTGGCTCTACGGCCAGCCGTGGTTCATGGACTTCACCGTCTGCGACGTCAACATGCGGACGCTCTTCGGCATGGGTACCATCAACCTGAGCGTGGCCGTGTGGGTGGGCTTCATCGCCCTCTTCGGCATTGCCACCGACGACGGTGTGCTGATGGGCACCTATATCCACCAGACGTTCCTTGCCTGCAATCCGCAGACTAAGCACGACATCATCGAGGCTGTGGTCGAGGCGGGCAAGAAACGTGTGCGCCCTGCCGCCATGACAACCGCCACCACCCTCATCGCCCTGCTGCCGGTGCTGTCGTCGACGGGTAAGGGTGCCGACGTGATGGTGCCTATGTCCATCCCCACCTTCGGCGGCATGATGATTCAGACCATGACCATGTTCGTGGTACCGGTATTGCAATGTTGGTGGAGAGAGCGAAAAGCCCACCCAAGCCCATTCCCGACCTCCGGCCGCCTACCCGTAGCCTTTCCCGAAGGGAGGGATGTTTAGACACATACCTATTCAAATGATTATTATATGAACAACCTATACATTATAATACGCCATCTGGTATTCAGACATCCCTCCCTTAGGGAGGGCTTGGGTGGGCTCTTGATGCTCATGCTACTGCCAGCCCAAGCCCAAGACTCCCTCCAAACCTACATCCAGGCAGCGCTGAGGGAGAATCCAGAGGTGATGGCCCGATGGCACGCCTACGAGGCGGCGATGGAGGCCGTCTGTCCGGCAGGCACATTAGGCGACCCGGAGCTGTCGCTGAACTTCTACCCGAAACCGATGACACAGGTCAACGGACGTCAGGTGCTGTCGGTATCGCTCATGCAGATGTTCCCGTGGTTCGGTGCCATGAAGGCGGCCAAGAACGAGAAGGCATGGCAGGCCGAAACCGTGTGGCAGCGCTACCGCGAGGGCGGCATCCAGCTGGCCTACGACATGGAGCAGCAGTGGTACAAGATGCTGGTGACCCGCGAGAAGTTAGCCACCACCCGCCAGCACCTGCAGCTGTTCAAGGACATCAGCGAACTGGCCGTTTACAAGTACAAGAGTTCCACCACCGGCATGAAGGGTACCCGCATGAGCGACCAGTACCGTCTACAGGCCGAACAGTTGAAGTTAGAGGAACAGATAGAGAGCTTGGAGTCGCTGCTGAAGTTGCAGCAGGAGCAGTTCAACCTGCTGATGCACCGCTCCCCGGCTTCACCCATCGTGCTGCCCGACTCTATCGTGCTGTCGGAAATGCCCATCGTGGAGTGGACCGAGATTGAGCGTCAGTCGCCCGACCTGCTGTCGCTCCGTGCCCAGGGTGAGCAGTACGAGGCGCAAGGCGAGAAAGCCCGCCGCATGGGACTGCCTATGGTGGGCATCGGCGTGCAGTATATGTTAAATAAGGAACGCGACGACGGCATGGCCATGCCCGACATGAATGGCATGGACATGTGGATGGGCATGCTGAAGGTGACGCTGCCCATCTACCGCCACAAGATAAAAGCCCAGCGCCGCGCCGCCGAACTGATGAAGCAGACGGCGGATGAGAGTTACCTGCGGCGGGTAGATATGCTGCGCTCGCAACTATTAGGCATAGGTCAGCGGGCTGAGGACGTGAAGCGCAAGATGACCCTCTACCGCAAGGACATGGACATCCTGGCCAAGACGTTGCAGCTCATGGCGGGCGAATACGCCAACGGCACCACGACGCTGAGCGACATCCTGCAGACAGAGCGCGAACAGCTGAACTACGCCTTCAGCCAAGCTGAGGCACAGGCGCAATACAACATGATTGTGGCTGAATTCGAGAAGATAGCATCTATTCAACTGAAAGACGAAAAAGGAGGAATGACACATGGATATCAAGAATAAGACATGGAGCTTGGGTGGTCTCCTACTGGGTTTACTTTTAGGCATCCTGCTCCGCAGTTGTGTAAGCTGCGGTGGTACCGCAGCAAACGGGACTGACGACGACAGCGAGGGCGACGCCGTGTGGACGTGCTCGATGGACCCGCAGGTGAAGCAGCCCCATCCCGGCAAGTGCCCCAAGTGCGGCATGGACCTTATCAAGATGGAGAAAGGCATGACACCTGCCTCCGACATCGACCCTGACGCCGTGATGATGAGCGACGAGGCGATGGCACTGGCCAACGTCGAGACCGAAATCGTGGGTACCCCCTCGGGCAACAAGGAGATACGGCTGTTCGGCAAGGTGGAGCCCGACCAGCGCCAGCAGCAGTCGCAGTCGGCCTACGTCGCCGGGCGCATCGAGCGCCTCTTCATCAACGCCGTCGGCGACCACGTGGCGAAGGGTCAGACCCTGGCCGTCATCTACTCGCCGGAGCTCTACACCGCTGGGCAGGAATTGGTATCGGCCCTCGGCACGTCGCAACAGGTACTCGTCGACGCCGCCACGGAAAAGCTGCGCCTGCTGAACATTCCGCAGTCGCAGATTGACGAGGTCATCAGCACCCGGAAGGTATCGCCCTACGTGCAACTGAAGGCCAACACCTCGGGTACCGTCGTCAGAAAGATGGTCGAGCAGGGCGACTACGTGCGCCAGGGCCAGTCGCTGTTGCAGATAGCCAACCTCAGCCGTGTCTGGGCCATCTTCCAGGCTTACGAAAGCGACCTGCCCTTCATCCACCGCGGACAGCAGGTGCAGTTCACCGCCGAGGCCCTGCCGGGCGAGACCTTCACCGGCCACGTGTCGTTCATCGACCCCGTGCTCAACGGACAGACGCGCACCGCCGGTGTCCGTGTAGAGCTGCCGAACACCGGTGGCCGCTTCAAGCCCGAGATGCTGCTTGTGGGCAATGTGGCCGCCTCCATGCAGAAGTATGCCGACGAGGGAGTCATCATCCCCAAGTCGGCGGTGCTGTGGACGGGCCGCCGCTCCGTCGTCTACGTCAAGGACGACGTCGAGCAACAGCCCACGTTCCTGCTTCGCCAGGTGACGCTCGGCCCTGCTCTGCCCGACGGCTATGTCGTGCTCGACGGACTGGCCGAGGGCGAGGAGATAGTAACCAACGGCGTCTTCGCCATCGATGCCGCCGCCCAGCTCGACGGCAAGCGCTCCATGATGAATCAATAGCAATAACGACATAACGTCATAACATCATAAAGAAGAATTATGAAAAAAGCATTATTACTGATGGCCGCCGTGCTCACGCTGGGCACCGCCGAGGCCAAAACCGTCAAGACGACATTTGAAGTGAAGGGCAACTGCGACATGTGCCAGAAGCGCATCGAGAAAGCTGCCAAGAGTGTGAAGGGCGTTACCTCTGCCCGATGGAACAAGCAGAACGGACAGCTCTCGCTGGTCTACGACAACAAGCAGACCTCGCCCGAGAAGGTGCAACAAGCACTGGCAGCCGCCGGGCACGACTGCGGCTCATTCAAGGCCGACAAGAAAGTGTACGACAAGCTGCCAGACTGCTGTAAGTACCGGGACAATGCCTCCAAGCACTAAGTAAATCGAAGGTGCTACCAGTTATCGCCGGTAGCACCTTCGTTTGTTATGCCAATACCGAGGTATTGGCTTATTTACTTTATCTGTTCATTACCTTCTTACCATTGATAATATTGATGCCCTTGACAGGCGCATTCAGCTGGCGGCCATTCAGGTCGTAGACACGCTCGGTGCCGTCGCTGTCGATGGTGCGCAGCTGCTCGATGCCCGTAACGTCCTCCAAGGTCATGCCGATGACACGTACACCGGGACGACGGTTCTCCAACAGATAGGCACGGTAGGGCAGAATGCTGGCGGCACGGTGGGCATCGGTGTCGGACAGCACGGGATGCCACAGACCGTCCTGCTGCAGGGTATAGGCACCCAGTTCAGCAGCCTCGGCGTTGCTGATGCCGTAGAGTGTGCCGCGCATCGAGAAGCCCGGCGCATCATGCTGTCGTCCGTAGGTCTGTCCTCCGCTGGTGGGGATGTCGGCAGCACCCGTATTGAGCAAGGCATCGCCGTTAGCCGTCCAAATGAGGTAAGGCTGCAGGGCCTCCAGCGTCTCTAACGTCTGGGTGAAAATCAGCTCCGTGCTGCTGCGGCCCGACAGCTTGTAAGCCTTGGCACTGTTGGGCACCGGCAGGTCGTAGGGCAGACAGATGGTGTAAGGCGCCGTGCTCTTGGCCAGTGTGCGGGTGTTCTCCACCTTGTCAGCTTTGAAAGCGTAAGGCACGTCGTAGTCGCGACCGTCCTCCAGTCGGTAGGTGGCACACCTCATAGTGCTCGTAGTGTCGCCCACGATGACGTTCACCTCCTGGCTCTCGCCGTATTCCGACGGCATGAAGCAGAGTGTGCTCTCCGAGAGTCCCACGTTGCGCAAGCCTCCGTTACGCAGCTGGTCGATGACGGTCGAGTCGCACAGCATGAAGTCGGCCCAGCGCAACCCCTTGGCATTGGCGAAGCTGTTCTCTTCGATACTATCCAAAGGCATCGGCAGTGCAATGCGCTCCAACTGTGTCAGCGGCCTGATGTCGGCGGCCTTCAGTTCCGTCACACCGATATAGCGGTGCTGAGGGTCGTTCTCTTGGATGGCCTCGCCTATTTCATAGCGCACCAGTTTGCCGGCACTGTCAATCAGGCACAGTGACCTCTGGAGGAATTCGAGATCGTCGTACATGGCGGTGAGGCTGTCGGTCTGCTCCTTGCCGTTTCCGCCACCGTTATTGTTGTCATCGTCGTCGCTGGAGCAGGCGGTGAATATTGGGCTGGCTGTGGCTATCAGCATCAAGCCAAGCAGCCAAGTGAAGAAGTTACGCGTATTCATAATGGTTTTATTATTATTCATATTTCTGTTTGTTACTAAATGGATTATTCGCAGATACGCTTCAGCAGTCGGAGGGTCTTGCCGATGAGGATGTGACCGTCGGGGTTGCGCACCGGTACATTCGAGTCGTTGGCCAAGGTGCCGACGGGCAGCTCCTGCTCGCACTTCTGGACGTAGGCGCTCAGGTCGCTGTAGATTTTACACATCCTGTCGTAGTCAACCACTTCGACCTTCGGAATAAAGAGTTTGCTGAAGTGGAAGCGCTTGCGACTCAGATTGTCGTCCAAAAGCAGAGAATCCCACTTCGACACGCACCACAAAGTCGGGTGCCGTGGGGATTCCGATGCCGGTGCATTTGCCGTCGTCGTCGGTGCTATAAGGGATATACGCCTGTGAATCGACAATGATTTGCTTGCTCGACGCATCGATCAGGCGGCCGTGGAAGCGTTGCCATCCCTTGCCGTCGCTGGTCTTCTGGGTGACTATGGTGCAGTTCTCTGCCGTCTCGTAGTCGCCATCGGCCAACTCGTCGAGACCAACCTTCGTCACCACGGGCATGCTTCTGCCACTGAGTTCGAGCGTGCCGCTGGTTTTGCCCTCAGCTAAACTGAAAGACGGACGTGCATATTTTTTCGTCTTATCGCCCAGCATGAGCATCTTTCTGTATTCGTCAGTATTGCCATAGCGCAGGTTAGGGATGACGCCCACATTGGTCGTCACGGTGACGGAATCGATTCCTTTGAACAGATCCTCATTGAGGTTTATTTTCACGCTCGTTGGGTCGAAGGCATAGACGATGCGCACATCGTAATCGGCAAACGTCGAGTTGGTATAACCATCTTCCGTGCAACCCACGTTGAAGTTGCTCTGTGTAGAGATGATGTCATCTTTGTCGATATAGACCACAGGATCTTCCTCCAGTCCCCATACGCCCTTGCCTACATGTCCTGATTCGCCATTGGCGGTGTAGATGCCCTCGGCACTGACGGAAAGCGTACTTTGGTTGTTGCCCGTGAACTCCTTAAGGTAGCCGTTAAGGGCGATGGAGGCATCGATGGTAAGGTCAATCTTACCAGGTGTAGTCTTGGTGGTAACTTGGTCCTGTAATTGATTACCGAGGAAACTAAACAGTCCGCTGGCGATGCTGCAAGCGTATCCGCCCCACATCTTGATGGGGTTAATGACACCACCGGCACCGGCACTGCCGCCATTTGCCATCAGAAAGGCATAGCTGGCTTGGGTTGATATTTGGTTGGCGGCTATGCCTCCTATGGCGTCGTTGCTCCAGCAGTCGGCCCATGACTGCTCCTGGCTGTTGGCTCCCGACATGGCCAGCACGCCGGGAATGCCATCGACGGTGCGGATGACGCACTCGCCATAACACGGCTCGGCGGCGATGAGCAGTTTACGGAACGACATCTGCTGGGCGGTCTGCTTCAGCAGGTTGGCACTGAATCCCTTGCCAGAACTCGTTTCACGCCATGAAAACTCGTTGGCGCCACCACGCGAGGTGCTTCGCCCATGACCGCTCCAGTAGAAGAGCACATTGTTGCCCTCGTCCTGCGGCACGACGACCGGCAGGTGGTCAGACTGACGGCCGGCAAGGATGTCGGCCACGTCGCTGGCCGTGAGGTCGGCACTGTCGTAGTCGACCATGGCGGGCAGTATGTCGCTGCCCGTCGTGGTACCACCGAGCAGGTCGGGTCCGTCGGGGGCTGTGCGAACGACGCCCGGCTCTGGATTCCGCGGGTCGCTGGCCATCTTCTTGTCGAGGATGAGGATGATGTAGTCGTCGGGGTATCCGCCTCGGCGCAGCGACTGGTAGATGCTCAGCACGTCGGCCTGGTGGCGGTAGTTGTCAAAGCCGTTGCTGCCCTGCACCAGTACGGCATACTGGCCGGTGAGCGCAGGATAGGCGAAGTGCTGGTCAGTCCCTTCGCCGGCCTGTTGCATGAAGTCATCGCTGGCACGCTTCTCATTGTAGAGGTAGAGTCACGCGGCGCTGGCATCGGTAGTACGCGCGCCGCCCTTGCTGCCAAAGTAGCTGCGGTGCAGAATCTCTCCGTCCATGATCTGCCAGTGTACGTATGTGGTGGTTGTTGCAGCGGTGTAGGTGTCGCGGTCAAAGCTGATGTCGCCCGATGCACCGCTGAAACGGTAAAGCTGGCCTCCCTCCGTGGCAGAGAGATAGACCTGCATGGGAGTGACGTTCCAGGCCGAGCCGCCCATGGGGGCATTGTCGGTGCTGGTGATGGTGACGATGGCATTGTTGAATGAAGATTCTTCATTCTTAATTCTTCATTGTGCTCCACGTAGCAGGCGGCAAAGCCGGCCAGCATCAGGGCGTCATAGAACTTGCACTCGGCAAAGGTGGGCATCACGCCGAATTTTGTCTGGTAGCTCAGCTCAAAGCCGGTGGTGGGATCAGCGTAGGGCGAGAAGCCCTGGTAGCCTTGCAGCATCTTACGACCGTCAGGGCCAAGGGCAGCAAGGCTCTCCTCGCTAAGCCCCGAGAAGGCGAAATAGGTGCGGTAGATGCTGTTGAACAACTGCCAGTAGGCATCGTTCTCCACGGCAAAGGGGTCGTCGGATGCAAACATGGGCGTGCCGTAATAATCAACGATGAGCTTGCGGCGCACACGAGCTATGTCATACAGCATCTTGGTGTCTTCCACTGCTATGAACGAGGCTGAGGCCATGTCAAAAGCATCGCCCACTTCCGACTCGTCACTCATATCGTGCAGGTGGGTATAGATGTCATTGGACGTGGTGAAGGTCTGGTTCTCCAGCATCTCTATGCCATAGTCCTGGGCAAAGAAGGGCGCCCAGTCACTGAAGGTCTTGCCGTAGCTGTTGTCGATGGCAAAGACAATAGCGTTGGGCCGTTCTGTAGTGTACGACTGGCAGATGGCGGCGTAGTCGCTCATGAGCAGGCTTGTCAACTGTACGTCAGATGCGGTAAGCGACCACGGTCGAGCGGTTGCGAATGGTTTGCGGTTGGGAGGTACTAAGGTCGCTCAGCGTTTCTACCCGCCACAGGAGATAGCATACAACCACAATGCCAAGCAGCTGAACGACGTAATCATAAGCCGGCCACTCGAACCCCAACTCATAAATGCTTGAAATCAGCAAAATGAAGGCCATCACCACGAAGCTCTGCCACACCTCCTTGTGCTCCAAGTCAGCATAGTTGTCACGAAGCCAGCGTCCGTATTGCCTAATTGCGCGTACCATGTATATAATCAAGCCAATACCCAGCAACAGGAAATAGGCAAGAATCACCGGCAATGCGGCATAACTCCGAGTGGCGATGCAAACCGCCATGCCTACGACAATCGGTGCCACCATCACCCAGGCAGGCCACAGCGGTCGCCTGCGGTCTTGCAGCATACAGAACATGATGACTATCGACAAAGGGAGTACCGTCATGCTATCGAGCAATCCTCCTACAAGATCATGCAGCATGATGGCACTGTCTGAAGTGAGAAAAACGCCCGGCAGATACCATACGTGGCTCAAAGTCGTGGAAGCAAAGAGGGCTGCCGTCCACCGGCGCAAACGTACTGGCGACGTAATTTCAGGGGCAATGGCGTTAGCTCGCCGGAACAACAGATAGATGCTGGCTATCAGAGACAACACTGCAGCCCCTGTATATAGCATATAAAATAGGAACTCTTCTTGGCCTGGCTGCTTGTACATGACTGAATATCGTTTGTGCGTGCAAATGTACAACAATTTAGGGAATTATCAGCAACATCGCCTCACCTTTTTGTATTTATTGGCTAAATGACAGCACCCCATATCAACCCAAAGGGCTTACAGAACCCTATTCTAACCGACAACCCGCAACGGGGGCAATAGTTGCCCTCGTTGCGGGTGCATCAGATGTTTGTTCCCCCGCAGGGAGTCGCGCTCTGCTCTTGGGACGCTTGCCTATGCAAGCACCCTGGGGGCCTAGTCTGGCGTTACCGTTATAACTCTTCGTCCATGTCGTCAAAACCGTTGAAGCGGCGAGCGGCGGCGGGCCTGTTGTTCTCGCCGGGGAGTATTTCATTCTCGTTGCCGTTGGGGGCGGGTGATTGCGTGGAGAGTGTCTCCTCAATTTCAGCCGCCTGCACGGCATCGGCCTTGACAAGCGTACCGGAATAGCTGTCGTTGGTCATCGTCACACTACCGTCGGTGTAGGTCAGGCTCGTATTAGTCACATCGGTCACGTCTTTGCCATAGCTGCTGTCGGCGCTGCGGGTCAGCGCATAGGTCTCACCTGTGACAGGATCACTAAGCAGTATACTGCCGTCGGCGAGCAGATGCCATGTGAAGGGGGCATCCTTTGGCCCGCCGTAGATGGCCAGCGGCTCGTCGCTTGTGTCGTTGAACGCGCCGAGGTAGATGCAGCCCGTGTGGTCGGCATTGGCTATCACGGCCAGCAGCACACGGCTGAAGGGTATGCCGGTCTCTGTGACGTCGGCATATTCATACTCATCCCACCACACGCCGATAAGGCTCTGTTCCAGGGCTTCAATGTCGATAGGTGACGGACTGTCCTCATTCGAGCAGCCTGTCGTTCCCATCAGGAGCACTGCGGCTGCAAATACTGCTAAAAATATCTGTTTCATCATCTTGAGTTTACTATTGCTTAATTACTACTATATTACCATTATTAATATATAGGCCTGCGCGTGTAGGCTTGCCGTCGAGACGGTGACCTTCCAGCGTGTACCATGCGGCGGAATTCGTGTCATTCGTGAAATTCGTGGTCGAACCAATTCCCGTCAGATCGCCGCCCTCGCCGATGAAGAAGTGTATCTCACGGGCGTTGGCCGATGTTTTGCCGAATTTGTCCTCTACGCGGATAATCCAGCGGAAGGCGCCTACAGTCACCGAGCCATCGTTGCCTAAGCTCATGGCATCGTCGATGTTCACGTAGTAGAACGGGTCGGCAGCCGTGGCTGTTGTCGGCTCATAGGTGGCGTAGAACGAGTAGATGTTCTCCAGCGTCTCCGTCTTAGCTATCACGCCTGTGTTCTTCGCCTTCAGCCCGGCATTCTGCGTGGTGAACTCGTAGTTTTCTACGGTTGTCTTCGGCCTATAGACGTATGGTATGTTGGCATGCAGCACTTCCTTGGCGCTCATCTTCCTCAGGTACACACTGATGCCGTCGGTGGCATTCGTCTTAGGATTCGGGGCGTTGGCAATCATGTTGATCTTGTAGAAGTCGAACTTCACCAGGTCATTTTCCGTGATGGTGTAGTCGAACGGCACGAGCCATGGCTGGTGCTTGCCCACGCGGTCAGAGCTCAGCGTCTTGCGGTAGGTGGCGGAGGCGGTTGCACAGTCTTCCGTGATTGTGTAGGTTTCGCCGTCGGCAAGTTCGATATTGGAATTGTTACCCGGCCGCAAGTATATATCGTAGCTCTTCGAGCCGACGTAGTCGCCTGTACCGGTGAGGATGAGCGTGTTGTGGCCTATCGTTGTGATGGTGACGGGAAGTTCCGTCACGGCTGTACCGTTTAGCGTGGCCGTGAAGTTGGTGCCGAAGGTGAGGGAGTTGTTGTTGTATTTAACGCCTGGCGTGACGTTGGCACCATCGCCCAGATTGTAGGATGCTGCAATGCCGCTAACAGTGCATTCGGTCATGTTGTACAACGTAGTGTTGCAAATGGTTTGTTTCTTGCAGATTTTGCCTTCGGGGACAGAGGCATACACCTGCGTGCCTTGTGAGCCTGCGCTGGTGGTCTTGTAGCAATTGGTGACGGTCAGAGTGCCGCCGTCTTTCACGAGATCAAAATTGCTGGTATTCTGTCCGTCGGCTATCAGGTAGAGGCAGTCGGTGACGTTTCTTGTGCCGCTGTCACCCCAGCCGATGAATACACGTGCGCATTTGCCACCACCCGTCATCTTTCCGCTGAATACGCAGCCGCTGATGCTGATGTCGCTGTCAGTGGAGTGTCCCACGATGCCGCCGACGTACTCGTTGCCGTTGACGTTAGCCGACACCGCACAGTCCTCGATGCTGTTGCCCTTGCCTTTCGAGAAGCCCACGAGGGCTGCAGCATGTCTCTTGTTAGAGGTGATGGTACCCGCCACGTTCAGGTCCTTGATGGTAGCACCGTTGATGTAGCTGAAGAGGGCTGTGCCCTGGTTGTCGTTGTCCTCAATCGTGGCGGTGATGGTGTGGCCTTGGCCAAGGAATGTGCCGCTGAAGGCGTTCTGCTGTGTCGAGCCCGACACCATGCCCACCTTCTGCGTCACACTGATGTCGGCATCCAGCTTCACGAACATGCTGGTATAGCTGTTGGTGCCGCTGTTGACATTATTGGCGAACGCATTCCAGTCGTCTTCAGTTTTGATGATGAAAGCATCGTCTTCCGACATTCCTCCGAGAGTGCCGGTCACGGTGAAATTGAAGGTCTTCGAGCCGACATAGTCGCCCGCGGCTGTGAGGACAAGCGTGTAATTGCCCGCTGTTAAGATGCTGACGGGGAACGACACCACTGCGTTGCCGTTCAGCGTGGCAGTGAAGTCGTTGCCTAAGGCGAGCGCCGTGCCGTTAGGGTCGGTCACGGCCGGCGTGATGTTGGCGGGGACACCATCCAATTTGTAGGAATCCTTCACGCCGCTGACAGTACAGGCAACAGAGTAAAGTGTTTTCACTACGGGGTTGGTAGTTGTTATCGGCTTGCAGATTTCGTTCTCAGGGAGAGTTGCATAGTCGGCCTGCGTACCTTGGTCGGTGGGCAGATTGGCGGTACTGACGAAGTAGCAGTCGGTGATAGTTGGCTCATAACCTTCATGCCAACGGGCGAAGGTGTTGGTCAGCATGCCTGCGTCCACCTTTTCGGGCATCATGATCGAGTTCTTGATGGTGGGCCTGTTATATACTGGCCATCCGATGAATCCACCGCAGTTGCCAGTGCTGGCGGTGGTGGTAAACTCGCCGTCGAAGACGCAGTTGTTAATAGTGATGGCGTTGTCAGCTCCGTTAAGCAAAGCTACAAATCCGGCATGAGTACAGTCGCCGCTCCTGCTGCTGTGGATTCCCACCGAGCTGCGACAGTTGGTGATGGTCAGGTTACCATGTGACGCAGCTACGATACCAGCGGTGAACCTTCCACTGACATAGATCTGTCCGTTGACGCGCAGGTTCTTGATGAGGGCATTCTTGACGTGGCGGAACGGGGCACAATAATCTTCAGTGGCGGTTACAGTAACGTTGAAGGTTATCGTATGGCCGTTGCCGTCGAATACGCCTTGGAACGAATGGGTCTCGTCAGTGCCTGCCATTTCACTCACAATTGGGAGCCAGTGGTCGTCACACGTTATCTTTACATATTTGTCGCTGAAGGTATCACCACCGTTTACCTTATCACAGAAATTAAACCAATCTTGCTGAGTGTTGATGGTGTAGAGGGTGAGCAAGTTGAATGTAAGACACGGACGAATAATACCTCCATAAGTATTACTTATCTTATGCCAAGAACCATCTTGAAAATTGTATGAATAATATCTTGTAGAATTCATTTCTGAGCTTGTGATATAATAACCATTAGTAAACTGCGTATTAAAGTTATTACCACCTACACTGCTGAAGCTATTGATCAGGTTTTTGTAGCCACCGGCTGCGTTAATCATCGTATCCCACTCATCCTTGGTGCCCAGTTTCCAGGTTGCACCAGCGACGGGTACCGATGTGTTTCTTTGGTTGCATTTCTCGATACCGTCAGTGCGAAAGCCTGCTCCTTCATCCCACAAATTGAGAGCCAGGCCCTTCTTGTTCTTCTCGTCAACCCAGATAATTTTGGCTACAGCGTGACTGCCAGCAGCCGTAGCCGCCGATACGTTGTCATAGATACTGCCATCGGTGCAGACCACACGACCAACGTCACTGGCCGTACAATAGATACCGTTTTGTGCCCACACACTCTGCACGACTGCGCACAGCAGGGCAATCATGAATAATAGTTTTTTCTTTCTCATGTTGTTGCTTGTCTTAATTGTTAATGTAATATTTATAACTATTTCCGTTTTTGTTTTCATCTTTGTGGCGGGCGGGGGAGTCGCACCCCCGGCCGCCTATGGTTTACCTGCCCCAAATGCTCTGAGGCGTGTCGCTGATGTTGATGTCATCGTTGCCGCCCAGATTGGTGTTGGTTAGCTTGGAGAGCGTCTTCTCGATGTCAGCCGCCTGCACAGCATCGGCCTTGACAAGCGTACCGGAATAGTCGTCGTTGGTCACGGTCACACTGCCGTCGGTGTAGGTCATGCTCGTTTTGGAGACATCGGTCATATTGTCGCCATAACTGCTGCCGCCGGCAGCACGGGTGCGAGCCAGCATGTATGTCTCACCTGTGACAGGATCGCCAAGCTGTATATTGCCGTCGGCGAGCAGATGCCATGTGAAGGGGGCATCCTTTGGTCCGCCGTAGATGGCCAGCGGCTCGTCGCTTGTGTCGTTGAACACGCCGAGGTAGATGCAGCCCGTGTGGTCGGCATTGGCTATCACGGCCAGCAGCACACGGCTGAAGGGTATGCCGGTCTCTGTGACGTCGGCATATTGATACTCGTCCCACCACACGCCGATAAGGCTCTGCTCCAGGGCTTCAATGTCGATAGGTGACGGACTGTCCTCATTCGAGCAGCCAGTCGTTCCCATCAGGAGCACAGCGGCTGCAAACACTGCAAAAAATATCTGTTTCATTGTCTTTATCTTTTATTGCTTAATTACGACTATATTACCATTATTAATATATAGGCCTGCGCGCGTGGGCTTGCCGTCAAGCTTCCGGCCGTCGAGCGAGAACCAAGCACTCTCAGGACAGAAATTATTATCATTATCGTAATTTCTGTCTGTAATCCCTGTCAGTGTGCCCTCGTCGCCAAAGTCGATGGAGAACGACGTCAGGCGGCGGGCCGGCAGTGCGCCGTCGTCGCCAATCTTGAAGTAGGCACGCTGTGCGCCGATGCCTGCACCGTTGGTGGGATAGAAGAGCATGTTCTCGCCGCCCATCAGCAGGATGCTCTTGTTCTCGCTGTCGAACGCGGTGCTCTTGTACGTGCCGAGGAAACGGACGCGGATGTCACCACTCTGGCCGTTGTCATAGCTGCGGTCGGTCTTGTCGATGGTCACGCCGTAGAACACCGGATTCTCGATGTTGACGCCGCTGGCCCACTTAATAATATAAGGTGTACCGGCCGTAAGCGTCGTGACGGCATCGCCGAACGTCAGGTTCAGCGTTGTGCCGCTGATACTGGCTGCGGTGAGCGGACGGGCGGTTGCGCCGTCGAGCACCGAGCCGCTGAGGGGCACATTGAACGGCAGGCACAGCGTGTTCCATTTACCATCCTTATAGAGCGTGCGGTCTGTGAGGGTCACGTCGGCCACGTAGCCATCGACATTGCTGATGGTCGTGGTGTTGTCAGCATTGTCGGCCAGACTGATGCTGGCAGGAACCGCGTAGTACTTGCCGTCGTAGATGATGGCGTTCTCGTATGCCTTCACCATGCCGTAGTCATGTACGAGGGTGCCGAGGTTGTTCGGGGCCCTGTCAGCGACGATGGTCTGCCGGGCACCGCTGACGGTGCAGGCGTTGCGGGGCTCGCCGACCTGCGGGTTCAGGTAGTAGCAGTTGGTGATGGTGCCCGTAGTGCCCTGCAAGCCCATGGGGTGCATGGACGCGATGTTGGTGTAGGTGCCGGCTTCCAGGCAGTTCACGAGGGCGGGCGTAGCGTTGTCGCTCCAGCCCCAGAGGCCGCCGATGTTGCTGCGGTTGCCGTCCACGCCGTTGACGGTGCCAGTGAAGGCGCAGCCCCGGATGGTGGTGGCAGAAGTCAGTCCGTGGCCGATGATGCCGCCGGCATAGTCGCTGCTGATGTTGAGCGTGGCGGTGACCAGGCAGTCCTCAATCGTGTTGGTGCCGGAGGCAAAGCCCACGAGGCCCGCCGTGTGGTGCTGGTTGGAGGCGATGGTGCCTGCCACTTTCAGGTCACGGATGGTGGCGCCGTTGATACTGCGGAAGGGGGCCAAGCCCTGCTTGCCGTCGATGGCAAGTGCGGCGGTGATGGTGTGGCCGTCGCCGAGGAAGGTGCCGCTGAAGGGCCAATTGTAGCTGTCGCTCTTGCGAATGCCCGCCGGAATAGAGACGCTGATGTCATTGGTCAGCTTCACGTACTGGCCATTGTAGTTGTTGCCGTTGTTGACGCTGTAGGCAAAATTGTTCCATTCGTCGGTGCTGCTGATGAGGTAGGGGTCGTCCTCGGTGCCTTTGCCCTGCGTAGTCCAGTCCAACGTCACGGTGCCGTAGGAGCCGCCGACGCTGGCAGAACCTGCTGCGCCGCCCGCACCGCCGTCATGACTACCGTTTCCATTCTCCCAGCCAGCATCATCCGTATAGTCGTCAGCACTATCCCTGAGGCCACCTCCTTGGATGTCCGCATATTTTGGGTTGGTCAGCACAACATTAGCACCGTCGGGAGCCGTTGTGCCATCAGCGTTTTTACCGCCTTCGCCGCCGCAAGCTCCTGCGTGGTAGTAACCGTTGCCGGTTCCAGAGTACAAGACCCATGCCACATTGCCGGCGGCACCGCCGCCGCCACCGCCGCCACCGGGGCCACCGGTGCCGATGTTGCTGGCTGCGCCGCCGCCACCGCCGGCACCGCCGCCGCCACCGCCAGATGCCATATAGACATTTGAGCCAGGGTGTTGGGAGGCAGTTTTACCTCTACTGCCACCAGTACCGTTTGAGCCTTTGCTGCCTCCATTGATATTCACTGTGGGGACCAAAGCCTGGTAAACATAGAGCGTGCCCATGGCGCCAGCGGTACTACCGGCAGTACCGGCACTGCCGTCAACGCCATATTGCGTAGTCTCTTGTCCATAAGAGCCATTGCGTTGACCGCCGCTGCCGCCGCTGCCGCCATTGCCGCCGCGTGTGCCGATGCCCGCACCGGCACCGCCGCCGCCGTTGCCACCGTTGCCGCCTGAGCCACCGAGGATACTTTCATCATAAGTTACTTCTGCATCATTTCCTTTGCCGCCGTTGCCGCCGTTGGCAGCGTTGCCGCCTGTGGCGACGAGCCTGCCGCCGCCGATGAGGTAGAGCGTGTTGCCCGCCGTCAGTTCAATACCGGCGCCGCCGCCAGTGGTCCCGCTGGCATCGTGGCCCATGCAGGTCACAGTCTTGCCCGAGGGGATGTAGAGATACACCGTGCCCTGGATGGTCAGGCCGCTGCCGCCCGCGGTCGAGTTGGTGAAGCTGAGGTTGTCCGAGGCGTAATAGTACGTCACGGCATCTGCGCTGCCCAGCGTCCGCCCCGTGGTGGAGCCCGCGCCCAGCGCCGTCCAGTTGGCCGAGGTGGTCTGCGTCCTCGAATAGACCACGTTCCAGTTGTCGGCCATCTGCACGGGGTAGGTGAGGGGGGGAAAGTCGAAAGCGAGGCAGGCGCGAACATAGTAGTTCTCGCCCTTAGAGAACCAGTTGTACCAGTTGCCGTATAAGAAGCCGTAGAACCACGCGATGCCGGGAGCGCTCTCCGAAGACGTCCAGTAGTCGTCCGACTGCATATTCGTGCCGCCGACGCTGCTGAAACCATCGCGCAGGGCGGCGTAGCTGCCGGCAGCGGTAATCATCAGGTCCCACTCGTCCTTGGTGGCGAGCTTCCACGTGCCGCCGGTGAGGAGCTTCCACGTGCCGCCGGTGACGGTCGGGGTCTTGGCAGAGCAGGTGCTCTTGGCCGTACTCAAGTTCATCTGCCCCTCGTCGGCCAGCGCCAGCGCCAGGCCGTGGTTGTTCTCCGTGTCGAGGTAGGCAATCATGGCCACAGCCGTCTTGCCGTCAGCCTCTGCCGCCGATACATTGTCATAGATACTGCCGTCGGTGCAGACCACACGACCAACGTCACTGGCCGTGCAGTAGATACAGTCGTCGGCCCAAGCGCCCTGCGCGACGGCGCAGAGCAGGGCAATCATGAATAATAGTTTTTTCTTTCTCATGTTGTTGTTTGTCTTAATTGTTAATGTAATATTTATAACTATTTCCGTTTTTGTTTTCATCTTTGTGGCGGGCGGGGGAGTCGCACCCCCGGCCGCCTATGGTTTACCTGCCCCAAATGCTCTGAGGCGTGTCGCTGATGTTGATGTCATCGTTGCCGCCCAGATTGGTGTTGGTTAGCTTGGAGAGCGTCTTCTCGATGTCAGCCGCCTGCACAGCATCGGCCTTGACAAGCGTACCGGAATAGTCGTCGTTGGTCACGGTCACACTGCCGTCGGTGTAGGTCATGCTCGTTTTGGAGACATCGGTCATATTGTCGCCATAACTGCTGCCGCCGGCAGCACGGGTGCGAGCCAACATGTATGTCTCACCTGTGACAGGATCGCCAAGCAGTATATTGCCGTCGGCGAGCAGATGCCATGTGAAGGGGGCATCCTTTGGCCCGCCGTAGATGGCCAGCGGCTCGTCGCTTGTGTCGTTGAACGCGCCGAGGTAGATGCAGCCCGTGTGGTCGGCATTGGCTATCACGGCCAGCAGCACACGGCTGAAGGGTATGCCGGTCTCTGTGACGTCGGCATATTGATACTCGTCCCACCACACGCCGATAAGGCTCTGCTCCAGGGCTTCAATGTCGATAGGTGACGGACTGTCCTCATTCGAGCAGCCAGTCGTTCCCATCAGGAGCACAGCGGCTGCAAACACTGCAAAAAATATCTGTTTCATTGTCTTTATCTTTTATTGCTTAATTACGACTATATTACCATTATTAATATATAGGCCTGCGCGCGTGGGCTTGCCGTCAAGCTTCCGGCCGTCGAGCGAGAACCAAGCACTCTCAGGACAGAAATTATTATCATTATCGTAATTTCTGTCTGTAATCCCTGTCAGTGTGCCCTCGTCGCCAAAGTCGATGGAGAACGACGTCAGGCGGCGGGCCGGCAGTGCGCCGTCGTCGCCAATCTTGAAGTAGGCACGCTGTGCGCCGATGCCTGCACCGTTGGTGGGATAGAAGAGCATGTTCTCGCCGCCCATCAGCAGGATGCTCTTGTTCTCGCTGTCGAACGCGGTGCTCTTGTACGTGCCGAGGAAACGGACGCGGATGTCACCACTCTGGCCGTTGTCATAGCTGCGGTCGGTCTTGTCGATGGTCACGCCGTAGAACACCGGATTCTCGATGTTGACGCCGCTGGCCCACTTAATAATATAAGGTGTACCGGCCGTAAGCGTCGTGACGGCATCGCCGAAGGTCAGGTTCAGCGTTGTGCCGCTGATACTGGCTGCGGTGAGCGGACGGGCCACAGCTCCTTCAAGCGGCGAGCCTGCGAGCGTCACGTTGAACGGCAGGCACAGCGTGTTCCATGAGCCGTCCTTGTAGAGCGTGCGGCCTTGCAGGGTGACGTCGGCCAAGTAGCCATTGGCGTCGCCGATGGCCGTGCTGTTGTCGGCGTTGTCGGCCAGAGTGAGAGTGGCCGGAGCCACATAGTATGTGCCATTGTAGAGGATGCCGTTCTCGTATGCCTTCAGCATGCCGTAGTCCTGCACCAAGTCGCCGAGGTTGGCAGGAGCGGTGGTGTAGGCGTAGGTGTACTTACCATTGGAACCGGCGTTGTTGGTCTTGTAGCAGTTAGTCACGCTGACGGTGCCATCCCACTGCCGCACGAGGTCGAGATTCGTTGTGTTCTGACCGTCGGCCATCACGTAGAGGCAGTCGGTGACACTCTTCGCGCCGCCGTTGTCGCCCCATCCGAAGAGGGCGCCCTTGGCCTCACCGCCGCCGGTCATCGTGCCGCTGAAGACACAGCCGCTGATGGCGATGTCGCTGGTGGTGCCGTGGCCCAGGATGCCGCCGATGTGGGTGCCGCCGCTGACGTTAGCCGTGGCCACGCAGCCCTCAATCACGTTGCCCGTGCCTTCCGAGGTGCCCACGATGGCTGCCGCGTGCATGTCGCCGGTGATGGCGCCCGCCACCTTCAGGTTCTTGATGGTGGCACCGTTAATGTAGCAGAACAGCGCCGTGCCCTGGTTGCCGGTGTCGGTTATGGCAGCGGTGATGGTGTGCCCGTCGCCGTCGAAAATACCGCTGAAGGGGTACTTCTGCGTTGCGTCCGACATGGTGCCGCATTTCTGCGTCACGCTGATGTCCTCGGTCAACTTGATGTAGTTTCCGCTGTAGTTGCGTCCGATGCTGACATTGTGAGCAAAGCGGTCCCACTCCTCGGTACAGCAGATGATATAGGGGTCGCTTTCCGTACCTTCACCCTGTGTTGGCCAGTCACCTGTAAAAATCACCTTGGCGGTGACATTGCGACGCGGCATGGCGAAACTATAGCTGCTTCCATAATTCATACCATTCAGTGAGACATCGTTGCCGTCGGCATCGGTAATGGTGATTTTGTCCACTATGCCCGATGTCACGTTCAGCGTGACGGTTTTGTCGGGGTACGTACTCCGGTAATCTGCCGTAGCAGAACCATCCCCCGCTGTGATGAGGGTGACGGTGTAGGGGTTCATAAGGGCGTGGCGGTACATATTTTTGCCTCCAGCGGCATCGTATTGGCCCTGATTAAAGCCGTCGAAACAATTCTCCTCCGAGTACTTCCAGCCCACATATTTATTGCCATTCGTATTATAATCTGGGTTATTGAACAAAGAGCCGTAGAACGTGCAGTTCTTGATGGTGCCGTATGAGTTGCTGCCTGCGATACCGGCTACGTAGTGACGCTTATTCGTCACGTTGCCCGTCATGCAACAGTACTCCACATTACCATAGTAGTTCTCGCCGCAGATGCCGCCCACGTATGCTGATAATGTGGCTATGCCGTCCCAGTCGGAACGCACGTCGGCGCTCACCCAGCAGTTGCTGATGGTGCCGCGGTTGCAGCCGGCGATACCGCCCACCAATCGCGAATTGTCGCAGTGGATGTTGCCGTCCACATGAAGGTTCTCCACCCTGCCGTCTGCATAGATATCCGCAAACAGTCCCTGGTAGTTGGAGGTATTCCCTTCAATCTTGATGCGGATGTGGTGCCCCTGGCCGTCGAACTTCTTTTTTAACGCAGGTATAGCTGTCCACGTCGCGGCGGTCATGTCGAGGTCGACTCTCAGGTTGATGTCACACTCTTCATAATATATGAAATAAGTTTCCCTTGGAAAAATTTTACCATTACGCCAATTCCAGCCCGCCGCCTCATTCCAATGTTTCATAACGTAGGCCATCTGGGCTGCGTTCCAGATATCGATATAAAAACCAGTAGTTTGGTCTCTTTCTGCGTAAAAGTAAGGCTTCTGCTCTGAAACGCCGTCCCACACGTCATAGTTTTGTGCCCACGTCCCCTGCACCATGGTGCAGAGCAGGGCGAGGATTAAAAAGATTTTCTTTTGTCTCATGTTATTACAGATAATTATATTTTATTCCATACAATAGTTGTTACATTCATGGTGAACATGTAGCGGTAGGTGGCAGAGCGAGCGCCTACAGATGCGGCATCTATACCATTGTGTACCGGGTCGTAGGGACGGCCGCAGTCTTTGATGGCCATCTGGACCCCGTCGTCTAACTCGCAGAGCGTGATGTCAAGATATTTAAGATGACGGCTTCTACGCTCCCGTGCATTGTTTAAGAGCGCCAGGATAGTAGAGTACATCTTAGAACTCAATTCGTCGCTCATCTCGCAGATGACGGCAAATAACTTGATCATCTTCTTCATCTCTTCAAGATTATGTTGCTCGTAATCTATCGAACATTCGAACTTAATACACGAAGGCATCTTATCGACCAACGAGAACTTGGTATAGAACGGGTACTTGAGGTGCTTCCTGTAGCCGTAACCCAGACTAACCACAAGGATGGGTACACCACCCAGGTGACGAGCGAGACGCCAGCCATAGTGAGTCCCCAAACAACCGAGAACGTGGCCGACTGTATCTGCAGACATACATCAAAGAGCGTCAGCCCATCGTGTCCTGCCACTTTCAGTACCAATGCGTTGCCCAGCAGCATAAAGGCATTTACCACGATAAAATATACGTTGAAGCCGAAGCCATGCTTGAGGTTATCGCCGATGATGGCACCCAGGTCGCCCTGCGGCCGCACCAATCTGAACTGGCTCTTGCCCTTAAGGAAATGGGGCGATATGAGCGCGAGATTGATGAGACTCGAAATGACCGTACCCCATGCCGCACCGCTGATGCCCATGCCGAGAACACCGATGAAAAGGATGTCGAGCACCACATTGGTCGCACTGCCCGTAGCCACGGCTCGGGTGGTTAACTGCGGAACTCCCTCTTGCGTTGCAAAGTCGTTGAACGTGTTGTTTAGCGGCAGGATGAGCAGGTAAATGACGATTACCTGTAGGTACTCGCGGGCATACGCTGCGCTCTCGGGTCTGCCGGTCAGTCCCAAAGATATGCTGTCGAGGTTTAACCAGATGCCTAACGCCGCTAATACCGCCACCAGCACCGCCGAGGCCAAAGCCGCCGTGTATATACGGTTGGCCTTGTCGCGGTTGCCCTTGGCCAGCTGACCTGCTGCAAGCACTGCGCCGCCGCGTTCGCATATCATCGTCAGCACGCTCACTGCATTGACTATAGGTAGCGCTACACTCACTGCGATGAAAGCATCGTTGCCCAACAGGTTGCTCGAGAAAAGCCCATCTACCAGCGTCGCTATGAGCGGTGCCAATGCCGTAAGCGTAACGCTCACCAGTGTTAGCCGGTAAGCCTTGTCGATAAGATAGCTGTTACGAAAGTTGCTAATATTCATAGTTGCGATAGTTTTGCTTGATTGTTTTACAGCACCTTCTTCCACGTGCCGTTGGCGGATTTTATTTGTTGCTTATTGATTGGCACTAAAAACGCTGCGGCCTCCCTTGTAGTTGCGTTCAGCCTCCTCTGCATGGCGAAGGAATTCACGTGCCTCCTTGCCTTTCAATGTGGGGATTGCTTTAATTGCTGTTGCCATAGTTATATAATCTTTCGTATATCAATTATAATGTTGACCGTTATTGCGAAAAGAGAACAGCGCTTGCTCCATGCCTCCTGTCTTATCGCTTTAGCGGCGTTCACGCCGCACAACTGCGGTTAAGATAGGGCAATGATGCTTGCATCAATTCTTGCGTCCCTTCGGTGGCAAGCGACCAAAGGTCGAGCGGCCGAGCGTGAGCAGTTTCGCAGCCCTTCGGCTGCAAAGGTACAACTTTTTTTTCAATTAACGATAAGATTTGTAGAGTTTAACGTGAATTTGTAAGCAGGCCGAGGAAATGGGCCTCCCCTTCACTCACAACGAATTGTATGCCAGTGACAGCGACCTGTGCCGCCGCCTGATGGCCTACTATGACGAATTCAACCAGATGCCAGCCTTTAACAGCTTGTTCATAGGCAACTTCTGCGTGATCGAGACCACCCGGCAGCTGCTGAAGAATTTGCAAAGAGTGTCGAGAATAAAGATGCCGGCATCCAGTACCCTCCACTGACCGCTCAATATGCCGTGCTGGTGCAGGGCAGCAGCGGCTGGAGCAACCACCGGACCGCAGGAGTTCTTCGTCTCCACAACGTCACCCTGATTCTTTCTTTTGTTTTTTGCGAAAGTATCACTTTTGCGCGTAACCTTTTAACCTACTGTGAGTTAACTGAGGTGATGGTTAGTTTGAAAGTATCACCAAGCATCACCAAAGTAAAACAACTTGTTTTGCTCTGTTAACCCCTACCCTGAGTTAGGGTTTAGGTAGGGTAAAGTGAGGTAAAACAACTTGTTTTACTATTCGCTCTCACCTTGTTGCTGCTGCCTACACCATACCTTTACATGACTTTGGGTAGGGTAAACTATGCTTGATGAAAGAGGTGATGGTGAGTGATGCTTTGAAAATAAGCATCACCGCTGTAATTTGCTGTATTTTAGCAGCATACAAGGAAAGTGATACTTTATACCAAAAAACACACGTTCATCGCTAAAACCGTGCCTCGTTCACGGTGCGGTTCGACCAGTAAAGTTGCAAGAGGATAAAAATGCAACAGGAGCCCGGTCGCGTGGTGGTGATGTCGTCAGGCAACTTGGCCGACAACAAGCAGTCTGTGCTTGCCAAGCTGGGTACTGCCGACGCCAACGGATGGCAGTTGAAGACGGTGGTGGGCAGTGACATCCCCATCAATGAGCTGGCATGAAAGTAGACCGGGGCCACAAGGGCATCGTCATCTCCAATGGTCGCAAATATGTGAAAAAATAAAACAGGAGGAGAGAGAAAAAAAAATGCCTCCCCAAAGACTTTCTTGGGGAGGCTTGATTTTGAGATTACTCGATGGTAATTGAGTAAATGTGGCAACCGCTGGTGTTCCAGACTACGACATCGCAGTCCTTGTCGATGGCCCAGGTATTTGAGGCCTTGACGGTCGGCTTGAATGCCTCGCCAATCTGGTTGGCAGCATCGTAGCTGTTGGCATAGATCTGGATGCCTCGGGCGTCGGCAGGATTGAGCTTGTGCGACTCCATGGAAATAGTCAGCTTCTGGCCAGCCTTCACACCGGGAATGGTGAAGCAGGGGCAGGTCTGCTTAGAGCCACCACCACCAAGCCACAGATAAGCG
This sequence comes from uncultured Prevotellaceae bacterium, assembly GCA_947168395.1. GTDB lineage: Bacteria > Bacteroidota > Bacteroidia > Bacteroidales > Bacteroidaceae > Prevotella. Next base: position 103,003 of record CAMVLT010000002.1, on the reverse strand, counting down.
CCACCGTCATAATCACCGAGCGAAGTGGACGGATATTTCACGGCAATGGCTAATGAACGCTTGGCAGCATAGTCGGGGTCGAACTTCAGGCCCTTCAGCTCCTCGATGACCTTGCCGTTGGCCGAGAGTGAACCATCGGCATTGACGGTGCCTGCGAACCAGAAGCAATTATCCTTGGCAGCCTCGGTGGGCTCGGCATCGGCAGCTGCGTCGGCAGCCTTCTCGACGTCGCTCCAGCCCTCGGTCTTCGAGGCGGCAGCATCGGCTATCAGATTGATAACGGTAGCGGCGCTCCATGTGGTGAAGTCCCAAGTCATGGCAGCTGTTGCGGCAGCCTTCACGGTGAACTCGGTGGTGACAAAAGCATCGTCCCCGGTGAGCTTCGGCAGTGCCTCGTTGAGCATGATGGCAGTCACCTTCTCAGCCTGTGGCTTGATGAACTTGAACTTACCGGGAGCAGTCACCACGTAGTCGGTACCCTCGACAAGGTTGGTGCCGCTGGATGTAACGAAGCTATAGGTCGTGGTGCCGGAAAGCGGCGTAGCATAGTCGGCAGGGCTCAGCTCACCCTGGGCGACGGTCAGCTGGCTGCTGAGGTCAAGCTCGGTAACCGTCTCGGGTACCGTCATGGCGCACTGCGGAGCATAGTGGAACTGCTTGGTCTTGTTCTTGGAGTTCATGCCTGCGGGCTGTGCGGGAATGGTAGCCAGCGTCAGCTCGTTTCTATCCACATAGAACTGTTTCGTTACGTTGTTAACCTTTATTGATGACAGCAGGTTGTTGCTCAGCTGAACGTTCTCTAACGTCTCATAGCTGGTGAGGTCGAACTCGCCCTGAAACGTGTTGTTGGATGCGTAGAGGCTCTTCAGCTTCGGCAGCTTGGAAAGGTCGAGCGATGACAGATAGTTGTCCTGCACATTGATGGCGGTCAGCGAGTTCTCGGCCAGCTTCAGGTCCATAATCTCGTTGTACTGCACGTACAGTCCCATGCCGCTGAGCTTGGAGTTGTTGCTCAAGTCGAGGCTCGTCAGCTTGCCACGGTGGTTCTGGTTGCCCTGAATGGAGAGGTAGGTCAGCTCGGTGTTCTGGCTCAAGTCAATCGACTCTAACTGCGGCTCAAACTCCGATGCCGTTGTGCTGTTGATGGTGAGCGAGGTCAGTGCCGTTGCCTTCGACACGTCAATCGACTTCGCGGCGCTGTTGTTGAAGCTGAACTGCGTCAGGAACTCCATCTTAGGCAGCACCACACGCTCGACGTTGGCTCCGGTGAAGCTCATCTGCACGACTTTGGCCAGTTTGGGCTGGTCGAAGCTGGTAGGTACGACGCCACCCCCACCAACGACGTACCAGAGGTCGCTGTTGCCATAGACCTTGACTGTGCCATCGCCGGCAACGGTGCCGGTGAACTTCGTGGCGCTCTTGTGCTGGGTGTCTTCCCTTGTATAGCCCTCGTCGTCCTTCAGGCCGCCATTCTCGAAGCAGACGGTGTCGGCCACGATAACGCCATCGCCGAAGTCAACACCATAGATGTCGTACGGGTCATAAACGCCCAAGGTCAGCGTGACCTCTGCCCCGATTTCACCCGTGAAGGTGGCAACAAGCTCTGTCTCATACTCCTTGCCGTCCAAAACGACGATGGTCTTCTGAGGCTGCTCAGGGTCGTCATTCCCGTCAGGAATAAGGAGGTTGTCCTTTTGACCACACGATGTCATCATTGCTGAAGCTGTCAGCAACATTGACGCAAACAAAAAATGTTTCTTCATAAATCAATTATTTTTAGGTTTTGTTAGTAAGATGGCGCAAAAATACAAAAATAATCTGTTTTGTAGAAGAAAAACCGTTAAACAAATGTTAAATCGAATGGATTAAGACACTATTAGGTGTTTCTTTTTGTATATTTGTAGCCAAAACGAACGATTATTACCGTATGAAAGCATTATCACTTTCCTTCTTGTTACTATTCTTTACGGCAACGGGAGCATTGGCACAGCGTACGCTGACAGGTACCGTGACCGACTCGAACGGCGACCCGCTCTATGGTGTCACCGTCAGTACGAAGAGCGGAAAAGGTACCACCGTGACCGACCTGAACGGGAAATACAGCATCAAGATAGAGGGCGAGAACGCCGTGCTGGTGTTCCGCTACGTGGGCATGGAGCCTTACCAGGCAGCGGTGAAGAACCTGCTGATACTCGACGTGAAGATGAAGGAGCAGACCACCCAGCTGGCCGAGACGGTAGTGGTGTCGACGGGTTACCAGCGGCTGAGCCGCGAACGGTCGACGGCGGCTTTCGGCTTTGTGGACTCCACGAAGCTGAACCGCGTGATGCACAAGGACCTGGTCTCGGCATTGGAGGGGCAGGTGGCCGGTCTGCGCATGGACATCAATCCTAACACCGGCGAGAGCAACCCGATACTGCGCGGCGTAGGCACCTTCTCGAACAGCGTAGGCACCAAACCGCTGATTGTGGTCGACGACATGGCCACCGACATGAACCTGGACGAAATCAACCCCTACGACATAGAATCGGTGACGGTGCTGAAGGATGCCGCCGCCGCCAGCATCTACGGTGCGCTGGCCGCCAATGGCGTCATCGTGCTCACCACGAAGCAGGGCAAGACCGACAAGACAACGGTGAGCGTGAACGCCGACTGGTTTATCTCGACAAAGCCCTCGTTCGATGCCATGCACTACGCCTCGACGTCGGACATCATCGACTACGAAACAAAGGTGTACAACGCCCGCGTTGCCAGCAGCGGCAGCGTGAGGACGCTGTTCGACACGTATGCCAATAACTACTACTCACCGCTCTACCAGCTGTACCGCGACCAGGCCGAGGGCCGCATCAGCCAGGCCGACGTAGACCAGACGCTGAGCCAGTGGCGGCAGAACGACTTCTACTCGCAGTACCGCGACCTGGTGTGGCGCAACGCCGTGACGCAGCGTTACAACGTGTCGCTGTCGCAGAAGTCGCAGCAGTCGAACCACTTTGCATCGTTCAACTACGAGCACGATAAGAACCGCTTGAAGAACGACCACAACGACATATTCAGCATCTACCTGAAGTCGAACTTCCAGGTGGCCAAGTGGCTGAACATCAAGCTCGGCATCGACACCCGCTTCTACAACTCCACGGCGCCCGACGGGTCGTACGCTCAATACAACATGCAGGAACGCTACGCCGCCATCGAGGACGCCCAGGGCAACCGGGTCTACTCGCCCTACGTCAACGTGGCGGGCTTTGCGGGCAGCGCCATCAACGGCACCCGCATCCGGGAGGTGCAGGAGCAGAGGGTCGAGGGGCTGTTGCCCTACTCGTTCAACGTCTTGGAGTCGCTGGACGAGAGTCTGACCAAGCACCGCAATGTGCGTCTGCGCCCGTTCGTGAATGTGGAAGCCAAGTTTCTGAAGATGTTCCGCTACAACGTCATGTTCCAGTATGAGTGGGCACAGACGCGAAGTGAGCAGTACGATGAGCCTGACACCTACCAGATGCGACTGACGCACAACGCCTTCATCGACCAGAGCGGCGAGTGCCTGCTGCCAGAGGGGGGACGCTACTTCCAGCAGACCAACAACTCGCGCCGCTACACGTTCCGCAACCAGCTGAACTTCGACAAGAGTTTCATGGACAACCAGCACAACGTGGATGCCATCATGGGCTTCGAACTGCGTGAGAACCGCTCGCCACGCCTCGTCCAGCAGCTGATGTACGGTTACAACGACACGGCGCTGACCTCAGTCCGCATGGACTGGCAGACACTCTACAACGAGGGTTGGCAGTCGCTGGTCTACAACGGCACGCAGCGCATGAGCGGACTGACCACCAGCCAGAGCGAGATATTCCACCGCTATGCCTCGTTCTACGCCAACGTGGGCTACAACTATTTATATAGGTATAACCTTACAGGCAGCATACGCTGGGACGAGGCCGACCTCTTCGGACTCGACACCAAGAACCAGCACCACCCGCTGTGGTCTATAGGAGGCGGATGGAACATCTCGGAGGAGCAGTTCATGAAGGACGTCTCGTGGCTCGACTTCCTGAAACTGCGCCTCACCTACGGTGTGAACGGCAACGTTGACCAAAGCTCCACCACCTATTTCGTGGCCCGCTACCGCACGCAGAGCTACGACCCCACCAACACGCAGTACCTGAACTACAGCGACGACAACCTGCCCAACCCGAAGCTGCGCTGGGAGAAGACCTCGACGTTCAACGTCGGTCTGGACTTCCGCCTGCTGAACAACCTGCTCAGCGGCTCATTAGAGTTCTACAACCGAGTGGGCGACGACCTGCTGGTGCGCAAGTATATGGACTCGACACTGGGGGCTGCCTCGCGAGTCATTAACAATGGTAAGATGCGCAACCGGGGCATAGAGCTGTCGCTGACAGCCAACCTCATCCGCCTGAAGGACTGGGGACTGGCGGCCACGCTGAACTACGCCTACAACAACAACAAGATGCTCAACGTGGAACACAACCCCACCGACATAGCCTCGAACTTCATCACCGCCCCCGAGAACTACCGCATAGAGGGCACCAGCTACAACACCTGCTGGGCATACCGCCTGAGCCGTGTGGTGAACGGCTACCCCGTCATACTTGACCAGAACGGCAACGAGATGGCGAAGTTCGATGCCGACGGCAATCCCACGGAGGTGACCTACACCTCGACGCTGAAGGGCACCGATGCCCTGAAGAACATGGGAACCTTCGTGCCCATCCACACCGGCTCGCTGGCGCTGAACCTCCGCTGGCGCGAGCTGGAGCTGAACACGCTGTTCATCTTCTCGGGCGGCAACAAGCTGCGCCTTGACGTCACCGACATGAACTCTTACCAGATGTTGACCGACCATGTGAACGACCACACCGTGAAGCACTACTACGAGATGCCTACGGGCAGCGTGGCCCAGCAGAACGCCTCGACGTTCTCGGAGTGGTGGCGCTACTGCGACGAGCAGGTGAAGTCGGCCAACTACCTGAAGATGCGCAGCATCAACCTGGCTTACCACCTGCCCGACGCCATCATCCGCAAAATCGGCATCGGCCCGACGCGCCTGACGCTGCAGGTGAACAACCTCTTCTACATCTCGGCAGCCGGCAAGGACATCGACCCCGAGTCGTACTCCGTCAAGACAGGTACCCGTACCTTGCAGCAGCCCAAGACCGTCAGCATCGGATTCTCAACCACATTGTAGACTCTCCCCTAACCCCTCCCTGCAGGGAGGGGAATGATTACCGAATAATAAACAAAGCAATATATATGATAAAGGATATTTGCAATAGATTTCTGCGGATGTGGTATCTGCTCCTCCCCCTCACAGGGGGAGGCTGGGTGGGGGTCTCCTCCTGCGACAGCTACATCGACATCACGCCCAAGGGGGCTGTCACCGTCGACTCCGCCCGCCAGTACTACGAACTCATCGTCAACCCCATGCGCTGCTATAACGCCGCCTCGTACTTCTACCTGACGGACGATGCATGGGCGAAGGAGTCGAACATACTGGGCTACGAGAGCACCAGCTTCCACGGCATCAACTTCACGTTCAACGAGCAGGCCGACCGCACGCTGCTGGCCGACAACAACCTGTACGAGAACATGTATGCCTACATCCTGCGCATGAACCTCGTTATCGACAACATCGACGAGGCCGAAGGCTCGCAGGAGCTGAAGACGCTGGCCAAGGCCGAGGCCCGTACCTTGCGTGCCTTCGACCACTTCGTAGCCGTGAACACCTACGCCAAGGCCTACGACCCCGCCACGGCGCAGCAGGACGGCGGCGTATGCATCATGGACCACTACGACTTGGAGGCAGTGCCCCAGAAGGCAACCGTCGCACAGGTCTACGACTTCATCATCAGCGAACTGGAGGGGGCGGTCGGCCTGCTGCAGGAGAAGCCTGCCAACATCTATCACCCCAACCGTGCCTATGGCTACGGCCTGCTGGCTCAGGTCTACCTGTTCCACCGCGACTGGGAGAAGGCCCGTCAGGCGGCCGAGACTTCGCTGAAGCTGAACTCCTCGCTGGTGGACTACAACGTCATCAAGGCTGCTGGCGGCGTGGCCCGCTGCAAGGACTACAACCGCGACAACAACCCCGAAGTGCTCTCCTACATGTGGATGGGCTCCGGCTGGACTACAGAGGAAGCGGCACTCTACTACTACGGCCTCATCAGCCCCGAACTGAAGCAGCTGTTCGAGCCTGACGACCTGCGCTACAGCCTCTTCCTGCGCGACACCGGCACCAGCATCGTCAACTGGTTTGACGCAGGTAGCGGCGCAGCTATCTGGACACCGGCCACCACGACGGAACGCTTCACCTACATGACCGTAGGACTGCGCACCGCCGAGGTCTACCTCATAGCTGCCGAGGCCAACGCCCGACTGGGCAACCTCGATGCCGCCGCCGACTACGTGAACCGCCTGCGGGCTAAGCGCATAAGCGGCGAAAACACCGCCATCGGCACCCCGTCATCGCAAGTGGAGATGATGAACACCATCATCACCGAGCGCCGCAAGGAACTGCTCTTCGGTTTCCACCGCTTCTTCGACCTGAAGCGCCTGAACACCGAGCCGGAGTACCAGAAAACCGTCACCCGCACCTTCCCCGTGGTGAACGTCAGCGAAACTTACCCGCAGCGTACCTACACCCTGCGCCCCGACTCGCGGCTCTACATCATTCCCTTCCCCCGCTCGGCACGCGACAAGAACCCGAACCTGACACTTAATACAAACGAATAAATAATATGAAGAAACCCTACGCAACTATCGCAATGGCCATGATGGCCCTGTCATCAGTGGCACAAGAACAGAACGACACCACCTACGTCATGTTCGACTTTAACATGAACCCCTGGAACTACCCACTCACAACCGAGATGAAAGGATGGGGGCCCAACTATGAGGATGAAACCGGAGCCATCTTCAACGACACAGACTTCACTTGGCCAGTGGCCGAGGGGTCTGACAAGCTGATTACGGTCACCGTGTATGCCGTTGATTTGGATGAATACACAAAGCCTGCCGTCTATGCAAAGGTTGATAATGACGGCGACGGTCAGGCAGCAGGCTACACGGAAGACAAAATCAACGTGCTCTTCACGAATCCCGGAACAACCATGCGCCTCAAGGCTCCTGACGGCTACAAGTTCGGAAAGCTGGTGTTCTACAATTTCCACACCCCGAACTTCCTGGTGGGCGACGAATACGAAGAGGAGTTTGAATATGAACTGAACAACACAACCTTCAAGCATAAGCTGAAGGTGTGGACACCCTCGTCGCCGAAGAAGAATTCCTACGGCTACGACATCTGGGAGGGCGATGACAGGAACATCCTGTTTAACTACTCGTACTTTACTGCACACTTCATGAAGATTGACATGCGACTCGTGCCCGATGCCGCCTCCGCCATCCAAGAAACAGTAAATAGTACATCACAAAATAGTACAGTCTTTGACCTTCAGGGCCGTCAGGTGAAGACTGCCCATAAGGGCATCTATGTCACCAATGGCAAAAAGGTAATTATGCAACATGATGAATACAATGACTAAGACATTTATGCTGACTGTGCTGCTGTTCATTGGTGGGCAGACAGCCTTTGCTTTTCAAGCAGACACCACGAAGACGGACACGGTAAAGACTGATTCCGTCAAAGTAGAGAACAAGGTAGCCAAGAAGCACGAGTGCTGCGAGGACACCACCGTCAAGGACCACAAGGACCCTTACCACAAGATTGTGAAGGAGGGTGGTTCGATGCGCGAGGGACTCTTTACCGTGCGCCACATCAAGGACGACTGGTATCTGGAAGTGCCCGACGAGCTGCTGGGCCGCATGCTGCTTTGCGTCACCCGCTTCATCAGCGTGCCGCAGGACTTCAAGATGTTCAGCGGCGAGGAGGTGAACCGCTCGGTTGTCTACTTGGAGCAATACAATGAGAAGTCGCTCTTCCTGCGCGAATACGTGCAGTCGAGCTACGCCAAGCCGGAAGACCGCATCGCCATCTCGCTGAGGCAGTCGACCGTCGACCCCATAGTCTATAAGTTCGACGTCATTGGCCGTAACCCGAATACCAAGGCACAGCTGATAAACATCACCAAGTGGCTGATGTCGGACAACAAGGTGACCAGCTTCAGCGGCAACGACCGCACTACCTTGGGCATCGGCGGCATGATGAGCGACCGCTCGTTCATCGACAGCATTAAAACCTACCCCATCAACATCGAAATCCAGACGCTGCGTACCTACAGCATGCCCCCCGGACGTACACCCGCCTCGAAGACTGGCTCGGCCACACTCTCGCTGAACACCAGCATCGTGCTGCTGCCTGAAACGCCCATGCAGCCCCGCTACGAGGACGAGCGCGTGGGCTACTTCAACAACCGGATTACGGAGTTCAGCGACGAGCAGCAGACAACCAAGCACGAGGCCATCGTCATGCGCTACCGCCTGGAGCCGAAAGACCCCGCTGCCTACAAAGCCGGCAAGCTGGTGGAGCCGAAGAAGCAGATAGTCTACTACATAGACCCAGCAACGCCCAAGAAGTGGGTGAAGTACCTCATTGCCGGCATCAACGACTGGAACAGTGCTTTCGAGGCCGCTGGCTTCAAGAATGCCATCGTGGGTAAGGAGTGGCCCGAGAACGACTCGACCATGTCAGTCGACGACGCCCGTTTCTCGATGATACGCTACCTGCCGTCGGAGACCGAGAACGCTTACGGCCCCCGCATCGTTGATCCCCGCAGCGGTGAGATTATCGAAGCCCACGTCTGCTGGTACCACAATGTGATGAACCTCGTTAAGAAATGGTTTATGGTGCAGTGCGGCCCGTTGGACAAGCGTGCCCAGAAGATGGACTTCCCCGACGAGCTGATGGGCCAGCTCATCCGCTTCGTCTCCAGCCACGAGGTAGGCCACTCACTCGGTTTGCGCCACAACATGATAGCCTCGCAAGCCACACCAGTAGAAAAGCTGCGCGACAAGGCCTGGGTGGAGAAGAACGGCCACACCTCAAGCATCATGGACTACGCCCGCTTCAACTACGTGGCACAGCCCGAGGACAAGGTTTCGGAGAAGGGACTCTTCCCCCGCATCAACGACTACGACAAGTGGGCCATCAAGTGGGGCTACCAGTACCGTCCTGAGTTCAAGGACCCCGCCAAGGAGAAGAAAGCCCTGAGAGCCGAGACCTCGAAGGTACTCGAAGGCAACCGCCGACTGTGGTGGTGTGGTGACGAGGGCCGAGGACAGGATCCCCGTTCGCAGACCGAAGACTTGGGCGACGACCAGATGAAGGCCAACGAGTATGGTCTGAAGAACCTGAAGCGCGTCATGGAGAACATTGAGAAATGGACGGCACAACCCGACGGTGAGTACGATGACCTGCGTGAGATGCACAATGCAGTCCGCTCGCAGTACCAGCGCTATGTCGGCCACGTGCAACGCTATTTCTTCGGCAAGTACAACAACAACGCCCCTGGCCTGCAGCCCTACGACATCGTGCCGCGTGAGCTGCAGAAGGAAGCCATCCAGTGGACCGACCGCAACGTCATGGAGGCTCCCCTCTGGATGTACCCGCAGAGCATCGTCAACAAGTTGGGCACCGACTATATAGAGGACATCCGCTCGCGCCAGCAGACCGTCATCGCCCTGCTGCTCTCGCCCAATGCCATCCTGAATCTGCACAACACTGCCCTGCAGTGGCCTGCCAAGGCCTACCCTGTAGAAGAGTACCTCGACGATGTGTTCGCGATGGTGTGGAAACCGCTGACCAACGCTGACGAGCGCCAGAACAACTTCCGCCGCCAGCAGCAGCGCAGCTATGTCGACTTCCTGGGAACAGCACTTAATCCTGCGCCGACGACCACCTCTGCCAGCAACAGTTCATCGACCACCCAACGCTCGGATGCCATGCTCTACATCGAGCAGCATCTTGACAAAGTGGAACAGTACCTGAAGGCTCAGGAGACTAATGGCATCAACGCCCTGCACTACAAGAACCTGCTGCTCCGCATCAAGAAAATACGTGAGAAGTACGAGTCGGGCAAAAGCTAAAGTCGCGGAAGCAAGAACAATACTAACACAGAAGGACGAAGAAGATGAAACACCTTGCTATTACGCTACTGCTATTGACGGTCTGCGCGGCAGGCATTGCCCAACAGAAAGACTTTGTAAAGGGAGCCGACGTAGGGTTCCTTACGGGGCAGGAACGGCGCGGGGTTAAATTCCACGACCGGCAGGGGCAGGAGCGGGAGTGCCTGGAACTGCTGAAGAACGACTACGGACTGTCGGCCATCAGAATGCGCGTCTGGGTGAACCCCAAGAACGGCACGAACGACAAGAACGAGCTGCTCGCCATGGCACAGCGTGCCAAGGCACTGGGCATGGACTTGATGGTGGACTTCCACTACGCCGACTCTTGGGCCGACCCCAGTCAGCAACCCATTCCCGCCGCCTGGAAGGGGCACAGCTACAAGCAGATGAGACGCGACCTCAGGGCACACACCATCGAGGTGCTCCAACTGCTGAAGCAGAATGGCATCACGCCGCGCTGGGTACAGGTGGGCAACGAGACGGCCAACGGCCTCCTGTGGCCTATGGGACACATCAAGGACAACCCCAAGCAGTATGCTGGCTTCATCCGTACCGGCTACGACGCCGTGAAGGAGGTATTCCCCGATGCGCTGGTCATCGTCCACTTAGACCGCGGCCATAAGCAGTCGCTTTACGACTGGAACCTGGATATTGTGAAGCAGTACGGCGGGCGGTTCGACATGGTGGGCATGTCGCTCTATCCCTACTGGGCACAGCGTGACCATCCCGAACTGAACGCTGACAGCATCATCACCGACTGCATACGCAACATTCGGCACGTCAGCCGGAAGTACGGCTGCGACGTAATGATAGTGGAGACGGGCTACGAGGTGGACGAGGCACACCCCGAAGTGATGGATGAGGGACGGCGACAGCTGGCCCGCGTCATCCGCGAGGCCCGCACCGAGACCAACGGACACTGCCGTGGCGTGTTCTACTGGGAACCCCAGTGCCTACCCGGCCACTACCGTTTGGGAGCCTTCGACAGCAAGGCAAAGCCAACCGCCATTATGGACGGTTTCATCGAGACTCCCGTGGTGAGCACGACCAACGGACTGGTAAGCGGCATCTGCCAGGAAGGCACCATGGCCTACCTCGGCATTCCCTACGCCAAGGTGGAACGCTGCATGCCTCCACTGCCCGTAGAGAACTGGCAAGGCATCAGGGTATGCGACCACTTCGGCCCGCAGACCATGCAGCCGTCGAACCGTCCGATGACCGAGGCAGAAATGTCGGAGCAGTGCTGCGTACTGAATGTGTGGACTACAAAGACCCCCTCTGGCTCCCCCAGCTTAGGGGACGAACAAATTGCCTCCTCTAAACAGGAGAGGTTAGAGGGGGCCCCCGTGATGCTATGGCTGCACGGCGGCGGCTTCGACAGCGGCACCTCTGCATGGGACCCTGGACAGCAGTTAGCCAAGAAGGACGTGGTGGTGGTAAGCGTCAACCACCGTCTCAACATTCTCGGCTTTCTCGACCTCTCGGCAGTATCGGCCAAGTACAAGTACTCCGGCAACGTCGGCATGCTCGACGTGGTGCAGGCCCTGCAATGGATACACGACAACATCCGCAACTTCGGTGGCGACCCGTCGAACGTCACCATCTTCGGCGAGTCGGGCGGCGGCGGCAAGGTGGGTACGCTGATGTGCATGCCCGCTGCCAAGGGGCTTTTCCACAAAGCCATCATCATGAGCGGCACCATCCTCAACGTGAACACCCATGAGATGACACAGCAACTGGGACGTGCCGTACTGAAGGAGTTAGGCATCAGCGAGCAGGACGTAGACCGCATCAAGGACATACCCTACCAGCAGCTGTACGACGCCGGACAGCGAGCTATGGCGGCCAGCATAGGCACCCGCAGGCCAGGCACGCCGATGATGTGGGGCTTCGGTCCTACACCCGATGGCGAAGTGCTGCTGCAGCAGCCCTTCCAGCCCGGTTTTGCCAACATCAGCAAGGACATACCCCTGATGATGGGCACCACCTTCAACGAACTGCAACGGCTGCACTATAAGCGGGAACAGTCACTCGACGAAGCCCGTGGCGAACTGCAGCAGACTTTTGGCGACGACACCGATGCCTATATCAAGGCCTTCGCCAAGGCCCACCCAGCCTACACCCCGCAAGACCTGCTGAGCATCGACTGGCTGTTCCGTCCCAAGACGCTCATCACGGCCGATGCCATCACCGCTGCCCCCTCGCCACTCATCCCCAACCTCTATATGTATATGTTCACCTGGCGCTCGCCCGCCAGCCTCGGCTCCGTCCACGGCAACGAGCTTTGTTTCTGCTTCAACCGGCTGCACCAGGCTCCGAACATCGTGCCCCACCCTACCGCCGAAGACTTGCGGCTGGCTGACGTCATGAGCAGCGTCTGGGCACAGTTTGCACATAACGGCAACCCCAACATCAACGGTCTGCCCGCATGGCATCCTTACACCAAGGAGAACGGCGAGCTGATGGTGTTCGACCACCGCTGCTACATCCGCAACAATCCCGACCGCGAGTTAGAGGAGATTATCGACCGCCATTGTTTCCGACAACTGGACGAGTTCAGAAGGGGGAAACAACAAAAATAACACTATTCGTGCATTTTTCCTTGCTTTTTGTCACGCATTTCGCGCTTTTTGTGTAATTTTGCAGCCGAATTGAGAAATCAACCAACAAGAGACAACACGAATATGAAGAAAATCAGAGCAGCCGTCGTAGGTTACGGCAACATTGGAAAGTATGCGCTCCAGGCACTGGAGGCTGCACCCGACTTTGAAGTGGCAGGTATCGTTCGTCGCAATGGCGCCGAGAACAAACCCGCAGAACTGGCACCGTATAAAGTAGTGAAGGACATCCGCGAACTGGAGAACGTGGACGTGGCCATCCTTGCCACCCCAACCCGTTCGTGCGAGGAGTATGCACGGCAAATCCTGCCCCTTGGCATCAATACCGTTGACTCGTTCGACATCCACACCTCCATCCTGGACTACCGCGCAGCCCTTACACCTATCAATAAAGAGAGCAAGACGGTGAGTGTCATTGCCGCCGGATGGGATCCGGGCAGCGACTCCATCGTCCGCACCCTGATGCAGAGCCTCGCCCCGAAGGGACTTTCCTACACCAACTTCGGCCCCGGCATGTCGATGGGGCACAGCGTCTGTGTACGCTCAAAGGCCGGTGTCAAGAATGCGCTCTCGATGACTATCCCCCTCGGCGAAGGCATCCACCGCCGCATGGTGTACGTGGAGTTGGAAGAGGGAGCAAAATTAGAAGAGGTAACGGCTGCCATCAAGGCCGACCCCTATTTCGCCAACGACGAGACCCACGTGTTCCAGGTGGAGTCGGTTGACGACGTCCGCGATATGGGCCACGGCGTACACCTTGTCCGCAAGGGTGTCAGTGGCATGACCCAAAACCAGCGCTTAGAGTTCAACATGAGCATCAACAACCCCGCCCTGACTGGTCAGGTACTGGTCAATGTGGCCCGTGCCTCCATGCGTCTGCAGCCCGGCTGCTACACGATGATTGAGATTCCAGTCATCGACATGCTGCCTGGTGAGCGCGAAGACCTCATCAAGCACCTTGTTTAAGGGAAAAGGAATAGGGAAAAGTGAATAATTTGCTGCCGCCATTCCTACAACTGATGGGACGGCGGCAGCAAATTATTCACTGTCCCCTATTCACTTTTCACTTTTCCCTATTCACTTTTCACTTCACAAGGTTCCCGAGTATGTCGCGGGTCAGTTCCTTGGTAATGGTGCGGGTGGCAGCACTCGTGGCGTTCTTCACGACACGTTCCCTGGCTGACGTGCGCGACTTGGACTTCTTGCCGCTCACCTTCTCGCTGACATAGCTGCCTAACAGGGCGGCCAAGGTTGACGTAACGGCAGTCATCACCGCCTTCATCACTTTGCTCACAATGCCGGGCTTCTTCTTTTTGGCTGAGGTCTCAGGAGCCTCCACTTCTTCTGAGTCTTGGGAAGCCTTGGCCAGCTCAGTCTCTTTCACCAGCATCTCGTAGGCACTCTCGCGGTCAATTGGCGTATCGTACTTGCCGTAGATACAGCTCTGCTTGATGATGTCTAAGCGCTGCCCCTCGGTGACGGCACCAATCTGCGAAAGTGGGAACAGTATCTTGGCACGCTGTACGATGCTGGGAGCGCCCTTCTCGTCAAGCAACGATACCAAGGCCTCGCCCGTTTCGAGGTTCATGATGGCCTCGTCGGTCTTGAACGCGGGGTTGGCACGGAAAGTATCGGCGGCCGTCTTCACGGCTTTCTGGTCCTTCGGCGTATAGGCACGGAGGGCATGCTGTACACGGTTGCCTAACTGTCCAAGGATGACTTCGGGAATATCCGTCGGACTCTGGGTGATGAAGTAGATACCCACACCCTTCGAGCGAATCAGGCGTATGACCTGCTCAATCTTGTCGAGCAGGGCCTTCGATGTACCGTCGAACAGCATGTGGGCCTCGTCGAAGAAGAATACCAGCTTGGGCAGCGGCAGGTCGCCCACCTCGGGCAATGTGGAGTAGAGCTCGCTGAGCAGCCACAACAGGAAGGTGGAGTAGAGCTTGGGCTGCATCATCAGCTTGTCGGCAGCCAACACACTCATTACGCCCTTGCCGCCTTCGGTCTGCAGCAGGTCGTAGATGTCGAACGACGGTTCACCGAAGAACTTGTCGGCACCCTGGGTCTCCAACTGCAGCAGGGCACGCTGGATGGCACCCACCGTGGCCGAAGAAATGTTGCCATACTGGGTGGTGTACTCCTTGGCGTGCTGTGCCACGTAGTCGAGCATCGAGCGCAAGTCCTTCAGGTCGAGGATGAGCAGCCCGCGCTCGTCGGCAATGCGGAACACAATGTTGAGAACGCCGTCCTGCGTCTCGTTCAACTGGAGCAGGCGACTCAGCAACTGAGGTCCCATCTGGCTGACGGTGGCACGCATGGGATGACCTTGCTCGCCAAACACATCATAGAAGCGGACGGGACAAGCCTGGAACTCAGGGTTCCCGATACCAAATTCAGGCAGTCTTTTCTCGATGAAACCGCTCATTTTGCCCACTTGCGAGATGCCGCTGAGGTCGCCCTTCATATCGGCCATGAAGCAGGGTACGCCTGCCTGACAGAAGGTTTCGGCCATCACCTGCAGCGTAACCGTCTTACCCGTACCCGTAGCACCAGCAATCAGTCCATGCCGGTTGGCCATCTTACCTGTAATACTGAGTGCGCCCTCGGCGCAATGGGCGATATATAGCCCGCGTTCCTTGTCTAACATAGAAATTGGTCTTTTAGTGATGATTTGATGGCAAAAATACGCAAAAAAACGTAAAACGCCAAACATTTCTGCTAATTATTTGTATCTTTGCACCAAAGATTCATCATTCTACTGACTATGACAAAGAACAATTTCCTTTTAACCCTCATGCTGTTGACGGTAGCAACGATGCAAGCCGGCAACTACAGCAAGTATTACCAGAACCTGCCGACGCCTGTGAAACAGGTGGAGGACGTAGTGATTTCCCAGCAAGAAGTCTCGCTTACCGACTTCGGCGGCGTGGGCGACGGCGTAACCCTCTGCACCGAAGCGTTCCGGAAAGGCATTGCGCAATTAGCCGGGAAGGGCGGCGGGCGGCTTTTCGTGCCCGAGGGGGTATGGCTGACAGGCCCCATCGAACTGAAGTCGGGCATAGAACTGCACCTCGACAAGAACGCCGTCATTTACTTCTCGCCCGACAAGCGGCTCTACATCGAGCCGAACGGAACGTCCAAGAAGGCATATCCCTGCATCTGGGCTACGAAGTGCCGCAACATCGCCATCACCGGTCAGGGCATCATCGACGGCAACGGCCAGCAGTGGCGTCCCGTGAAGCGCAGCAAGATGAGCGACGTGGAGTGGAAACTCTACACCGACATGGGCGGGCAGGTGACCGAGAAAGGCGACCTCTGGTACCCGTGGCAGCTGAACAGCGGCTATCCCGACATTGCCGACAGTCCCGTGAAGCAGGAAGGGATGCGCAACGACCTGGTGCGCTTCGAGCAGTGTGAGAACATACTCTTCGAAGGCGTTACCTTCCAGAACTCGCCCCGTTTCCACGTCCATCCCTGCTACTGCCGCAACATCATTATCGACGGCATCACCGTGCGCTGTCCGTGGAACGTGCAGAACGGCGACGGCATTGACCTCAGCGACTGCCACCAGGCTCTCATCGTCAATGCCACCGTCAATGTGGGCGACGACGGGCTCTGCATGAAGAGCGGCTCACAGAAGAAAGGATGGGACGTATGGGGCTGCCAGGATATTCTGATACAGGACAACACCGTCTATCATGCCCACGGCGGCTTTGTGCTGGGCAGCGAGACCACCGGCGGCGTGCGCGATATGGTGGTGCGCCACAACCGTTTCCTCGGTACTGACGTAGGGTTGCGCTTCAAAAGCGGACTGGGACGCGGCGGCAAGACCGAGCGGATGTACATCAGCGACATCATGATGGCCGACATCAAGGACGAAGCCATCATCTTCCAGTGCGACTACGTCAACCGCCACGCTGGCGACGACGGTAAAGACCCCGTCATAACCGACGAGATGCGGCGGCTGGCCCCCGACTTCCAGGACATCCACATCAGCCGCGTCGTCTGCCGGGGAGCCTACACCGGCATCAAGGCCAGTGGCATCAAGGGCCTCGACTGCGTCCACGACATCGACATCAGCGACTGCTCCATTATATATAATAAGGTAGGAAAAGACATTGACGAGCCGACAGCCAAGCTGACGCTCGTCAATGTAAAACTCACAGAGAACAAGCTGCGCTAAGCACCTCGCTTAGCGTAGGATGAATATGCACCATGTCGCGAAGCTGCCCAAGGGTGGTTTCGCGACATATTAGTACAGATACCTCCTGGATGATGTCGGCAGCATGGGCACCGTAGGCGTGGCAGCCCAACAGGCGACCATCGCCGGCTCCGACAAAGAGTTTCAGCATACCCTCCGTCTCGTTCATGGCCATCGCCTTGCCGTTGCTGCGCCAGAAGGACTTGTGGCAGGCATACGGGATGCCGGCAGCCTTCAGCTGGTCTTCAGACGGGCCGACACAGGCGGCCTCTGGCTCGGTGAAGATGGCGGCAGGCATCACGTCGAAGCGGATGCCGTCGGGCTTTCCGAGGATGTGGTTGACGGCACGGACGGCCTGCATCTCGGCAGCATGGGCCAGCATCTGGCGGCCGTTGACGTCGCCGATGGCGTAGATGCCCTTTACCGTCGTCTCGAAGTTGTCGTCCACAGTGATGCCCGTACGTTCGTTGTACTCGAAGCCGGCCTTTGCGAAATCCGGCTGCACACAAGGTTTGCGCCCCGTCGCCATGAGGATAAGGTCGGCATCGATGTCGGCAAGCGACTGGACAGCAGTCTTCATCTTGAACGTGATGCCACGCTTCTCCAACAGCTTGCGCAGCCGCTTGGCACAATCAGCGTCAAGGGCAGGCAGGCACTCCTTCAGGTATTCGATGACCGTCACCTCCGAGCCGAAGCGGTTGAACACCGATGCGAACTCCATGCCTATGACGCCGGCACCGATGATGGTGAGGCGCTTAGGCAAGGTGTCGGCGGCGAGCATGCCTGTGCTGTCGACGACGCGCGGGTCGCTGATGTCGGGCAGGGGAAGCCACTTCGTCTCGGAGCCGGTGGCGATGATGATGCTGGGAGCTGCGACCGAGTCGCAGCCAACCGTGGAGACGGTGTGGGCATCGGCGAACTCGACGCGGCTGCGGACGAGGGTGATGTTCGGATGCGCGAGGATGCTTTCCACTCCGCTCCGCAGTTGGGACACGATTTGCGCCATGCGCTCACGGGCCTCAGCGAAGGAGGCGGCGTGGACGTAGGTCTTGGTGGGTATGCAGCCCCTGTTCAGGCAAGTGCCGCCCACTTCCGATGCCTCGAAGATTGTGACCTTCAGCCCTTGCTTGGCGGCATATTCAGCGGCGCGGTAGCCCCCCGGCCCCGCGCCGATGACGATAAGATCAGCTTGCGTCATTGACCATCTGTTTATAGGTTACTATCGGATGCTTGGCGGCCAGCACGTCGTCGACACGACCGATGGGTGTGTCGTGCGGAGCCGACTTCACCAGTTCGGGGTCGGTCTTGGCCTCTTCGGCGATGCGGCGCATCACGGCAATGAAGCTGTCGAGCGTCTCCTTCGACTCGTTCTCCGTCGGCTCAATCATGAGGCTTTCGTGGAACAGCAGCGGGAAGTAGATGGTCGGCGCATGGTAGCCATAGTCGAGCAACCGCTTGGCGACATCCATCGTGGTGACGCCCATAGACTTGTCCTTCAGGCCGTCGAACACGAACTCATGGCAACAGGTCGTATCGATGGGCAGCTCGTAGACATCCTTCAGCGACTCCTTGATGTAGTTGGCGTTGAGGGTGGCTAACGGTCCCACCTTCTTGATATAGTTACGGCCCAGCGTAGCGATATAGGCGTATGCCCGCATGGCTATGCCGAAATTGCCCCGATAGGGCGACACCGTGGGGAAGAACTCCTGCAAGCCCTCGCGGACACCAACGGGTCCGGCTCCGGGACCGCCGCCGCCATGAGGCGTCGAGAACGTCTTGTGCAAGTTGATGTGCATCACGTCGAAGCCCATGTCGCCAGGGCGGCAGACGCCGAGCATCGGGTTCAGGTTGGCTCCGTCGTAATACATCAGTCCGCCACAGTCGTGGATGAGCTTCGCAATGGCCGGTATCTGGGTCTCGAAGAGGCCGAGGGTGTTGGGGTTGGTCATCATCATGGCGGCGACGCTGTCGCCGCACAGCGAACAGATGCGCTGTAGGTCATCCAGGTCGACGGTGCCGTTGGCCTGGGATTTTACCTCGACGATTTCCAGACCGCAGACGGCGGCAGAAGCCGGATTGGTGCCGTGGGCCGAGTCGGGCACAATGACCTTCTTGCGCTGCAGGTCACCCCGCGAACGATGATAATTGTCGATGGTCATCAGGCCCGTCAGCTCGCCGTGGGCTCCGGCGTAGGGCTTGAAGGTGAAGTGTGCCAGTCCCGTCAGCTCGCAGAGCGAACGCTCCAGCAGTATCATCAGCGCCCGTGCTCCCGTTACCGTATGGTCAGGCTGCAGGGGGTGCAGGTTCTGGAACTGCGGCAAGGCCGCCATCTCCTCGTTGATTTTCGGATTGTACTTCATGGTACACGAGCCGAGGGGGTAGAAGCCGGTATCGACACCGAAGTTGTTATTTGATAGGTTCGTGTAGTGACGTACCACCGTCAGTTCGTCGCACTCGGGCAGCTGGGCATCCTCCTGCCGGCGGACGCTCTGCGGTATCTCGTAATCGCCGAAGTTGTTCTTAGGCAGGCTATAGCCTTTGCGGCCCGGCTTCGAGAGTTCGAATATCAGATTTCCATAGAGTCGGTTATTCATAAGGCAGCCAGTTTTACGAGGTTATCAATTTCTTCTTTCGTGCGCTTCTCGGTCACGGCAAAGAGGAAGCCGTCGGCAAAGCGGACGCCGGGAAGGATGCCTTCCTTGACGAGACGGTCGTAGAGTGCATCGGCATCGCCGTCATACTTCACATAGAACTCGTTGAAGAAGGGCTTGTCGTTGGCCAGCGTGAAGTGGCCAGTCTTCAGCAGTTCGTCGCAAAGATAGTGGGCACCGGCGTAGGACAGCTCAGCAGCCTCCTTCAGTCCCTGTTTGCCCATCAGCGACATATAGACCGTAGCCCAGAGTGCCATCAGGCTCTGGTTCGAGCAGATGTTCGACGTGGCCTTCTGCCGGCGGATATGCTGCTCACGGGCCTGGAGCGTCAGCACGAAGGCCCGCTGCCCTCGGTTGTCCTTTGTCATGCCGACGATGCGGCCCGGCATCTTGCGTATCAGCTTCTCCGTGCAGCACATATAGCCCACGTATGGGCCGCCCCACAGCATCGGGATGCCGAGGCTCTGGCCGTCGCCGACGGCAATGTCGGCTCCCCACTCGCCCGGCGACTTGAGCACGGCGAGGTCGGCAGCCACGCTGTCGATGATGAAAAGAGCCTTCTGCTCATGACAGGCATCGGCAAATCCGGTGAAGTCCTCGATGATGCCCGTCACGTTGGGCTGCTGCATCAGCACGCCAGCCACGCCGCCCTCGGCCAGTTTGGCCTTCACGTCGTCGAGACTGGTGACGCCGTCCCTGACGGGCAGCACCACCAGCGTGATGCCCTGATGCAGGGCGTAGGTCTGCAGCACCTCGAAGGTCTTGGGGTTGATGCCTCCCGTTACCAACAGCTTGTTGGCCTTCTTGCCTACAGCCACCGCCATCATCATAGCCTCGGCAGCGGCGGTCGTGCCGTCGTAGAGTGAGGCGTTGCTGATGTCCATGCCCGTCAGCTCGGCCATCATCGACTGGTATTCGAAGATATAATGCAGCGTTCCCTGCGAAATCTCGGCCTGATACGG
Source organism: uncultured Prevotellaceae bacterium (assembly GCA_947168395.1). GTDB lineage: Bacteria > Bacteroidota > Bacteroidia > Bacteroidales > Bacteroidaceae > Prevotella. The sequence goes on along the minus strand of CAMVLT010000002.1, from coordinate 82,470 downwards.
GGTGTAGGAGGTCAACAGTTCCGAACGGGAAAGCAGGTTGGGAATGACGGCGGGCGTGTAGTGGTCATAGACGCCCATGCCGGCAAAGCACGTCAGCTGCCGGTTCTCGGAGCCAAGTTTGCTGAACAGCTGGCGCACTTCCAGTTCGCTGGCTTCGCGGGGGATGTTATAGTCGCCTCGGAAGCGGATTTCCTCGGGAATCTGGGCGTAGAGAGCGCCGATGGAATCGACGCCCACTCTTTCCAGCATTGCCTGGAGGTCGTCCTCAGTATGGGGGAAATACTTGTACATTGAACGATGAACGTTGAGCGTTGAACATTATTTCGCGCAGAATTCCTCGTAGGCCTTGGCGTCCATCAGGTTGTCGAGCTCGGCCTTGTCGCTGAGCTCCACCTTGATAATCCAGTTCTCGTAGGCATCCTCGTTCACCAGTTCGGGCTGGTCTTCCAGAGCCTCGTTCACCTCGACCACCGTACCGCTGACGGGTGACATCAGGTCGCTGGCAGCCTTCACGCTCTCGACGGCGCCGAACTCCTCGCCGGCCGTCACCTCATCATCCACCTCGGGCATGTCGACATAGACCACATTTCCTAATGCGTTCTGGGCATAGTCGGTAATGCCGATAAAGCCATAATCACCTTCTACTCTTACATATTCGTGCGACTCCGAGTAGTAGAGTCCTTCCAATACTTTTGCCATATTATGTGAACTTAAAATTTGATGGTTACTTCTTATAACTCTTGTTGTAGAACTGCTTCTTGACCACCGTGCCGGGGAACGTCTTTTTGCGAATCTGAATCTGCACGTCGGTGCCGAGGGCGGCGTAGGCGGTGTCGATGAGTGCCATGCAGACGCTCTTGTCGGTCGACAGCGTGTGGTAGCCCGTCGTCACCTCGCCGATGGGCTGGCCCTCCATATTAAGTACGGTGTAGCCGTGACGGGGTATGGCCTTGTCGTGCAGTTCGATGCCCACCAGTTTGCGGCTTACACCCTCGGTCTTCTGTTTCAGCAGGGCTTCGCGGCCAATGAACTCAGGCTTGTCGAACTTCACAAACATCGTCAGTCCGGCCATGACGGGAGAAATGTCCTCACTCAGCTCGTCGCCATAGAGCGGCAGCCCCACCTCGAAGCGCAACGTGTCGCGACAGCCGAGGCCGCAGGGCTGCACCTTGGCGGCAATCAGCTTGTCCCAGCACTCGCGGATGTAGTCGTGCGAGGCATATATTTCGAAGCCGTCCTCACCCGTGTAACCGGTACGCGAGATGATGGCCTCGCCTATCACCTTGCTGGTGTAGAACACCAAATCCGAGCACTCCAGCCCCAGCACCGTCTCGACGATATGCTCCGACTCCGGCCCCTGAACGGCTATCTGTCCGTAGAAGTCGGACTCGTTCTTCAGTTCGATGTCGAAGCCCTCGGCCTGCTGCTGCATCCACGCCCAGTCCTTGTCGATGTTGGCGGCGTTGATGACCAGGAAGAAGTCGTCCTCGCCCAGCTTGTAGACCAGCAGGTCGTCCACCGTTCCGCCGTTTTCGTAGCACATCATGCCATAGAGAATCTTCCCCACCGGCATGTTTGTGACGTCGTTGGTGAAGATATGGTTCACGTAGCGCTCGGCCTCGCGGCCCCGTACTGTCACCTCGCCCATGTGGCTCACGTCGAACAGTCCGACGTGTTCACGGACGGCGGTATGCTCGGGTGCAATACCTGCATACTGATAAAGCAGAGGCATGTCGAAGCCTCCGAACTCGACCATCATGGCCCCCAACGACACGTGCTTGTCGTGCAGACAGGTACGTTTCACTTTTTTCTCAATTTCTTGTCTGATTCCCATAGATTATAGTACTAATTTAACAAAGTCTTCCCGCAGATACGTCTGCTCTATCTGTTCTATCGCCGCCACCTCGTCGAGCGTCAGCACCCGCTCTTCGTCGCAGAGTGTCTCGCGGATGAGCGCCTTCACCCCGTCCAAGCTCAGCGGCGTGTAGTCCTTGAGCAGGGTAATGCGCTGGCGCACGCTCTGGATGCCGCGTTTCCCCAGCTTCTCAGGTCCCGGCGTGATGGCATGCAGCATGTGCTCCATGTTGGTGTCGTAGAGCATGGTGCTGTGGACGATGCTCCGCCCGCTGAGGTGGTAGCAGGCCGTGCCGCACACCTTGCGGTCGCCTATCATCACGTCGTTGTGGCTCGTTCCCGTGGCCTCAACCCCCGCCTTGCGCAGTACCAGCAGCACCATGTTGACAAAGCGGTTGAAGGCGAAGCCTACGTTCTCCTCCCGAGTAACGAACGACCACATCAGGTTGTCCATATCGGCATAGACGCAGCCGCCTCCGCTCTTGCGGCGATACATGCGGATGCCATGCTCACGGCAATAGTCGACGTTCACCTCGTTGGCCACTACTTGATTGCGGCCGAAAATGACGCTCGGCTCCACTTGCCAGAGGAAAAGGCAGTCGGGCTCGTCGAGATAGCGGGCAACGTACTCCTCCATCGCCAAATAGAAGGACAGGCGACGCACATCGGCAGTTGGCAAGGCGATATATTTCATGTTTTAGGCAATAGTCGTCAATTCTAACTGCAAAAATATGAAACTTTTATGTAACTTCCAAATCCTTTAGGAATTATTAAGAGTCACATTAGGGCGGTTTGTAAAGAAAAAGTGCCTAAAATTTTATCATCCGCTGAGTGCAATCTGGCGCGGGATAGATGAAAAATCAAGACAAAACTGAGGGGATTGGGAGTTTGGGTAGGGTAAAGTCGGGGTTTGGGTAGGGTAAACCTGGGGTTTAGGTAGGGTAAACTCCCCATTCGAATAGGCGGAAATGGGGGAAAATGGGCGATGAAATGGGGGATTTTTGGCGTTTTGGGGGGCGTTTTTGGGGGCGGGGAGTTGCGATAATATCGCAACATACTGAACGGCAGTGAGTTACAAAATGAGGCAAAACTCGCGGATTTGCGAGCGATTGATGGGTCGCTGGCAAATCCGCGAGTTATGAGAAGCCTTTTGTCAAGAAAAAGACAAGAAACGCAACTCGGCCTCAAGCATTTCGAGCTTGGGCATGCGGAAACCCGCTTCACGGGCTATCTCGATGGGGCGGGTATAGATGTAGTGAATCTCCATCTTGCGGTGGAAGTCGTAGTCCAGGCGCATCGACGGCGAATAGGGCGGCATCTCGTCCGTCATCTTGATCATCTTCTCCACGAAGTCCTCGTCCACACCCTTCACGCCCAACTGGCGGGCGGCTCCCACGACCTCCATCATCATGTCGCGGATGAGCTGGCGGGTGGCAGGATTCTTCAGCAGCAGGTCGGTCTGCGTATGCAGGGCTACGGTCATGCCGTTGAAGGGCATGTTCCAAACGGCCTTCTTCCAGCGGGCCTCGTGATACTCCACCAGTCCCGTCTCGATACCGGCCTTCCGGAATTCCTCGGCCACCGCCTGCACCAGCGCCTCGTCACGGCACGAGTAGTTGGCCAGGTTGATGCTGCCGTAGCATTGGTGGTTGACGCAGCCGGGCTCCGTCTTGGCCGAGCAGATGAAGGCCAGACCCGCACAAAGCTGCACGCCGGGGAAGTCGCGCTGCACGTCGGCCTCCACGCCGATGCCGTTCTGGATGAGGATTACCAGCGTGTGTTCGTGTAACAGCGGCGGCAGCAAATCCTTCAACCGATGATTGTTGACCGACTTCAAGCACACCAGCACCACGTCGCACGGCGGCATGTCCTTCGTCCGCGAATAGGCGTTTACCCTATCCAGATGGAAAGAGCCGTCGCAGGAATCGATTTGCAAACCGTGACTCACCACATAAACATAATCAGAACGGAACAGGAAATGCACCTCCTGTCCCGACTTGGCCAACTTGCCGCCATAATAGCCGCCGATGGCTCCACTACCTATAATTCCGTATCTCATTTTGACTAATTTTTGATTTTGCGTGCAAAATTACAAAATATTTAGCAATATCAATTGCCAATTATCCTTTTTTTTGTAACTTTGCACCCAAATGGAAAAACAAGAATTAGGGCTACTGAAAAGCATTGACTACCCGTCAGACCTACGTCGCCTTACGATTGACGATTTGCCGAAGGTCTGCGAAGAGTTGCGGCAGGACATTGTCGAAGAGCTCTCGGTGAACCCCGGTCATCTGGCTTCAAGCCTTGGAGTCGTTGAACTGACCGTGGCACTACACTATGTTTACAATACGCCCGAAGACCGCATCGTATGGGACGTAGGCCACCAGGCTTACGGCCACAAGATATTGACGGGCCGCCGCGAACGGTTCTCGACGAACCGCAAGCTGGGCGGCATCCGACCGTTCCCCTCGCCCGAAGAGAGCGAGTACGACACGTTCGCCTGCGGCCATGCCTCCAACTCCATATCGGCAGCTCTGGGCATGGCGGTGGCCAACAAGAACAGAAAGGTGGTGGCCGTCATCGGCGACGGAGCCATGTCGGGCGGACTGGCCTTTGAAGGACTGAACAACGCCTCGTCATCGCCCAACGACCTGCTGATTATCCTCAACGACAACAACATGTCGATAGACCGCAGCGTAGGCGGCATGAAGCAGTACCTGCTGGGACTCAACACCAACGAGACCTACAACGCCATACGCTTCAAGGCCGAGCGCTGGCTGCACGGCAAGGGCATGATGAACGACGACCGCCGCAAGGGACTCATCAGACTCTCGAACGCGCTGAAGAGTGCCATCTCGCATCAGCAGAACATCTTCGAGGGCATGAACATACGCTACTTCGGTCCTTTCGACGGGCATAACGTCAAGGAACTGGTGCGCATACTCAGGCAAATCAAGAACATGAGCGGTCCGAAGCTGCTGCACCTGCACACCCAGAAGGGGCACGGCTACGCTCCGGCCGAGAAGGACGTCACCACGTGGCACGCCCCTGGCAAATTCGACCCCGAGACTGGCGAGCGCATTGTCAACAACGACCCGACGAAGCCCCAGAAGTACCAGTACGTTTTCGGGCACACCCTGCTGGAACTGGCCCAACAGAACCCAAAGATTGTGGGCGTGACGCCGGCCATGCCGACGGGCTGCTCGATGAACATCATGATGAAGGCCATGCCCGACCGCACCTTCGACGTAGGCATCGCCGAGGGGCACGCCGTCACCTTCTCGGGCGGCATGGCCAAGGACGGGCTGATACCCTTCTGCAACATCTACAGCGCCTTTGCCCAACGGGCCTTCGACAACATCATCCACGACGTGGCGCTGCTGAACCTGCACGTGGTCTTCTGCTTCGACCGCGCCGGACTGGTGGGCGAAGACGGGCCTACGCACCACGGTGCCTTCGACCTGGCTGCCCTGCGGCCCATTCCCAACCTGACCATCTCGGCCCCGATGGACGAGCACGAGCTGCGCCGACTGATGTACACGGCCCAGCTGCCCGGCAAGGGACCGTTCGTCATACGCTACCCCAGGGGCGGCGGCGTGCTGAAGGACTGGCGCTGCCCGTTAGAGGAAATCAAGGTGGGTACCGGCCGCAAACTGCGCGACGGCGACGACGTGGCCGTGCTGAGCATCGGCGACATAGGCAATAACGTGACACAAGCCATCCAGGAACTGCCCGCCCACTCCGTCGCCCACTACGACATGCGCTTCCTGAAACCCCTCGACGAGGGCATCCTGCACGAAGTGGGCCGCAAGTTCAAGCGCGTCGTCACCGTCGAGAACGGTGTCCGAAACGGTGGACTCGGCTCTGCTGTCATGGAGTGGTTAGGCGACCACGGCTACACCGTGCAAGTGACCAGGCTGGGCCTGCCCACCGACCACTTTGTGGAACACGGTAAGGTGTCCGAGCTGCAGCACCTCGTCGGACTCGACGTGGAAAGTATCAAAAAAGCAATTCAAGCACAGTAAGGTATGAAGATTGTAATAGTAGGCGCAGGTGCCGTAGGAACCCATTTGTCGAAGCTGCTGTCGAGGGAGCACCAGGACTGCGTGCTCATCGATGCCGAAGAAGAGAAGCTGGAAGGCGTCAGCGAGTACGACGTCATGACCTACAACGCCCTGCCCACCAGCATCAGCGTACTCAAGGACGCTGGTGCCGACAAGGCCGACCTCTTCGTGGGCGTCACCACCGAGGAGACCACCAATATTGCGGCCTGCACCATCGCCCACGCCCTCGGTGCCAAGAAGACCGTGGCCCGCATCGACAACTACGAATACCTGAAGCCCCAGAACCAGAAGTTCTTCCAGCAGATAGGCATCGACTCTATGGTCTACCCCGAGGTGCTGGCCGCCACCGACATCACTAACGGGCTGAAGATGTCGTGGGTACGCCAGCGGTGGGACGTCCACGGCGGCGCTCTCGTGCTGCTTGGCATCAAGCTGAGGCAGGGGTGCGAGATACTCGACCAGCCGCTGAAGGACCTTTGCGGCCCCGACGACCCCTACCACATTGTGGCCATCAAGCGCGGCGACGAGACCATCATTCCCAGCGGTCTCGACACGCTGCGGCTGAACGACCTGACCTACTTCATGACCACCAAGGAGTATATACCCTACATCCGCAAGATTGTGGGCAAGGAGCACTATACCGACGTCAAGAACGTCATCATCATGGGCGGCGGAAAGACTGCCGTCAGGGCGGCGCTGACCATCCCCGACTACATGAACGTAAAGATTATAGAGAAGGACAACGAGCGCTGCGAGAAACTGAACCAGCTGCTGAGCGATAGCGACGCCATGGTCATACACGGCGACGGCCGCGACCTGGGACTGCTCCAAGAGGAGGGCATCCGTACCACGCAGGCCTTTGTTGCCCTGACCGGCAATGCCGAGACCAACATCCTGGCCTGCCTGACGGCCAAGAAGCTGGGTGTCCGCAAGACGGTGGCCATGGTCGAGAACCTCGACTACGTATCGATGGCCGAGAGCCTCGACATAGGCACCATCATCAACAAGAAGACCGTAGCCGCCAGCCACATCTACCAGATGATGCTCGACGCCGACGTCAGCAACCTGCGCTCGCTGATGCTGGTCGACTCCGAGGTGGCCGAGTTCGTGGCAGCCGAAGACTCGCGGGTCACCAAGAAGATGGTGAAAGACCTGCGGCTGCCGTTCGGTGTCACCATCGGCGGACTGGTACGCAACGGCGTGGGCATGCTGGTGAACGGTAACTCGCAGATACAGGCCGGCGACTCCGTCATGGTGTTCTGTCACGAGCAGAAGCTCAATAACATCGAGAAGTTCTTCAAGAAAAATGTGATATGGTGAACTTCCGCATTGTCTACAAAATCATCGGCTCGCTGCTGTTCATCGAGGCCATCTTCATGGGCTGGTGCCTGGCCATCGCCTTCATTCACCATGAGGACGACACGCTGGCATTCCTGCTGTCGATGCTGCTGACGTTCGGTTTCGGGTTCTTGTTTCTCTTCCTTGGACGCAATGCCGAGAACGCCCTCAGCCGCCGCGATGCCTACGTCGTAGTGACGGCAACGTGGACCATTTTCTCAGTCTTCGGCATGTTTCCATTCCTCATACACGGCAGTATCAACAACCTCTGCGATGCCTTCTTCGAAACCATGTCGGGCTTCACCACCACGGGGGCCAGCATCATCGACGACGTGGAGCGTCTGCCCCACGGCATCCTCTTCTGGCGGTCGCTCATGCAATGGATTGGCGGTTTGGGAATCGTGTTCTTCACCATCGCCATTCTGCCCTCGCTGGTCGGCGGTAGCGTCAAGGTGTTTGCTGCCGAGGCCACCGGTCCCATCAAGGCAAAGATGCACCCCCGGCTCACGACGACGGCCAAGTGGATATGGTCTATCTACCTGCTGCTGACCATAGGCTGCGGACTCTCGTTCTGGGCTGCAGGCATGGACTGGTTCCAGGCTACGAACTACTCCATGACTACTACGGCTACGGGCGGATTCTCCATCCATAACGACGGACTGCTATTCTTCCATTCGCCCACTATCGACTATATCGCCGTGCTGTTCCAGTTCCTGTCGGGCATCAACTTCACCTTATTATATATTAGCATATTCAAACTGCGGTTCGGCGCCCTGCTGAAGAACACCGAATTCAAGTTCTATATCGTCATAGTCCTCGTCACGACGCTGTGGATTATGTACCTGCTGCTGACGCGACTGAACTATGACCTGGAGCATGCCTTCCGCAGCGCCTTGTTCCATGTAGTGTCGTTCATGACCACCACGGGTATGTTCGGCGACGACGTGGCCCAGTGGCCCCGCGTAACCTGGATTATACTCGGCATCGTGATGTACATCGGTGCCTGTGCCGGCAGTACCAGCGGTGGTTTCAAGAGCATCCGTAGCGTCATGCTGCTGCAGGTGGTACGCAACAACTTCCGCCAGATACTGCACCCCAATGCCGTGCTGCCCGTCAAGATTAACGGGCAGAGCATCCCCCAGTCGAAGCTCGTGGCCCTGTTTGCCTTCTTCTCCCTTACCATCCTGATGATGCTTTTCACGGCAGCTGTCATGATTGTAGCCGGTATCGACAACACCAATGCTGTGGTCATCGCCCTGAGCAGCGTCAGCAATGTGGGTCCCTCGCTGGCCAACGAGGTGGGGCCGTCGATGTCGTGGTCGATGCTACCCGACTACATCAAGTGGCTGCTGTGCCTGCTGATGCTCATGGGACGTCTGGAAATCATGACCGTTCTCGTATTATTCACCCCAGCCTTCTGGAAAGAAAACTAAAAGATGATGTATAAGTTCAAACCGTTACTCAAGCAAACACTATGGGGCGGCAACAAGATTATTGCCTTCAAGCACCTCGACCTGCAAATGGAACATGTTGGCGAAAGCTGGGAAGTGTCTGGCATCAAGGACTGCGAGTCAGTTGTGGCTGGCGGCCCCGACGAAGGCAAAGGCCTCAACCAGTTAGTGCACGAGCAGAAGGGACTGCTTGTGGGCAAGGAGAACTACGAACGCTTCGGCGATGAGTTCCCACTCCTTATCAAGTTCATCGATGCCCACCAGAACCTGAGCATACAGGTACACCCCGATGATGAGACCGCCCGCCGGCACGGCAAAGGTCACGGAAAGACCGAGATGTGGTATGTACTGAAGTCGGCATCAGGTGCCCAGCTCTACAACGGACTGCGCCAGCACATAACGCCCGAAACATACAAGCAGATGGTGGAGAACGGCACCATTACCAATGCGCTGGCCCACTACACGGTACACGAGGGCGACGTCTTCTTTATTCCCGCCGGACGCATCCACTCCATCGGTGCCGGCGCCTTCGTGGCCGAGATTCAGCAGACCTCGGATGTCACCTACCGCATATACGACTTCAAGCGCAAGGACAAGAACGGCAACTACCGCGAACTGCACACCGAGAAGGCGGCAGAGGCCATCGACTACACCGTGCACGAGAACTACCGCACCTACTACGAGCCGATGCAGGACGAAGGGGTGCAGCTGATAGCGTGCCCCCACTTCACCACCGCCGTCTACGACCTGAACGACCCGATGACCATCGACTACTCCGAACTCGACTCCTTCGTGGTGTACATAGGCCTGCAGGGATCCTGCGAACTGACCGACGACCACGGCGAGACCATCAGCTTCCGCGAAGGCGAGTCGGTGCTGATTCCCGCAACCACGAGAACCATCAAGGTGGAAGGAACCATCAAGTTTCTGGAGACTTACGTCTGAGCGTCCAAGTAACGGCGGACATCGTCCTGCAAACGGCGGAATTGCTCGGACACGATATAGCCATTGTTCTTCTTGAGCATCGTCTTGACATCCTGCAACGAGTTTTCATAGCAGGTCATTTCGTTGCGCTTCTGCGTCTTGTGGGCCGTAGCGTGGTAGATTTCGTTCTGCCGCTCCTGTCGCAACAGATTGCAGACTTTCGACAGGATAGGTGCCACAACCGTGTCGAACAAATGGTGCCCCTGTATATATAGATAGGTGGTCTGCGGCGTTACACCGAGTGCCTTTAGTTCGTCTTTCAGCTTCAGGTAGGCTTCCTTCGCATCGGGGAACTGCCGTTGCAGTTCATGCACCTTCACGCCCACCTTACGGCGCACATTGGCCAGCGACTTCTCCGGGTCGTTCACCGTGAAGCCGCCAGGGTCGGCAATGCGGTTGAAGTCGCTGATGGAGAACTTGGGATAGTTGCCATTACGGTAGAGCATGATGCTCCAGATGAAGAGCGGGAAGATGCCCTCACTGAACTGGGCAAAGTATTCGCGGAAGTCGAAGATGCGGTGATCGTTCAGGGTGACAGAGACGCAGACATTGTGCAACGACGGGGCATAGCACTGGAAGTTCTCGATGGCATAGACGTAGGTATGGAACACATACGGACTCTGCAGCACCTTCCTCGACTGGTCAGTTGCCCCTTGCAGCAGGTAGTCGTAGTCGGCATCGACGCAGGCTATCATGTCGCGGCCCAGAATCTCCTCACGGTTCTCCGCTGCGTTCGTCTCGGTTCTATCTTCTCTTTCCTTCCTCTTCTTTTTCTTTCCATGCCCTTCCAGAAAGTTCATCAGCACCGACTTCTTGCCGCGCGTCAAGTTGGCCTTCGACGGCAACATCACCTCGAAGTAACGCTTGTCGTCCTCGAAGGGGCTGAGCACCGTGCGCCAGAAGTAGATGTCGTCATAGCTCTCGACGTAGGCTACTATCCTGCGCCGGGCCTGCTTCGACTTCAAGGCGTTCGCAGCTTCGAAGTACTTGCTGTTGATGTTGTCTGTCAGTTTGCTTGCCATAACTATGCACTATGAACTAAACCGTAATATCCGTCACTTCCGTCACGCTCTCCACCCAGCCGTTCATCACGACGGCAGGCGAGTGGGTGGTCAGGATAATCTGTACGTTGGGATTAAGCTCCAAGCAGAGGTCGATAAGACGCTTCTGCCATTCAATGTGAAGCGAGACTTCCGGCTCGTCCATGAAGAGGACGTAGTGCTGGTCGTCCTCGACAAGCACGGTCAGCAGGATGGCCAGCATCTGCTTCTCGCCCGACGAGAGCTGATAAGGCACCAGCGTCTCACCTATCTGCGAGAAGCGTATCTCGTTCTCGGTGCGCACAATCTTCTTGCCCGTTTCCTCAAACAGTTCGTCGACAATGTCCTGAAAGCGCTTCTTCTTCAGCGACAGGTGCTGGGCTGACTCCGCATTGCCGCTCTGCAGCTCGGCGATGATGCGATTGCCAATGTTCACCTGATAGTCTAAGTACTTGCGCTGCAGGTGGTAGAGCTGGAAGTCGAGAGCCGACGAGATGCGGGTGTCAACATGGGCCATCGTGTCGAGGTCGAGCACAGGACTGTCCAACGAACGTATCACGTCGTAGCGTATCCACTTAGCGTCTTCGGGCTCCACTTCGAGCTTCACGCCCTTCAGCATGTGAGAGGGGAACTCGCCTCCGGCGGTCAGGCCCTTCACCACCTTATTCAATATAGTAGACTTTCCTACCCCATTGATGCCACTCAGAATATTCACCCGAGGGGACAGTTCCCACACGATGTGCTTCTTCCCGCTCCAAAGCGAGTCGATCTCAATGCGTTTGATATAATCTGCGTATTTCTGCATAGTTCCTAAGTTTTCGGCAAAGATAGCAAAAAATCCCGAATACCGTAGCAGTATTCGGGATTTTTTTCTCTCAAAGCCCAAAATCGGGTTATTGTCTGCGGCTGCTCCAGGGAGTGAACGAGCCGGTACCCGACACAAAATCAATCAGCGACAGGTCGAAAATCAGTACGCTGTAGGCAGGAATGTTGCCATTCTCCGTACTATTGTAACCCAACTGATAGGGGATATAGACGCGCCAACTGTCATTCCGTTTCATGTGCAAAACAGCCGTCGTAAAGCCTGTGATAAATCCACTGGCCAGGTTGTCGGATACGGCCGTCGTCTTGGGATTGTAATCACCGACGTAGGTCTGGTCGAAGACGTAGCCATTCGAATAGGTGGCCGAGGGTATCAGCCTTCCACGATAGGCCACCCGTACCGAGTCGCTGTAGAGGGGGCTGGGGCCATCGCCCCCACTCTTTAATACCTTAATATATATATAGTCGGTATTGACACCCGGTGTCTTCTCGTCCTTGGTGTAGGCCTTTATCTTCTTCCACACAGAGCCGCCACGGCTGAGAGAGTCCTCCAACGTAGCGAAGTACGCATCGTTGCGCGCCTGCCAGTTGGCATACTCGTAGGCCTCCTCGTCGTCTGTCTCGGAACAGGAAACTACCGTTCCTGCGGAGAGCAGGAATACCAAAAGCCAGAATAGCTGCGTCTTCTTCATTGTTAAAGTTTCTTCAGTAGTGAAGCAATACTCACCTTGTCCTCGATAATGGCGTTCAGCTCGCTGATGGCCACACGTTCCTGCTCCATCGTATCGCGGAAGCGCAGGGTGACGCAGCCATCGTTCAGCGTGTCATGGTCGACGGTAACGCAATACGGGGTACCGATAGCGTCCTGACGACGATAGCGCTTGCCGATAGAATCCTTCTCGTCGTACTGGCAGTTGAAGTGGAACTTCAGCTGGTCGATAATCTCGCGAGCCTTCTCGGGCAGGCCGTCCTTCTTGACGAGGGGCATCACAGCACACTTCACAGGAGCCAGGGCTGCGGGCAACTTCAGCACCACGCGGGTCTCGCCGTTCTCGAGTTTCTCTTCCTCGAAGGAGTGGCACATGATAGAGAGGAACATACGGTCGACACCGATAGAGGTCTCGATGACATACGGGGTGTAGCTCTCGTTTGTCTGCGGGTCAAAGTACTTGATGCTCTTGCCGCTGTACTTCTCATGCTGACTGAGGTCGAAGTTAGTACGAGAGTGGATGCCCTCTACCTCTTTAAAGCCGAACGGCATCTTGAACTCGATGTCGGTAGCGGCATTGGCATAGTGGGCAAGCTTGTCGTGATCGTGGAAACGATAGTTCTCAGCACCGAAGCCCAAGGCCTGATGCCACTTCATGCGCGTCTCCTTCCACTTCGGGAACCACTCCAGCTCGGTACCGGGCTGCACGAAGAACTGCATCTCCATCTGCTCGAACTCCCTCATGCGGAAGATGAACTGACGGGCCACAATCTCGTTGCGGAAAGCCTTACCTATCTGGGCAATGCCGAAAGGTATCTTCATACGACCAGTCTTTTGCACATTCAGGTAGTTCACAAAGATACCCTGAGCCGTCTCCGGGCGCAGGTAGACCTTCATCGAACCGTCGGCAGAAGCGCCCATCTCGGTGGCAAACATCAGGTTGAACTGACGCACATCGGTCCAGTTGCGGGTGCCGCTGATGGGGCAGACAATCTCCTCGTCGAGGATAATCTGCTTCAGTTCCTCCAGGTCCGGACCCTGCATGGCAGCGGCATAACGCTCATGAAGGGCGTCGCGCTTCTGCTTGGTCTCGGCTACGCGGGGCGAAGTGGCTAAGTACTGAGCCTCATCGAAGGCATCGCCGAAACGCTTACGGGCCTTCTCCACTTCTTTCTGAATCTTCTCGTCGTACTTGGCAATCTGGTCCTCGATTAGCACATCGGCGCGATAACGCTTCTTCGAGTCGCGGTTGTCAATGAGGGGGTCGTTAAAGGCATCAACGTGTCCGCTGGCCTTCCATATCGTCGGGTGCATGAAGATGGCCGAGTCGATACCCACGATGTTCTCGTGCAGCATCGTCATGGCCTTCCACCAGTACTGCTTAATGTTGTTCTTCAACTCTACGCCGTTCTGACCATAGTCGTACACAGCGCCTAAACCATCGTAAATCTCACTCGAGGGGAACACGAAACCATACTCCTTGCAGTGGCTCACGATCTTCTTAAATACATCTTCTTGTGCCATAATTACTTGATAAATTTCGAAATTTGCGTGCAAAGGTACATAATTTAATTGAAATGTGCAAAAAAGTGAGGGCGTTTTTAAACCTTTACAACTTTGGCACGTCAAAGAAGCAGAAACAGGATAACAAACATCAGGATAACAACAAAAAAAGAAAGGAACAAAATTATGAAGAAGATTGTATTGACAGTAGTAGCCGCAATGACGATTACTCTTAGTTTCGCAAAGACAGAAAACACCACTGCAGTGAAGGAAGTTGAGAACTACGGCATTACGTTCGACTTGCGCAGGTTGGCCGTGAAACTGGATCTGACTTTCGATCAGATGGATGCCGTAAAAGCCATCAGTGACAACCTCAACGAAGACTTGGCAACGGCTGCTACAGCAAAAAGGTTCGAGCGACCCGCACTCGTACACAAAGCCATCGAGAAGGATGCACGCAACATGCGCTATATCCTGAACGACAAGCAGTACAACACCTACATGAAACTGCTCAGGGCAACGCTGCGAAATCGCTACTTGAAGAATTAACAGACGCATTTTACGGCCGTCGCAGAATCCCTGCGACGGCCGTTTTTTATGTGTATACGATATGAAAAGCGGCGGAACGTTTGGCGGTTTGTTCTTTTTTGATTACCTTTGCACCAAAAAGCAAAGGACGCATCACAGAGCATCATGGAAGAAGACATCACGAAATCCCAGAACCAGACGACCAATAACCAGGTAGACTACGATGAAGGGAACATTCAGACGCTGACGGGACTGGAGCACATACGGCTTCGCCCTGGCATGTACATCGGTCGCTTAGGCGACGGTTCCTCAGCCGAGGACGGTATCTACGTGCTGCTGAAGGAGGTGTTCGACAACTCCATCGACGAGTTCAAGATGAAGGCGGGCGACCGCATTGAGGTGAACGTCGAGGAGGGGCTGCGTATATCGGTGCGCGACTATGGCCGCGGCATACCGCAGGGCAAGCTCATCGAGTCGGTCAGCATCCTCAACACCAGCGGCAAGTTCGACTCAAAGGCCTTCAAGAAGTCCATCGGCCTGAACGGTGTGGGTGTAAAGGCTGTCAATGCCTTGAGCAGCCGCTTCATCGTGGCCAGCTACCGCGACGGCAAGGTGCGCCGCGCCACCTTTGAGCAGGGCAAGCTGACGGACGACGTGACAGAGCCTACGCAGGACGAATGTGGCACCTATATCTTCTTCGAGCCGGATGCCACGAAGTTCGTGAACTACAAGTTTCACGACGAGATTGTGGAAAACATGCTCCGCAACTACACCTACCTGAACACGGGGCTGACCATCATGTATAACGGCCGCCGCATCCTCAGCCGTCACGGGCTGGAGGACTTGCTGAAGGACCGTATGACGACGGAGGCGCTGTATCCCATCATACACCTGCAGGGCGAGGACATCGAGATAGCCTTCACCCATGCCAACCAATACGGCGAGGAATATTACTCCTTCGTCAACGGCCAGCATACCACGCAGGGCGGTACCCACCAGAGTGCCTTCAAGGAGCATATAGCCCGCACCATCAAGGAGTTCTTCGGCAAGTACGAGTACGGCGACATCCGGACGGGCATCGTGGCTGCCATTGCCATCAACGTGGAGGAACCGATGTTCGAGAGCCAGACGAAAATCAAGCTCGGCTCGCTGACGATGGCTCCCAACGGTGTGAGCATCAACAAGTACGTGGGCGACTTCATCAAGCAGGAGGTGGACAACTACCTGCATATCCACAGCGACGTGACCGAGGTATTAGAGAACAAAATCAAGGAGAGCGAGCGCGACCGCAAGGCGATGGCCGGTGTCACCAAGCTGGCCCGCGAGCGAGCCAAGAAGGCCAACCTGCACAACCGCAAGCTGCGCGACTGCCGCATCCACTTCAGCGATGCGAAGGACGAGCGCAAGGAGGAGTCGTGCATCTTCATCACCGAGGGTGACTCGGCCAGCGGAAGCATCACCAAGAGCCGTGACGTCAATACGCAGGCGGTGTTTTCTTTAAGAGGAAAACCCTTAAACACGTTCGGGCTGACCAAGAAGGTGGTCTACGAGAACGAGGAGTTCAATCTGCTGCAGGCTGCCCTCGACATTGAGGAAGGGCTCGACACCCTCAGATATAATAAGGTAATTGTGGCCACCGATGCCGATGTCGACGGCATGCACATCCGCCTGCTCATTATCACCTTCTTCCTGCAGTTCTTCCCTGAACTTATTAAGAAGGGGCACGTCTATGTGTTACAGACACCGCTGTTCCGTGTCCGCAACCGCCGCACGAAGATAAAGAACAAGCAGGCCATTGCCGATGCCGACTCCAAACCCGGCGCCAAGAAGACCGACTTCATCACGCTCTATTGCTACAATGAGGAAGAGCGCGTACAGGCCATCAGCGACTTGGGGCCTGACCCTGAAATCACGCGCTTCAAGGGTCTCGGCGAGATTTCGCCCGAGGAGTTTGCCGGCTTCATCGGTCCCGACATGCGGTTGGAGCAGGTGACGCTCCACAAGAACGACCAAGTCCAAAAACTGTTAGAATACTACATGGGCAAAAACACGATGGAGCGCCAGAACTTCATCATCGACAACCTCGTCATCGAGGAAGACCGCCCAGAAGAAGACCAATATGAATAAAATAGTAAAAACTGTTTTGTATGCAGCGATATTATCGCTGCCCATCATGGAAGTAAACGCGCAGATGTCCATCAGGATGGGCGAGGATTCGCCATTGCGCAAGTTACAAATTGCCGAAATTGCCACCAACAACCTCTATGTCGACTCCGTCGACGAGGCCAAGCTCGTGGAGGACGCCATCCGGGGCATGCTGGAGAAGCTCGACCCCCACTCCACCTACTCCAATGCCAAGGAGGTGAAGCAGATGAACGAACCGCTGAACGGCAACTTCGAGGGCATAGGCGTGCAGTTCAACATGATTGACGACACGCTGATGGTCATCCAGCCCGTCACCAACGGCCCCTCCGAAAAGGTGGGCATTATAGCCGGCGACCGCATCGTCAGCGTCAACGATACTGCCATTGCCGGCGTGAAGATGTCGAAGGAGGAGATAATGCGCCGACTTCGTGGCCCCAAAGACACCAAGGTGGTTTTGGGCGTCGTCCGCACGGGCATCAAGGACCGCCTGACGTTCACAGTAGTCCGCGACAAGATTCCCGTCAAGTCTATCGACGCTTCTTACATGATTCGTCCCGGCATCGGCTACATCCGTATCGGCAACTTCGGCGCCACTACCCATCAGGAGTTTTGCGATGCCCTTCAGCAGCTGTACACCGAGGGCATGAAGAGCCTGATTCTTGACCTGCAGGAAAACGGCGGCGGCTATCTGCAGGCAGCCGTCAAGATTGCCGACGAGTTTCTGGCCAAGAACGAGCTCATCGTCTACACCAACGGCCGCCGAGTACCCCGCCAGGAGTATCGTGCCAATGGAGACGGTAAGTTTATGGATGGAAAGGTGGTAGTGCTGGTCGACGAATATACGGCCTCGGCTGCCGAGATTGTCACTGGTGCCATACAAGACCAGGACCGAGGCATGGTTGTTGGCCGTCGCACCTACGGCAAGGGCCTCGTCCAGCGCCCCATCGACCTGCCCGACGGTTCGATGATACGCCTCACCATCGCACACTACTACACTCCCTCGGGCCGCTGCATCCAGAAGCCATACGAGAAGGGCAATCAGAAGGATTACGCAATGGATGTATATAACCGTCTGAAGAAAGGTGAGCTGACCAATCAGGACAGCATCCATTTCGCCGACTCGCTGAAGTTCCAGACGCTGCACCAGAAGCGCACCGTTTACGGTGGTGGCGGCATCATGCCCGACTACTTCGTGCCCCTCGACACCCTGCGATACACCCAGTTCCACCGTCAGTTAGCCGCCAAGAGCATCATCATACAGCAGAACCTGCGCTACGTCGACAACCACCGCAAACAGCTGAAGAAGGAATATCCGCAGTTCGACAAGTTTAAGCAAACGTTCGAGGTGCCACAGTCGCTGATTGACAACATCCTGGCCGAGGCCAAAAAGCAAAAGTTGGAGCCGAAGGACGACCAGGAACTGCAGCGTACGCTGCCCTACCTGCGGCTACAACTCAAGGCCCTCGTTGCCCGCGACCTGTGGGACATGAGTGAATACTACTCCGTCTTCAACGAAGAGAATCCTTTGGTAATGAAGGCGATAGAGTTATTGAGGTAAAAGTGAAAAGTGAAAAATTTGCTGCCGCCATTCCTGCAACATAACGAGCGGGAAGGCGGCAGCAAATTTTTCACTTTTCACTATTCACTTTTACCTTTACTCTCTTACGAGATTTCTATGCTCTTCGAGACCTTGACCTCTTTCTCCTGCTTCGGCAGGATGACGGTCAGAATGCCGTTCTCAACGCGGGCTGCAATCTTGTCCTTCACCACATCCTCAGGCAGCGAGTAGTTCTGCTGGTAATTGGTGTACGAGAACTCGCGGCGCAGGTAGTGCTGCTTCTTGTCCTCCTCCTTGTGCTCCATCTTGTTCTCGATGGCGATGCACAGGTTGCCCTCTTCGTTCAGGCTCACGCGGCAGTACTCCTTCTTGATGCCAGGAGCTGCTATCTCCATGGTATATGCCGTTTCATCCTCCTTCACATTCACAGCCGGAGCGGTTGTCTTGCAGGTGCTCGGTGTGAAGTCACTGTTCATAAACTCGTCAAACACGGTAGGAAACCAACTGTTCTTAAACATTACCGGTAGCATAATCATTACCTCCTAATTCTATTGTTTTAATTGTTAAATGAATGTTCTTTTGATTGCCTCCGCCTCGCTTAGTAGGTTTCAGCTTTCGCTTAGGAGTATGCAATATGCGTGCCAGCCAGCCATTTCCTGCCAGAATGTCATAGTGAGCGACAAAATGTCACCCCTATGATAGCTGTCTCGTTCGAGCCTCAACGCACGCCCATACCGCCGCCAACGGAGAAGATGGTGCCGCCCTCAATGACAAGCGAGGCAAAGTCGCAGTCGATGCCCTCCTCGGGCGAACCTACCTGGCTTCAAGCATAGACGGTGCCTCCACCGATGACGATGGCAGGATCCATGTCCTGATTATTGCCACCGAAGGTCATGAAAAAGCCTCCCTCGGGATTAGAGTCGACGGCATCGTTGCCTGTGCTGCGGGCGATGACGTGGGCATCGTTGAACTCAATGGTGGCGTTGGCATTGATGGCATCATCGGGAGACAACGCATCGACGTTGCCGCCATTAAAGACGATACCCTGCTTGCCCTCTATGCCCTCGGCTCCGGCAGAGGTAGTGCGAACCGTCACATTACCGCTGTTGATCGTAATCTTACCTTTCGAAGCTATGCCCTTGGCAGCCGCCACTTCCACCTTCTTCTTATTCTTCAGGTCAAGCGGAGCCCCCTCCCGACTGGTCAGATTCAGGCCGTCGAGTTTTATCTTAGCTTTTCCGGCTGCCTTCAGCAGGAGTTGTCCGTCATCGCTCTTGCCCTTCAGCAAAAGGGTGAGCTTGTGGTCTTTGTACAGGCTCTCAATGCTCACTCTGGCACCATCTACCGTTACCTTCACGCTGTCTGTTGCCGTCTGCTTAACCTTTGCCGAAGAACCGTTGTAACGGATGGAGATGTCCTCAGCGTAACCGACACTGTCCATCAGCAAGGACAACGCGCATAAAAGAATCCTTTTTATGTTGCCTCCTTTAGTGATTTGCTGATTAGACGGGCAAAAGGGCAAAAAAGTAAAATTGGAAAAGTAAAAAAAATCAGAGCAAAGCATCACTTTTACACCTAACAGTTTAACCTACTGTGAGTTAACTGAGGTGATGCTTAATTTCAAAGCATCACCAAGCATCACCAAAGTAAAACGACTTGTTTTACTTTACCAACCCCTACCCTAAGTGTGGGTTTAGGTAGGATAAAGCGATGTAAAACAACTTGTTTTACATTCGCTCATTCTCTCTTGACGACACCTGAGACTATACCTTCAGTTGACTTAGGGTAGGGGTAACCGCAAGACTTTTGCAGGAAAAGTAGGAAATTGGAACCAAAAAGTGATGCTTTGAAAAGTGCAATCACCTCAGTAATTTGCTGGTATATATGGATTTAGAACAAAAGTGATGCTTTATGGCAAATTTGATTATCAAAAAAGTAATTGAAGCCTTGCTGCTGTTATGGTGAAGGTTCGAAAGAAAATAGTTCCTATTTTATTTTGTTCTTTACTCACCTTTTCGTATCTTTGAACCGTCGCCACAAAGCCCTGAGAGGGGTGGCGGGCGGCAATAAAAATCAGAAAGACGTATGGAAGAAAAGAGATACCCAGAGATTGATGAGGAAGACAGTTATGGCTGCATGACTGCTGAGAAGCCATCTGTAGCATATGGATGTAATGGCGCTACAGGGCATCAGGTGCATCTATAATCCTAATGGCAAACGTATCAGTAAGCTACAGAAAGGACCCAACATCGTCGTGATGAACGACGGCTCAGTCAAGAAGTTGGTGGTGAAAAATTAGTATTGCAGGCACAGGGGGCAGTCTCCCCTGTGTTGTTAGACACGGATTACACGGATTATCACAGATTTCAATTTGTTCTCCTCTTCAATGATTGAATCCGTGTAATCTGTGCCAAAAAAGTTCTTGGTTCAAGTGCGGGTGCTCAGATTACCCATAGCCGCATAGGCTGTCAAATCTTAGCCAGCGCCTGCTTGATGTCATCAAGGATGTCTTCCACGTCCTCGATACCTACCGACAGACGGATGAGGTCGGGAGCTATGCCGGCTTCGCGCAGCTGCTCGTCGGAGAGCTGACGGTGGGTGTGAGAGGCAGGATGCAGCACACAGGTACGGGCATCGGCCACATGGGTGACGATGTTGATCATCTCCAACGAGTCCATCCACTTGATGGCCGTCTCGCGGTTGCCCTTCAGACCAAAGGCAATGACGCCGCACGAACCGTTAGGCAGGTACTTCTGAGCAAGTTCATAGTAAGGGTCGTCCTTTAGGCCGCTATAGTGAACCCATGCCACTTTCTCGTTATCGTGCAGGAACTCGGCCACCTGCTGGGCATTCTTGCAATGCTGGGCCATGCGGAGGTGGAGTGTCTGCAACCCAAGGTTCAGCAGGAACGAGTTCTGCGGAGCGGGAATCGAGCCGAGGTCGCGCATCAGCTGGGCCACCAGCTTAGTGGTATAGCCCTTCTTGCCGAAGGCCTTCACGTAGGTCAGTCCGTGGTACGAATCATCCGGCGTGCAAAGTCCGGGGAACTTCTCGGCATGTTGGAGCCAGTCGAAGTTGCCGCTGTCGACGACGCAGCCTCCCACCTGAGTGGCCATGCCATCCATATACTTCGTCGTGGAGTGAGTCACGATGTCGGCGCCCCACTCGAAGGGGCGGCAGTTGACGGGCGTGGCAAAGGTGTTGTCAACGATAAGGGGCACACCGTTCTTATGGGCGATGCGGGCAAACTTCTCGATATCGAGCACGGCACAACCAGGATTGGTAATGGTCTCGCCGAACAGCGCCTTCGTGTTCGGACGGAAAGCGGCCTGAATCTCATCCTCGGATGCCTCGGACGACACAAAGGTGCAGTCGATGCCGAGCTTCTTCAGCGTCACGCCAAAGAGGTTGTAGGTGCCGCCGTAAATCTCGTTCGAGGTGACGAAGTGGTCGCCGGCCTGACAAATGTTGAACAGAGCATAAAAGTTGGCGGCCTGGCCTGACGATGTCAGTACGCAGCCGACGCCTCCCTCCAAGGCGGCTATCTTGGCAGCTACAGCGTCGTTCGTCGGGTTCTGCAGACGGGTATAGAAATAGCCCTCTTTCTTCAGGTCAAACAACTGTGCCATCTCATCCGAGTCGTCATACTTAAAGGTGGTCGACTGGATGATGGGCAACTCTATCGGTTCTCCATTTTTGGGCTTGTAGCCTGCGTGTACGCAGAGCGAACCCCTTCTAAGTTTCTTTTCCATTGCTTCGTTTTTAGTTTACAGCGTGCAAAGGTAGTAAAAAAATATAGATTATGAATTATAAATTACAAAATATTTCGTACCTTTGCGCTGTTTATGAACCTACGTGACCGTCAGATATTGCTGCTTGCAGTGCCCTCCATCGTGTCGAACATCACCGTTCCGCTGCTGGGGATGATTGACGTGGCCATCGTGGGGCACATGGGCAGCCCGGTGTACATCGGGGCTGTGGCCGTAGGCTCCATGATATTCAACCTCGTCTACTGGCTGTTCGGATTCCTGCGGATGGGCACCAGCGGCATGACAGCACAGGCCTATGGACGGCGCGACCTGCTGGAAGTCGCAAGAACGCTGGTACGTTCGGCACTCGTCGCCCTAAGTATCGCCCTGCTGCTGATAGTGTTTCAAGTGCCGCTCAGGTGGCTGATGTTCTGGCTCATTGGGCCTACGGCTGACGTGATTCCTTTTGCCACCACCTATTTCGGCATCGTCATCTGGGGGGCGCCTGCCTCGTTAGGGCTGTTCAGTCTGATGGGGTGGTACATCGGCATGCAGAACACCCGCATCCCAATGTTCGTCAGCATCATGCAGAACGTGGTCAACATTGTGGCATCGTTACTGCTGGTCTACGGACTGGGCATGAAAATCGAGGGTGTGGCATTTGGCACGGTCATAGCGCAATACGCCGGGTTGCTGGTGGCGGTGGGACTGTTGGCGAAGTATTACTGGCGGGTTATACGCGGAAGATGGAACAGAATGGGCGGACAGTGGAGGGTAGCCGCTTTTTACAAAACCAACCGCGACATATTCCTGCGTACGCTCTGCCTCGTCACCGTCAACTTGTATTTCACGGCGGCTGGTGCCCGAAGTGGGGCTGTGGTATTGTCGGTGAACACGGTACTGCTGCAGCTGTACCTGCTGTTCAGCTACTTCATGGACGGCTTTGCCTACGCCGGTGAAGCCATGAGCGGGCGGTTCTACGGTGCCCAGAACCGTCAGGCATTCGACGAGACACTGCGGCACTTGTTCGGATGGATGACAGTGGTAACGGTTTCTTATACCTTATTATATATAGCAGGGGGCACGCAGATAGTAAGCCTGCTGACTGATGAACCGCAAGTCAGGGCGCTGGCGCGGGAGTACATCTGGTGGGCGTGGCTGATTCCTGCTGCGGGAGCCGTAGCCTTCATCTGGGACGGTGTTTTCGTCGGACTGACGGCCACACGGGGCATGCTCGTATCAACGTTCGTATCAATGCTTACCTTCTTTGCCGTTTACTGGCTGGCGATGGACACACTGGGCAATCATGGCCTCTGGTTGGCACAGGTCGTCTATCTGGCCATGCGAGGCATAGTACAGACCTTCTGGTATAAACGATACTTAACCCATAACATAATAAGTACATGATGAAAAGATTGATATTGCTGTTTGTCAGCGTCTGGGACTTGACAAACATGGCCTGTGGACAAGGCTTCGACGAATGTTTCGAGGACCGCACGCTGCGGTTGGACTATATCTTCGGGGGCAACAACCGCTCACAACAAATTTTCTTTGAGCAGGCTTATGTGCTCGACCGATGGGCTGGCCGCAGAAGTCGGCTGACGGAGATGCCGCTGAAAGGTAACGGGCAAATCAAGCTGAGCGATGCCACAACGGGGCAGTTGCTCTACGTCCACACCTTTTCAACCTTGTTCCAAGAGTGGCAAGTCACGGAGGAAGCCACGAAGGTGCAGAAGGCGTTCGAGGCCAGCTTCAACGTCCCCATGCCCAAAAAGCCAGTAAACGTCACGGTAACGCTGACCGATGTTCACGACCAAGTGGTGGGCACCCTGTCACACGCCATCGACCCGACGGACATCCTGATACGCCCTATCGGCCCTAACGGCATACCCTTCCGCTACATCTGGTCGACCGACAGCGTGCCCGACATTACTCGTTGCATCGACCTGGCCATTGTGGCTGAGGGCTATACGGCGGCACAAATGGACAAGTTCTACGGCGACTGTCAGCGGGTGGTCGATGCCCTGTTCTCGCACGAGCCGTTTACCTCCATGAAAGACCGCTTCAACGTGGTGGCTGTTGCTGCCGAGTCGCAGGACAGCGGCCCCAGCATACCCCGTCTACAGCAATGGAGCCGCACGCCTGTCGGCAGCCACTACGACACCTTCTACAGCAACCGCTACCTCATGACACAAGATATGCACCGTCTTTACGACGTGCTGTCGGGGGTACCGTTCGAGCACATCATCGTACTGGTAAACACCGACATATACGGCGGTGGCGGCATCTACAACCAGTTGCTCGTCACTACCAGCGACAACGACATGTTCCGACAGGTACTCGTCCACGAGTTCGGCCACAGCTACGCTGGATTGGGCGACGAATACTATTACGACGATGGTTATGAGACGATGTACCCGACCGACACAGAGCCGTGGGAACCAAACTTGACAACGAAGGTGGATTTCCAGTCAAAGTGGGCCGATATGCTACCTGACCCGACGGGGCAGGTGGGTTTGTTCGAAGGCGGCGGCTACCAGTCAAAAGGGGTATTCCGCCCTGCCCAGGAGTGCCGTATGAAGGTCAACGAGGTAGAGAATTTCTGCCCCGTCTGCTCAAGAGCCATCATACGTATCACCGACTTCTATACCAGTCACTAAGAGAACATCATTTAGTACTCCGTCTTGTCGGCTTTCAGCGTCCACTGGCGGAACACAGGCAATGCCTCCTCCCGCAACAGCGGGATGATGGGCGTAGAACGCTCAGCCATCGGCTTCTCCAGTTCGCGGTAGATAAAGTCGTCGTCGAAGTCAATATCGGCTGCATCCTTGCGGTTGTTGGCGTAATAGATGCAGTCGAGGTGAGCCCAATAGATAGCACCGAGACACATAGGGCAAGGCTCGCACGACGAATATATCTTATAGCCGCTGAGGTCGAACGTCCCCAACTTCCGGCAAGCCTCCCTGATACACGTCACTTCGGCATGTGCCGTAGGGTCGTTCAGCAGCGTCACCGAGTTAGATGTCCCGCTGATAATCTCACCATCCTTCGCAATCACAGCTCCGAAGGGACCGCCCCCGTTCTCCACACTCTCTGCCGAAAGCCTTATCGCCTCCCGCATCATCTCCTTGTCCTGTTCTGTTATAGTCATCTTCTCTCTATTTTTCCAAAAAGGCGGTTGCTCACGCAACCGCCCTTAACAAAGTTTGTATATTAAGTATTTGATGATTTCTTATTCCCACCACTTTGACAATTCGGGATTGTTATCATTAGCCCAAGGAACAAATTTCTCGTATGTGCCCTTGATGCTGGAACGCTCGTTGAGCCAGTCCAAGTCTTTGTCAACGGCAAGTTTACAAGAGGGTTCTCCCTTCGGGGCCTTCATCTCCTGAAGGATGCCATTCTTCTCAACAATCAGCTTAATGCCATTGGCCTCAGCAGCATTGGTAATACCTCTGCCTAACTTGAACACCACGGGGGCGTGTTCTTTGTGCTTACCAGGAGCAGTATTGACCATCACTTTTTCACCCACTTGGAAGAGCTTATGAACCTCCCATTCTGTCTTTCCGTCGATATAAAGAGGCAGTGTACCGCCAGCTGCACGCAGACAGAGAGTTGCGTTATTCTTATCATACTTGACATCGAGCACAATATCATTAAAGTCGAAGTCGCCAGCCTCCTGAGCACTCAAGTCCTCTGCCCAGATACGCAGGTCGTAAATTATTTCATTGCCGCCATTGAAGCCAGGGTTACAAGTCCCCGATGCAATATTGATACTGGGCAAACCGTCGTTGAATTCAGGAGCATAGATAGCGGCATCGCCCTTAAAGTCGATATAGGGATACTGGCCGCTCATGCCGTTGGCAAAGTGGCTCTCTGCTACCACGGCGAGGTTGCCGCCGTAGGTCACCTCATAGCCCTGACCGGCCTTGCCGGCCACAATATTCTTGGCCTGGAACACAGCGTAGTCGCCGCTTTCAGGACCATAGATGCCATAGTTAGCCTTCGTGGCGTTCATCGTGGCTGTCCCTGTTACCTTGAAGACAGAGCCAGCGCCCATGTAGATGTAGAACGGGCCGCCATTGAATGTACTATATGTGTCGGCGTAGGTGCCGGTCCAGTTGCCTCCGCCGTTGAAGTTCTTGGTCACAACGCCTGAGCCGGCATCCATCTTGAAGTTGCCATTGCCAGGATTGTCGCCCAAGTTGATGTTGAAGTTTTCGTCCACCGTCAGACGGCAGTTGTTGATAACCTCGTCGCTGGCAGCGTTGTAGAGGAAGTTGCCGGTGTGATACTGACCATTGTTCACCCAAGTGTTGTCGTTGCTGTTGACGAAGGTAGTGCCGCTGATGGTAACGTTGTTGTTGTTCTCAAACTTACCGCTACCAGCAGTATTCAAATCTGCTGCAGTGATGGTGCCATCGTTGACGATAACAGAAAGAGTGTTCTCCACCGAAATCTTACCTGTAACTTTCACGGTGCCCACGTTGTAGAGTACGCTATTGCTGTTGGTCGAGAGTTTCGGAGTCTCGATGGTACCGTGGTTGTAGATGTGCAGACCGTTGTTCAGCTTCAGCTCGCCGTTGGCAATGAGCTTGGCACCCTCGGCAATGTAGATTTTGGTGTTCTGCTGGAGGTTGCCGGAGCCGTTGTTCTCGCCCAGTGTCAGCGTAGCACCTTTAACAAGATAAAGCTCAGAGTTACCAGCGAAGTAAAAACTACGGTTCGAAAAGTCGCAGTTGCCCTTCACATAGAGGGTACCACCTTCAGGCACCCATCCATTATCTGCAGAGCCAATACCCCAAACATTGAGATCGCCCGTATAAGAAGCGTCGATGTAGTGGTTGGCCTTGCCTATGCCAGGAGCCAGCAGCTCGATGCCCTCAGGCACGTCGGCCAGGAATTTGCTGGCATTAGCGTCGCTGGGGAAGTTAAAGCTGGGCTGGATAGCACGTGTTATACGACTTGTTGCAGGAGTTGCGGAGAATCCCCAATCCTGATTAGAAGCAATCTTGCCACCAACATAGGCAAGGAATGCCTGATCGTACTTAGCCTTATCAATCTGATCCTGAGTGATAGGCTCGAAGTCCTCGTCGTGAGAACAACTTGTGAATCCAGCGCATAAAGCCAACGCTGCGACTCCTGTCATCAAATACTTTTTCATGTTCGTAAAATTTTTAATGTTTATCTTTTAGTTGAATAGATGGGTGCAAAGATACGAAAAAGTTTTGGAACCACAAAGATTTCCCCCCAAAAAGTGATAAAAATACGTAATCTTTTACAAAACAGAACAACGGCGGCTTTACAGATGACCTGTAAAGCCGCCGTTTAATAAATTATCAAACAACAATACTGTTGCCTATTCGACAGTTTTTGGTTCAGCTCCCCACCACTCAGTCAACGTGTTTTCCTGAACATAGTTGGAGAAGTTGCTGTATTTATCGTTGATGTTTTGGCGTTCATCACACCATTCATAGTCAGTGCCTACAGCCAATTTGCTGGCTGGCTCACCCACGTGGGCTTCTATATCATACCATTCACCACGTTTCTGTACCTTGATCTTCACGTCATTCGCACTATTGAAAGTTCCTTTCAGTGTCTTGATGACATCGGCTTTTCCATCAATACCATTCTTGGCATGCGTATTGACCATCACATTAGTAGGCACCCCATAAAGGTTATGCACCTCAAATTCCGCATAGCTGGTTCCAGCTTCGCCAGTCCAGCCAACGGTTAAAGGTAGTGTACCGCCAGCAGCCTTCAGCTTAATCTGAGCCTTAGTCTTGTTGGAATTGATGCGGACATCGAACACCACGTCGTTGAAGTCAAAATCGGTAGGCTGATTAGCACTCAAGTCTTCAGCAATGACGCGAATCCAGTCGCCCCATGTTTCTTCTTCTGGAGGTGTTCCACCATTCCAAGTTGCAGCACAGTCGCCCTCGGTCAGTGTAAAGCCTGTCTCGGCAAAAGCCTCGCCAGTAATCACCTTGATAACATTATGCAGATTCCATGTCTTGTCCTCATCGCCATTCGCTTCGAGTTGTTCGGCAGTGGTCTCATTCCAGTAGCTCACTGCGTCATAAGTGGAATTCAAGCCTATCTCATTAAAACCTTTATAGAAAGCCATACGCTCATAAGCCAATGTCAGGTTAGCTCCTTGAACGTTAAATGCATATCCCTTGTAGGCCGGAATCTGGTTGTCACCTGCAAGACGTACAAAAACTTGTGCATTGTCATCAACGGCTATAAAGCCCTGCATCTCGTGAGCACCAATGAAGTCTGCCCCCTGACGGCCCCATTTTGAGCCACGCAACACGTTAAAGCCGGAATTGTCGTGCATATTGACACGGAAGTTGTTGAACAAACCCGTACCAAACTCGGCATAGCTGTTCTGCATCATATTGAAGAGTCCATCGGTGAAATTGCAGTTATTACGGACTATCAGCTGACAGTAATTATAGAATGTACCGTTCTTCGCGCTGAACACCATCGAGCCTGTGGTGTAATGACCGTTGTTTATCCACGTAATATCTACCTGTGTTACCTTCGTCTGGCCAGCGATGTTCACAGTACCATCAGTAAAGAAGTGACAGATAGAGTTCATCGTCATGGAGGGAGCAGTCAGTTCGGCATCGTCACCGAAGTTAATGAAATAGGACGTGTTGCCAGCTCCAGGAGAATAAGACAGCGCGCCACTCACGGTAAATGTACCTTCATTGTAGACGGTAGAGTTGTTGCCAATATCATATTTCTCGGTATTGGTAGCATTGACAATACCACGATTATATAGCCTCACTCCCTGATTGGCAGCAATACTGCTTCGCTGGTCATTCAATGTGGCGCCCTCTGCCACAGAAATGATACCAGCCTGCTCGCCGTAGTCATCAGGCAGGGTTACATTGCCGTGAAGAATATAGAGGTTGTAGTGTGCAGCACCTTTACGCTGGATGGTCAGGTCGCCCTCCACATCTACATATACATTGTAATACTGCACTTCACCATCGACAATATTCTGATAGGTACCACCTATTTCAACTTTTCCGGCACTGGTAACTTTCAGATTATGCCCTTTCTTGATGAAATTCACATAAACGGCATACAAATCACTTGCTGTATAAGTACCATACTGATTGGTATATTCCTTACCAATATAATTGGTTAAATCAGCCACCTCATCGGCATCTGTAGGAATTGCCGTCGGGAACGCAGTAGTCAGTTCTTCTTCTGTAGGGAAGTTAAACTCAGAATAGTAGTCATCGTTAACCGTGATGGCTCGGGTTGTATTGTTGACGACAACAGTAGCTGGGGCATCAAAGCCCCAATTCTGATTAGCGGCAGGCTGGCCAAACGCCTCTACAAACTTCTGATTGTAGAGATTGATGACTTCCTCGCCTGACGAAAAGTTATCAAAATCGTGCGAACAACTGGTGAAGCCGGCACATAAAGTAAGCGCGGCTATGCCAATAATGATATGCTTGCTATTCATTGCCATAATGATTTATACCTTATTTTATTTAATAAAGGCCTTTTTGCCATTTACGATATAGAGTCCCTTCCTGGGATTCGCAATACGCTGACCACTCAAGTTGTAGACTTCGACCTTCTTATTAGTCGAAGCATGAACTGTCTCCATACCCGTGGATTCGTCACCAAAACAGATAGTCAGGATACGACTGCTATTGACAGGAGCCTGCAAATAAGCCTTGCCAACAGGGACAGTAGCGGCATTTGCAGCCGTGTCAGCAAACTTCACGCCATCCTCTTTCTGAACTAAGACGTAAAGATTTGAAGCATGGATGTTTGCACTTGCTCCGGTTACACCGATCATGAGATTCTCATTACTATAATCAGTACCCTCATTAGTTACTTCAAACTCCACTTCAGCACCTGCCTCGCCTATCAGGACAAGGCCCGTTCCTGCCGCTACAGCTCCGATGACCTGTATCAGTGTTACCTCGCTGTCGCTCTTTTCTTTGGCTATGTAAGCCTTGATATCCTCATTGCCTTCGAAGATGACTGGTTTCGTGGGACAATAGGTGGCATAGCCTATCGAACCTACCGAAAGCATTGCATTGAAATGGCCATAGACTGTAAGGTCACCTGCTGGCATCTTACCGTCAGCGGGGATTCCACTCCAACCTGAGAAGGTATAGCCTTCTTCCTGAGCAGGATCCGCCGGTAATGTGATGCTCGTACCATATCTTACTTGGTAAATCTGAGGAATTTCGCCTACTTCATACACCTCGTTATTGAGCATGAAAGTCAACGTATATTCCCTTGCCTTGAACCTGACGGTAACCTTCACGTCGGCATCAGGCATTACAAAGGAGAACACACCGTCATCGACTCGTTGAAGGCCTAAATTAGTTGGATCAGTACTAATGGACTCCATTTCGTAACCGGTATTATCTTTTATGGTCACCGTTACCGTTTCTCCTTTTTCGTAAGCTTCTTTGTCGGTCGTGATAACGCCATAGGTTGTTGATGCAATCTCAACCTTGTATTTAATTCCAGTAAACTCACCCGTCACTTCAACATCGTGAGCAGGCATCGTCTCAGGCAAACCATTCCATCCGGAGAAACTGAAGCCATCCTTAGTGGGGGCTGTCCTGGGATTAATTGCTGCGCCATACTCTATAGTCTCCACATCGCCATACACTTCTCCATCCACTTTATATGTCAGCTTATAGGAGTTGATACTGAACTGGGCAGTGACAGTCAGGTCGTTAGTTGGCATATTACCGCTTTCAGGTATTCCGCTCCAACCCGTAAAAGTATAGCCTTCCTTTGTAGGTGTGGGCAGTACATTAGCTAGTACCGTTCCCTCTGCTACCGTCTTTGTCTGCGTTTGACCGTCGATAATTAGAGTCAATGTATGTGTTGGAATATCAGGGGAAGAACTGCCAGAAATCAGCATGACCTGAGTAATCTTGCTATTGCCATAGCTAGACTGAAGTCTCAAAGGCACTTCCGATGTAAAACGCTCTAATATCTCTTTTGTCAGGGTAAACTCGAAATAGGCACCGTTATCATTGTAGTAGCTATCAAAGTCACTACTGAGAATAACATTTTGGTTCTGAGAATAAAAAAGTGCACTATAGCCTGCGCCAATAAAGAATACTTCTTTGGGAGCCCAAACGCGCAAAATGGCATCAGCACTAACGCTGCCAATGATGGAGCCGTCAATTTCCAACGTGCCCTCACTACCCTGCCAAATAATGTTTTCGTCTATAAATTCAGCAGACACCGTGACCGCCTTTGCAGGCATAATAAATCTTCCTGTATAGGTGGTAGTCCCGTTTGCTTGCTTAATTCCATTGTCAAGAGGCAGCAAAACATCTTCGTTAATAAGAAAATGCTTCAACTTGTAACCGGCTAAAGCAGTTGCACTGACAGTAACCTCGTCACCCTTATTAGCCTCCTCAACAGTTGTACTTACACTTCCATTCTCAATGTCATTATCAATAGTGATAACAAGGGGAGTATTACCATTCAAACCGTCATCAATAGTGACATGAGAGACTGTGATACCCCAAGGTGTAACGGTTAATCCAGATTTTGCAAGATGCTCTGCAGAAGTTGAACTACATGTTACAGTGAAACACCCATCTTCTAACGCAGTTCCTTGATAAACCCATTCTGCACCCCAATTAAGTAAGTTGGTTTCCTTAAATTGGGGACCAGAATTTAAAGATGATATTTTAAACTTAATACCCCAGTTGTTATCATCTGTAACAGAAGCATATACACGAATCACATAGTCTTCTGCTACATCTTGAAACTCCGTATAAGGTATAGTAAAAGCAGAAGCCTGAGCTGTTGGCCAGATAGTTCGCTCAGTAGCCTTCACACAATTTATTCCCACGACCAGTGCCCCGGCCATGAATAATAATCTGAAAATATTCTTCGTCTTCATATCTCATTTCCTCCTTTATTCATTAAACCATGTATTTTTACGCGAAAGCACCTCTTCGTTCTGATAGCCACCAGTAATAATTGTCGTGCCCTTGGGACGATAGGTTATAACTGGCTCCTCAGCACCAATGAGTTTTTTGGACGGTTCCATAGAGCGAGGTCTGTAGGTATCCATCGGATGAGTATAGAGAAGAGATTCCTCTATGCCATTCGTCCAGAATCCATCCTCACCTCCTACGTAATCTTTAAAGGTAGTATAGGCTGTGGCAATGTCGACACGTTCCTTGCACCACTTGGTGCCTATAGGAACTAATATCTTGTGGGGTGCCCAGCCAGTGATAGCTTCCAATTTCAAAGTTTCCCCATTTCCATATTGTACTTGAATCGGTATTTCCTCAATTGTCTGATAAGTGAATTCTGTTCCCAATACTACGGGGTCATGGGTTGACCATGAATTGTGATAAGCACCGTTATCATCAACAATCGTGTTTACAATTGTTGACACGGTTACACCTCCCAGCTCATTATGAACCTCGTAGCTTCCTGCAATAGACAAAGGCAAGGTACCTCCGGCTGCAAGCAGAATGATAGTTGTCTTATAAGTGGGTTCCCCCTCCATCTCGCTTTCGCTTTCCAATACACCGTCTACTCTGACTACTGTACGGGTCATTGGAGTCACCGTATACACATAAGCATCAAAAACGACATCATTAAAATCCAAATCGTTAGTGCTTATCTGTCCAAGGTCTTCACAGAACACACGTCCCTGCTCTATTAGTTCCGTCGTCTCATAATACTCAACAATCGTTTCTACAACAGAGCGGTCATCCGAAGTCTCGCTTTGGTCAATAGGAATATATTGGGTGTCAGAACTAACCCATGTAGCAGCACACTGGCCATCCCTTACGACAAATCCCGTCCTTGCGAAGTCATCGCCGGTAATTATCTTCGTTACATTGTACTTGTTCCACTCAATTCGCGGATCCTGCTTAGCATCCAATTTAGCCTGTGTTGTCTCCACCGAATAGCCATCATCATCCAAGGATTTCCAGCCTTCATAGAATATCATCGTATCGTAAGCAAATGTCAAGTTGGCACCTTTGACGCGCAACGAGCCTTCTTGCTGAACAGGAACACGGCTGATGCCTCCTATACGGACGTATGCTTTAGCATAGTCATCAAAGGCATAGAAACCTTGATATGTCCCATCCCCTTGACGACCATAGTTACAGCCATTGAGAATGTTGATGCCAGCATTATCACCCATGTTGACAATAAAATTGTCCATCTTACCTTTGCCAATCTGTGCATAACTGTTATTCATCAGATTGAACTCACCATCCATGAATTTGCATTCCTCCTTAACTATCAACTGACAATAATTATAGAATGTAGAGTTCTTGGCACTAAAAGTCATGGCACCTGTAGTGTAGTACCCATTGTTAATCCAGTTAATACGGGCCTGAGTCACAAATGTCTCCCCTGTGACATTTACCTTTCCACTATTATAGAAATGACAGGAAGAATTCATCGTCATAGAGGGGGCTGTTAGCTCTGCGCCATCTCCGAAATTAACAAAATAGGACGTATTAGCGTCACCAGGAGAGTACGTCAATGCTCCAGAAATATTGAATTTGCCTTCGTTGTAGACACTGCTGAAGTTACCAATATCGTACTTTTCCGGATTAGTAGCGTTCACCGTACCCCTGTTATAAAGCTTTACGCCTTGATTGGCTGCAATGCTGTTGCGGCCATCATTCAAGGTAGCCCCTTCTGCTACAGAAATAAGTCCTGCCTGTTCGCCATAGTTGCTAAGCAATGTTACATTACCACTTAATATGTAGAGGTTAAAGTGGGTGGCACCAGAACGCTTAATAGTCACATTTCCATTTACATTAACATAAACGTTATAAGGATGAGCCAATTCTTTGCCAGCAGCCTGGTCATAACTTGAATTCTGATAAGTTCCGCCGAGTTCAACTTCTCCAGCTTGAGTAATTTTCAGATTGTAGCCTTCAACAATTTTGTTGGCGTAGATGGCATACAGATCATGCATTACGGCCTCGCCATACGGTGTCTGTACTGTTTGCCCCTTATACAGGGTTTCCAATTGTGACACTTCGTCAGCATCTGATGGAATTGTTGTGGGGAATGCTGATGTCAGCTCTGACTCAGTGGGGAAGTTAAAAGCTGGATAAGTATCTCCGTTAACAGTAATGGCCCGTGTCGCCCGTGAAGCTTTTGCTCCTTGTCCTGAAACAGTAGTGAATCCCCAGTTCTGGTTAGGGTCGATCTTTCCATAGGCATCCACGAAGACTTCCTGATATGCCTTCAACTTACCGTCTACAATAGACGAATAGTCAATGTCATCATGTGAGCAGGCTGCTATAAATCCACCGAGGACGAGCGCCGTAGCTCCTCTAAATAAATACCTCTTCATGTGTTACGTAACTTTGTTGAAATTCGAATTTATGCTGCAAAATTAGTATAATTTTCCATAAGTTACGTCTCTTTTCAGTTAAAAATATTAAAACAGACCGAAATAATCTACTATTGTTGGGATATTTTTGTAATTTTGACCTCTCAACAGAATAAGAAAGGATGATGAACAAGACGAAAAGGCTTTTTGGATATGTCTTTCTTTTGCTTGCATTGTTGGTAACTTCATGCAGTAGCAAGGATGTGTTCGACGAAGATGATTATGTGGAAATCATGGAACAGGAACAGCCGGTAGAAAATATTGACTCAGCTCATACTTGGACGTTGACGACCACCTATTACATGACGGCTTCTATCCCAGAGACAGCTCAAGACGCTGAGCGTTTGTTGATACTGAGTGGGAATCCTGCCAACGGTGAAAGTGCGACTGTCTTTGGCGAATACTTTGTTGCTGCCGGTGAGAAGAAGTATTTTTCTTTTGTAACATCAAACATTCAATCGAAGTTTTACGCTGCACTTGTTGATACTGACGGAACATTTACTATTGTAGCATTTTCCCCGTCATCAGACCGCAACATCAGCTTTTCGCAGCCTTTGGCAACAAAAGTAAGAATAGACAGTCGGCTGATAGGACTCCAGACCTTTTCCTACTGCTTTGAGGACGAGATGCCAGAGCCTGGCGATTATGACTACAATGACGTTGTGCTTCGCATTTCTCAGGAACGGACAGCACTTCATCAGATTACGCTGAACGTGACACTGGCGGCTGTCGGTTCGATGAAACAAGTAGCTGCAGCAATTTGCCTGCCGGGCATCAAATACGATGATATTGCACTTGTGAAGACAACTGACGGAGAGACGTTTAATGACGGTTTTAAGTGGACTTCTATTTCTTATCTTACCAGCAAAGATTTACTATCAAAGGGCAAAAAAGACGTAGCTGTCATCAATCTTTTTGAGGATGCCCACTGGGCAACTGGCGCTACCGATTATACCAGTGAAGGTTACATTCCACGATACAAGTACAATGTGTCGAAAACCACCGGTGATGATTATGAGATGACAAGTCCGCGAACGGTTTCATACGAAATCACGTTCAAGGACTCTGTCATGCTGGACTACTTAACGCTGGAACAGTTGGATCCCTTCATCATAGAGGAATACAATGGTGCCCTGATGGAAGTGCATGCAGCCTACCGTTTGCGCACGTCACTTGTTCTGCACGAATACGTGCAGCCCACAAGTGCCGTTATTCTGCCCTGGGCATTGATTGTCCCCTCTGGAGCTTTCCGCTATCCGCTGAATGGAGTTCATGTCGGTTTTTACAAGAACGGCGCATTGTTTGGTGCCTATATGACTAAAGACCATGCCTTTGGTGAATGGGCGAGCAACCATGAGAAAGCACTCGACTGGTATAACTATCCGACAAGTAATATGGTATACTAATTGGACTGCATAACGAAAGAAGATGATACTACTCAGTTTTGACACCGAAGAGTTTGACGTGCCACGTGAGCACGGTGTAGACTATTCGTTGGAGGAGGGCATGAAAGTGTCGGTTATAGGCACAAATCGCATTCTCGACGTACTGAAGAGGAACGGTGTCCGTGCCACCTTTTTCTGCACGGGAAACTTTGCCGAACATGCACCAGAGGTGATGAAGCGCATCATGGATGAAGGACATGAGGTGGCCTGTCACGGCGTTGACCATTGGCAGCCGGCAGATACAGACTTCGCCCGTTCGAAAGAAATCGTGGAACGCGTCACAGGCCAAACGGTCTACGGCTACCGCCAACCCCGGATGTTCCCCGTTTTAGAGTCGGAAATCAGGCGTGTGGGCTACCGCTACAACTCATCGCTGAACCCTGCGTTCATCCCTGGCCGGTACATGCACCTGACCGAACCGCGTACCTGGTTCATGAAAGATGGCGTTATGCAGATACCGGCCTCGGTCACGCCATGGCTGCGATTTCCGCTGTTCTGGCTGTCACTCCATAACCTGCCACAGTGGTTGTACCACTGGCTGACACGCCGCACGCTAAACCACGACGGTTACTTCGTGACCTATTTCCATCCTTGGGAGTTCTACGAGCTGAAGGAGCACCCTGAGCTAAAGATGCCCTTCATCATCCGCAACCACAGCGGACAGCAGATGACGGAGCGTTTAGACAGCCTCATCAAGATGCTCAAAGGTCGCAGACACGAGTTTATCACGTTCAACGAATTTGCAGAAAAAGTGAATAGGTAAGACGATGATACGATTAGCCACTGTATCCCCCTGCTACAACGAAGAGGAAGTGCTGCGCCATTCCGTAGAACGGCTGACGGCACTATTTGAGAAGATGATTGCCGACGGGCAGATTGCCAACGACTCCATGATGGTGTTTGTCAATGACGGCAGCCGCGACCATACTTGGCAGCTTATCAAGGAACTGCACGCCACGAACAAGTTTGTTCGCGGCATCAACTTGGCCCGCAACGTGGGGCATCAGAATGCTATCATGGCGGGCATGATGACTGCCCGTGAATGGGCCGACGCTATCATCACCATCGATGCCGACCTACAGGACGACATTGAGTGCATTCCTCAGATGGTGCGCCACTTTGAGGAGGGCAACGACATCGTCTACGGTGTCAAGGTGTCAAGGCAGGCCGACCCTCTTCTGAAGCGTATATCGGCAATGGCGTTCTATAAGTTGCAGAGTGCCATGGGAGTGGAAAGCATCTACAACCACGCTGATTTCCGGTTGATGAGCCGCCGGGCACTTGATATGCTCAGCACCTATAAGGAACACAACCTATATCTGCGAGGTCTTATCCCGCAAATCGGATTGCAGACTACCACCGTGGACGATGTCATCAGTGAACGTTACGCCGGAAAGTCGAAATACACGCTAAAGAAGATGTTGAACCTGGCACTCGATGGCATCACTGCCTTCTCGGTGAAGCCCATGTATGCCATTTTCTATCTGGGCTGGGTGTTCCTGTTCATCGCCTTTTGCATTGGTATCTACGTTGTCCGTGCCCTGATTGTTGGGACAGCCGTGCCAGGCTGGGCTTCGCTCATTCTTTCTGTCTGGATTGTGGGTGGCTTTATGCTGATTGCCATCGGACTGTTGGGTGTCTATATCGGCAAAATCTACACCGAAGTGAAACGCCGCCCCCTGTACCACATTGCCGAGATACTTTGACGTTTAGCGTTTGAACGCGAAGAACTTCTGGCCAAGGTAGTTGATGACCATAAACAGGCCAGTGCCTACAATCATGGCGACGTTCTCTACCACCGTCTTGCTCCAATGCATACTCTCCAAGGCAGCACGTGTCAATGGCAATGCTAAGCTATAAGCTATGAGATAGCAGACTATTATATTGAGCGCGAACTTCACAATGCTGCGCCAGTCGGTGCCCTGGTAGTGGAAAGTGAAATGCTTGTTGAGGAAATAGCTCAAGATGCTGCCGAAGAAATAGTCGCAAAACGACGACACCCAGTAGCTACAGCCGAATGCATTGTAGAGCACAAACATAATTATCGTGCCAAAGAGCGTGTTGACCACGCCTACAATAAGGAACGTGATAAATGTCTTATCGAAAGGCTGCTTTCGGAGCATAGTCACGCGTACATATTTCATAACACAGTTTCAACCATACCAATGTAACGGGAAGTGCCTTCAAAGCGTATGGCTGAACAAATTCCCGACGAAGGTATGCAGGAAACAGGTCGCTGGGAGACAGGCTGCTGAGTACGAATACCAATACCATAAGTGCCACATCCCAACGCGACCGCCTCCAAGGCACACAAGTGTACCACACCACGGTACCCACCAAGGCAATGATATAGCCACTGGACTCGCTGCCCGTCGAGAACAGCACCACGAACATCAGCACCGAAGCCAACAGCGTTTGCCGGAAAGCCTTATAATTATACTGCGAAAGCCGCAGGTAAGGAAGCCCAAACAACAGTAAACCAGGAACTATGAGCCATAGGTCGCTGTAAGTAGCACACAGGCTGATTTTGCGCACCATACCAAGCAGTGAGATGTTCTGGTGCAGGGCAAACATATTGTCGGAATTCTTGCCCGTCAGGCACTCATACCACTCCCGATACTGCCCAACAATATATTCGGGACTGCTGATGAGCATGGGCAGCGCAAAGAGTACGACACCCCACCCTAATAGCGACAGCAAGAAGCGCAGCTTGTGGCGGGAGAACAGGAAAAAGGCCAGTCCCACGATGCCGTAGAGCTTGACAAGCGTACCCACGACGATGAAGAAAGCCGCAGACGCATCACGCTCCTGCTCAATGAGGAAGAAAGCCAGAAGTATGATGGCCGCTATGGCAATGTTGAACTGCTGCATAAAGAGGGCTGTGAGCAGTTCATGGGCGCAGAACCAAAATATGAATATCT
This sequence comes from uncultured Prevotellaceae bacterium, assembly GCA_947168395.1. Lineage (GTDB taxonomy): Bacteria > Bacteroidota > Bacteroidia > Bacteroidales > Bacteroidaceae > Prevotella. The sequence goes on along the minus strand of CAMVLT010000002.1, from coordinate 43,965 downwards.
GCTGGCGACGGGTCATCGTGGAACTGCGAACCGCCCACCAAAGAAACAACGTTAGCACCAGGCACCACAGCACAAGTCCCAACCATTCGGGCACCACGGCAAACGGTGCAAAGACCATTGAGAAGAACGGCCCGTAGTGGTTCACATCGAAGTATTCCTGCGGATATTCCGCAAAGAGCGACACCTCTTGCCACGTATGCCAAAACACACCACGGAAAATGAGGAAGTTGTTGTGTGAATGCATCTTCGCCAGTGCCGCCACCACGGCCAACAGCATCCACAGCCCAAAGAGCAGCCGATAGTCGCTCAGTATCGGGTGGCGCAGAAATATAGTGATTTTCTGTTTCGTATTCATCGTATTCTTAACTTTTGGGGGCAAAGTTACGAAAAAAAACTCAATTATCAATTGTCAATTGTCATTTATTTTGTACCTTTGCACCATGTCAAAGATTTCGGCAGTCATCAACACTTATAATGCCACACTGCATTTGCAGCGTGTCATCGATGCCCTGAAAGGTTTCGACGAGGTACTGGTATGCGACATGGAGAGTACCGACCAGACGGTGAAGATAGCCCTTAACAACGGCTGCCGAGTTGTTACCTTCCCAAAGGATGGGCATACCATCGTCGAGCCAGCCCGCGAGTTTGCCATCCACGAGGCACAACACGAATGGGTATTGGTGATTGATGCCGACGAACTGGTGACACCCGAACTGCGCGACTATCTCTACAAGCAGATACAACGTCCAGACTGCCCCGACGGCATAGCCATCCCGCGCCGCAATTACTTCATGGGCCGATTCCTTCACTCGGCCTACCCCGACTACGTGCTGCGTTTCTTCCGTCGCGATGTCACCCACTGGCCTCCCGTCATCCATTGTTCGCCAGAAGTCGAGGGAAAAGTAGAGCGTATCCCACGGAACCTCCGTGAGCTGGCTCTGGAACACTTGGCCAACGACTCCGTGTCGGACATCCTGCGCAAGTCGGACACCTATTCTAATTACGAAGTACCCCGTCGCCGTCACAAGCACTACGGATTAGGAGCGTTAATCAGCCGTCCGCTGTTCCGCTTCTTCAAGTCCTACATCATCAAGCGCGGTTTTCTCGACGGAATGCCCGGACTCATCCATGCCGTGCTCGACGCCCACTACCAATTCGTTGTCGTGGCAAAGCTGTTGGAAGAGAAAGTGACTTCATTACATGACAGATGACAGATTATACAGATAATTCTAAGAAATATTTCCTGCGTACGTATGTGCGCGCACAGGTACGCAGGAGACTTTTTTATTTTTTTTGTGTCACATCTGTACATCTGTCATTCCATTACTTGTATTCTCTCCTGCCAGGCACAAGGACAGGAACACTCCCAAACATAATGGCGCAAATGATAGACTCCAACTTTCAGTAGGGGAAACCGGGAGTTTCAGTAGGGGAAACCGGGAGTTTCAGTAGGGGAAACTCTGGGTTTCAGTAGGGGAAACTTCCGTCATCTGCCGTCCAAAATTTAGAAGCGTCGTATTGGCGCCCTAATTGCAGTAGCAAAGTTACAACATCTTCTGCCCCTAAACCATACGTTTCCATACCTCTCAGTACGATGAACTATTATCAATGGGGTGATTGAAGTCAGACAAGTCCTTTGTCCTTACGCTTTTTGCTAATGGCAAAGACGGACGAAAGGCGCAGCAGGCGAACATAGAGGTTGATGTCGGCCAATAGCAGGCGCAGCCTTGTGTAATACTTCGTGCCGATTTCACGACGGCTAATTGGCAGAAAGCCACGTAACTCATCACGAACCTCCTCGATAATAGCCCCCAGCTGACTGTCGTAATCAGGCATGCGGGCCAGGTCCTTAGTCAGCTTGATACAGCCCCGCAGATAGAGCCGGCGGTTCTCGGCCTCCCAACCTGGCAGCAAATGGTGGTCGGCAATGTAGTAGTAGCGTTCCTTGATGGCAAGGAAATAATGGTTACCATTCTTGGGATTATAGGAATGTAGACTGCTTGTCTGCAACTGACGATAATGATAGAAAGCTTGGTGCAGAGTCACAACTCGGCGGGCGTGGGAAATCCACTTGAAGATGGTGGCATGGTCTTCGTAAGGGTTCAAGCTGAGCATGGGTTCCTGTACCACTTCGCGCCGAAACAGCATAGACCACAAATAGCTGCCGATGCGTCCCTCCAGCACAAGCTTCAGGGCATCGTGAGCGTCATAGACCGTCAGCACGCCGTCGGCACTGACGTGTTTCTGCCGGGTCGCATATTCTTCGATGTATCCGCAGATGACAATGTCGGCCTGCTGCTGCTCCAATGTCTGTATCATTGTGGCATACATTGCTGGTTCTAACCAGTCGTCGCAGTCGACAAAGCAGACGTAACGGCCTTTTGCGAGGGCCACCCCGTCGTTGCGGGCCGCAGCCTGACCGCCGTTCGGCTTATGTACCACGGTGATGCGGCTGTCGCGGGAAGCATACTCGTCACAAACTGCCGCCGAACCGTCGCAGCTGCCATCGTCTATCAGCAACAGTTCCCAGTTGCTATAGGTCTGGGCCACAATGGAGTCCAGGCACGGCCGCAGGTACTTGCCGCCATTGTAGACGGGCACTATGATACTCAGTTCAGTGCTCAATGTGCCAACGTTTAGTGTTTCCAATAGCTTCGCCATCCTTTGTACTGGGCATACTCCTCTTCCGTCACTTTCTCGTAAACCTTGCCATCCTTGACGTAGAAGCGGTAGTCGAACTCTTCCTTCGTCCGCGACCAACGGTCATGGCTCCACAACCACAGGGCAGGGTCACGGCGGATAGAGCACTCCAGTTCCTGCATGTAGCGTTCGGTCAGCTGGTAGTCGGGTATATTTTCGGTGTGCTGCTCTATCAGCTTGAACTCACATTCGTAATAGCCCCTTCGAATGCGGCGCACGTCGCCATAGAAGAAAGCTTGGCGGGTGCGCTTAATAATGCGCTCAGAACCGGTGAAGACGGGTGTCTCGTGGTTCAGGAAATCAGTCCACAGGTGGATGTTGCGCCAGTTGGGCTTCTGATCGGCGATGTAGCCGATAATCATCGGACGCCCCTCACGCTGGTATCTTACGATGTGCCGCAGGGTTTCCTCCATCGGAATACAGACGCTGCCGAAGTGCTGGCGTATGTGAAGGAATAACCGGTTGAAGTCGGGGTTCTCTATAGGATGATACAATTCGGCACAGATGGCCTTCGGGGTGACAGCCAAAGGCAGTGTGCTGATCCACTCCCAGTTGCAATAATGGCCTAACAAGATGCCACACGACACACCCTCGTCCAGCAGACGGTCTAATGCATCGGTTCCCTTGAACACCATGCGGCGGCGCATCTCAGCCTCGCTGATAGTCATCAGCTTGATTGTTTCCACCAAGTAGTCGCAGAACCAGTGATAGAATTCATGCTCAATCCTGAGGATTTCCTTCTCAGGCTTCTCCGGGAAGGCAGAGGTCAGGTTCCGACGGACAATAGTCCTGCGATAGCCTGCCACATGGTAAATAAAGAAGTAGAAAATGTCACTGAATATATAATGTACGCGCATAGGAAACACCGACGTTATCCATAGGATAGCGAAGCAACAATAGGCGAGTATCTTACTGACGAATCTCTTCACGTGGGCAAAGGTACAAAAAAAAAGTGAAAAGAATTACATTTTCACTTTTTTTTTGTACCTTTGCACCATGTCTGCACCACGCACACTCCTGTTTTTCTCGTTGTTGATGTGTTATATCATTACATTAACAAGCAACCTGATTGGCACCGAGACCGACTGGTTCCTCTCTTTCCTGCTGCCTATCTTCGACTGCTGGCTGTTGAGCCTGCTGGCCGGACTCCTCAATAAAATCAAGTTAGGAATCGTGGTCACCGTCCTTGTGGCCGTCATTCTGTTCAGTGAACTGCTCACGGTGTTTTTCTATCATTCCAATTTCACCATCTATGTCGTCCTACTACTTTTCGAGACCAACGTTGGAGAGAGCACAGAATTCATCCATGCAGCCTTGGCCCACCCCGGCTCCTGGTATGCGGTGACCATCACCATCCTGACAGGAGTAGCTGCCTGCTATCTGGCACGTTACAGCAGGAAGCCGTTCAAGTATAAGAAGGCACTTGCGTTTATGGCCTTTGCCTTGGTTGTCTGGTCGGGTATCAGGCAGGTGTCGGCCTATTACAAATTGTTCCGTTGCTTCAGCAGTGCCAGCACGACCGTCTGTAACGACACACGCTATATACCCCACCTCAACACGCCCTTCGTCCGCTTGGCCTACGGAGCCGCCTTCAACATAGCTGCCTCAGCAGAGTTAGACGTTTTGGAAGCTACAGTTGCCGCCACGACCGTCGACAGTTGTAGCTATCGTTGTCCGCTGATTGTACTCGTCATCGGCGAGTCGTTCAACAAGCACCACACGCCACTCTATGAGAAGGACTACCTGCCGACCACCCCGCTGCTGATGCAACAACAGGAAAAGGGCAATCTGGTGGTATACACGGATGCTGTGGCCCCTTTCAACTTCACGTCGAACGCCTTCAAGTATATGTTCTCCACTTGGGATGAAGAAAGCGGCGATGAGTGGACTGGTCACACGCTGTTTCCTGCCGTATTCAAGAAAGCCGGCTATTGCGTGGACTTCTACACCAACCAGTTTGCGATGGCACAGACCGACATGTGGGACTTTGCCGGCGGCACCATTTTCAATCACCACGGACTTTCCGAACTGCAGTTCACCCACCGCAACCCCGACATCTTCGACTATGACGGCGAACTGCTCCACGAGCTGCCGCCGACTGATTCGCTAACGGTCCACCCCACCTTGCTGATAGTTCACCTGAGAGGCCAGCACGTGAAGTATGACAACCGCTATCCGCAGGCGTATGCAAAATTCGCCCCCAACGACGAGAAAACACCGTTCGGCGGACAGACGGGACGGGAGATTGCTGCACACTACGACAATGCGACACTCTATAACGACGCGGTGGTGAACACGGTCTTCGAAATGCTGAAAAATACCGATGGAATCGGCATTTATCTTTCCGACCACGGCGAGGAAGTGTATGACTGGCGCGACAAATACGAACGGACCAACGAACGGACGATAACCCCCGAAATAGCACGTTATCAATACGAGATACCGCTGATGTTCTATATGTCAGACTCCTTTAAGGAGCACCACCCCGACGTTGCAGAAGCCGTGAAGACATCGGCCGACCGCCCTTTCATCAGCAGCGACTTGTGCCACCTCCTGTTCTATCTCGGCGGTATCAGCATCCCCGATTATCAGGAAAAGCGCAACATTCTTTCACCGCAATACGACAAGACCAGAAAACGCATCATCGGCTCAAGCACCGACTATGATGAGCTGATGAGGAATTTCCGACGTTAAGGTGTCAGCCTATTCTCCGTCATCCTTTCCATATACTGCTGGATGATGGCTTTCAGTTCGCGCTCCATCTGCGGCTGCTGCGGCACTTTTCCTATAAGGTTGTGCTTCATCAGCCGGTCGTCTAACGAGTAGACTGCCCGTGTACGCTGGCCGTCGAACTGTAGTACATGCCCATATTTGACATACTGGTAGATGCCGTTCAGATAGTTCACAGCCCAGGTACTGTCGGCAGGCGTCGAGAGCAGGTCCTTACCAAAGGTGAGATACGGCTGGTCATAGCCCAAATGCTCCAAGATGGTGGGCATGATGTCCGTCTGCTGGGCAATGGCATCAACCATGCCGCTACCCATTTCTCCCGACGGGTCGTAGAAGATAACAGGTGAGCAGAAGCCGCCGAGGTCGGTTTTGTATTCGTCAATGGCCGTCATGTTGGTGTGGTCGCTGGTAATGACGAATATGGTGTTCTGAAACCACGGCTGCTGACGGGCCGAAGTGAAGAAGTGCTGCAAAGCCATATCAGTGTATCGGATGACCTTATAGATTGGCATGTCGGGATTCTCCTCCTTGAACACATCCTTATACGGTTCTGGCACACGGAAGGGGTGATGACTGCTGAGCGTGAACAACGCCGTCATGAAGGGTTGCTTCATCTCCGTCTGTTTCATGCACATATACTGCATAAACGGCTCGTCGGAAATGCCCCACCAACCGTCGTAGTCCTTGTCGCCTCGGGTGCGGCGGTCGGCCACGAAGTCCTCACGGCCATAATACTCCTTAAATTTGGTAGCGCGTGCAAAAGCCATAAAGCCCATGCTGCCGCGTTCGGCACCGTGGAAGAAGGCCGTCTCATAGCCTTTCTGGTTCAAGCAGTCGGCCAGGCCGCTGACGTGGTTGATGCTGTAAGGCGACAGGAAGAACGGTTCGACAAACATCGGTATTGACGACAGAATGGAGGGCATGCCGTCAATCGACTTACGGCCGTTGCAATAGGAATAGCGGTAGGTCAGTGCCCCGTTGGCCAACAGCGAGTCTGTAAAGGGCGTATAGCCTTTGTAGCCAGGAACATGCCGGTTGTAGGAGCCAATGTATTCGCGACCGAAACTCTCGATGATGATAACGACTACATTCTTGGTACGTGGGGTGCGGGAAGTGGTGTCAGGCAAGTGTATAGGATTGAACACCGACTCCAATTCAGCCTTGCTGTCGAAATAGACCGTCACCTCGAAATTGTTCTTGCCAATGGTCCTGATTAGCGAGAATGGAGTGTTAAGCACAATACCCGCCTCCGTTGGCCGGTCACAGTAGTTGTTGGCATTGGAGATAGTGATGGGACGTATATCACGGGTCCAGCCTCCACGCATGCCTGCCACGCAGAACGGCGCAAAAGCCAGCAACGAAAGCGTCATCACCAGATAGTAGGTCGCCAGTTTACAGGGCTTCTGTTCCCCTACCGGCTCTCTATACAGCCGCCAGAGTCCCCAGGCCACCACCGCCGCCAACAGGAAGAAATACCAATGGCTGACGGCCTCGGTCAGAAAGATGTCGCCCAAGTTTCCTTCGTTCTCAAATTCCTGAAAGATGGTGGTGGTCGTACGCCTCGTGGCAAACCTGAAATAGACGGAGTCGCCTAAGTTCACGGCCAAACACAAGGTGTTGACAACGACAAAAGTCCAGCGGCATGCCCGATGCCATGCACGCGTTTCCTTCAGATGCAGCGGGAAAAGCACCATGACAACCCAGAGGGCATTGGTATAGAGTATGGCTGAAGTATCGAACGTCAGTCCACCCCGCAGCAGCTCCAGCAGATGCGCCGCCGACAAGTCGGGATACAGGCTGAGATTCTCCAGCAGGAAAGCTATCCGGGCCACAAAATAGACCACGTAGGCCAACAGCAGATTTACCAGCACCGAGCCTAACGGCCTCAGCAGTTTTGCATAATTCTTCATCGTCTTTATTAACAATCGAGCGCAAAGTTACGAAATAAAACCGACATGATGGCAAAAAAAGGCTGATTTGTTTTGTTATCCCAACGAAAAGCAGTAATTTTGCACGCAAAATTTCCTAAATAGTTAAATATGTACACACGACTGACCGCTGCTGAGGCAGCAGCAATGATTAAGAATGGCGAGCACATCGCCATGAGTGGTTTCACGCCGGCAGGTGTGGCCAAGGCAACAACCAAGGAGTTAGCAAAGATTGCGGTGGCCGAGCATGAGGCTGGCCGCGAGTTCAAGGTGGCCATCTTTACTGGTGCCTCTACCGGACAGAGCACCGACGGTGACCTGGCCAACGCGCAGGCTATTCTCTACCGTGCCCCCTACACCACCAACCCCGACTTCCGCAAGCATGTCAACATGGGCGAGATTCCCTACAACGACCTGCACCTGAGCCACATGGCACAGGAGTTGCGCTACGGTTTCTACGGCGACGTGGACTGGGCTATCCTTGAGGTCTGCGACATCGAGGACTGCGGAAACGACTATCACGTCTACCTGACCGCCGCCGGCGGTATCAGCCCCACGGCTGCCCGTCTGGCCAAGAAGGTCATCCTCGAGCTGAACTCGTTCCACAGCCCCGACGCCAAGTATCTCCACGACGTCTACGAGCCGCTGGACCCCCCTTACCGCAAGCCCATTCCCATCTTCAACGTCAGCGACCGCATCGGCGTTCCCTACGTCTCGATTCCCAAGGACAAGGTGGTGGGTGTCGTAGAATGTAACATCCCCGACGAGGCCCGCGCCTTCAAGGACAGCGACCCTGTGACCGACCGTATAGGCTACCTCACCGCCGAGTTCCTGGTCGACGAACTGCACAAGGGCCGTATCCCCAAGGAGTTCCTGCCCCTGCAGAGCGGCGTAGGCTCGACGGCCAACGCCATCCTCGGCGCTCTCGGCGAGGACAAGCACGTACCCGATTTCAACATCTACACTGAGGTGCTGCAGGACGCTGTGGTCGGCATGATGATGAACGGCCGCGTGAAGGACGCCTCGGCCTGCTCGCTCACCGTCTCGAACGACTGCCTGAAGCAGGTGTACGACAACATGGACTACTTCAAGAACCACCTGACGCTGCGCCAGAGCGAAATATCGAACCACCCGGCAGTCATCCGCCGTCTGGGTGTCATCGCCATCAACACCGCCATCGAGGTCGACATCTACGGCAACGCCAACTCTACCCACATCAGCGGCACGAAGATGATGAACGGCATCGGCGGCAGCGGCGACTTCATCCGCAACGCCTACCTCAGCATCTTCACCTGTCCCTCAGTGGCTAAGGGCGGCTGCATCTCCAGCGTCGTGCCGTTCGTCACACACCAGGACTCCAGCGAGCACGACGTGAACGTCATCGTGACGGAACAGGGTGTAGCCGACCTGCGCGGCAAGAGTCCCATGCAGCGTGCACAGACCATCATCGAGAACTGCGCACACCCCGACTACAAGCAGTTGCTGTGGGACTACCTGAAACTGGGCACCGGCGGGCACACCCGTCACTGCCTGACCGCCGCCTTCGCCATGCACGACACCTTGGCCCGCAAGGGCGACATGCACCTCACCGACTTCTCGGAGTACGTTAAATAACGAGGTTACAAGCCAAAATAAGAATGGGACGCCGCTCGGTGTCCCATTCTTATTTTGTTGCTCACTCGCCGGCAAACATGTCCTGCGAGCCGTGGTCGATGTGGGTGACGCGGTCGTTCAGCTCGGCCAGCTTGCCGCTGTTCCACCGGTCGGTGGTGCCTACGAGGTAGCCGGTGATGCGTTGCAGCTTGTCAATGTTCGTCGAGCCGCACTTGGGGCACTTTTCCAGATGGTCCACGGCGTTCTCGTAGCCGCAGTCCATGCAGCGGTTGCGGTTGTGGTTCACCGAGCCGTAGCCCATGTCCAAGCGGTCCATCATGTCGACAACAGACATGATGACCTGTGGATTGTGAGTGGCATCGCCGTCAATCTCGACGTAAAAGATGTGGCCGCCTCGGGTCATCTCGTGGTAGGGAGCCTCAATCTCGGCCTTGTGACGGGCGGAGCACTTGTAGTAGACGGGGACGTGGTTGGAGTTGGTGTAGTAGTCGCGGTCGGTGACGCCGGGAATGACGCCGAACTCCTTGCGGTCTTTCTTGGTGAACTTGCCGCTCAGTCCCTCGGCGGGTGTGGCCAGGACAGAGTAGTTGTGGTGGTACTGCTCGCAGAAGTCGTTGATGCGCTGGCGCATGTAGCCCACAATCTTGAGGCCCAGCTCCTGTGCCTCGTCCGACTCGCCGTGGTGCTTGCCGATAAGGGCCACCAGGCACTCGGCCAGTCCGATGAAGCCAATGCCGAGCGTTCCCTGGTTGATGACGCCAGCCACGGTATCATCGGGTTTCAGCTTGTCGGCACCTATCCACAGGCTCTTCATCAGCAGGGGGAACTGCTTGACAAAGGCCGTCTTCTGGAACTGGAACCGGTCGTCGAGCTGCTTGGCGGTCACCTCAAGCATGTGGTCGAGCTTGGCAAAGAACTGTTCGATGCGCTGCTGCTTGTCTTCAATGCCCATACACTCGATGGCAAGCTTCACGATATTGATGGTCGAGAAGCTGAGATTGCCGCGGCCTATCGAGGTCTTCGGGCCGAAGCGGTTCTCGAACACGCGGGTGCGGCAGCCCATAGTGGCCACCTCGTGGACATAGCGCTGGGGGTCGTCGGCACGCCACGCGCTGTCCTGGTTGAAGGAGGCATCGAGGTTCAGGAAGTTGGGGAAGAAACGGCGGGCCGTCACCTTGCAGGCCAGCTGGTAGAGGTCGAAGTTGCGGTCCTCGGGCAGGTAGTTCACGCCGCGCTTCTTCTTCCAAATCTGGATGGGGAAGATGGCCGTCTCGCCGTTGCCCACACCCTCGTAGGTGGAGAGCAGGATTTCACGCATGATGCAGCGGCCTTCCGCGCTCGTGTCCGTACCATAATTTATAGACGAGAATACCACCTGGTTGCCGCCACGCGAATGGATGGTGTTCATGTTGTGGATAAACGCCTCCATAGCCTGGTGTACGCGGCTGACAGTACGGTTGATGGCATGCTGCTGGGCCCGCTCGCGGCCAGTCAGTCCGTCCAACGGCTTCTTGATGTAGTCCATCAGCGGCTCGTCATACAGGTCGCGGTAGTCCTCGCCGTTCAAGTCCTCCAGGTTCTTCAGCTCCTCGACGTAGCTCATGCGAACGTAGGGGGCCAGGTAGAAGTCGAAGGCGGGGATGGCCTGACCGCCGTGCATCTCGTTCTGAGCGCATTCCATCGAGATGCAAGCCAGGACCGAAGCGGTCTCTATGCGTTTGGCGGGGCGGCTGGCTCCATGTCCTGCAATGAAGCCACAAGTCAGGATATTGTTGAGCGGATGCTGCACGCAGGTCAGCGACTTCGTGGGGTAGTAATCCTTATCGTGGATGTGCAGGTAATTGTGCTCCACTGCCGAGAGGCTCTCCTCCGACAGCAGGTAGTCGTCAACGAAGGGCTTCGTGGTCTCCGAGGCAAACTTCATCATCATGCCCGCCGGGGTGTCGGCGTTCATGTTGGCGTTCTCACGGGTCACGTCGTTGTTCTTGATGTTCACAATGTCGAGGAACACCTCGCGGGTCTTGGCCTTTCGGGCAACCGACCGCTGGTGGCGGTAGGCGATGTACTTCTGGGCGACGTCCTTGCGGCTCGACTTCATCAGCTCTATCTCCACCAGGTCCTGTATCTGCTCCACCGTCATCTGTTCCTCACCCTTGGAGGCTATGCGGTCGGTAATCTGATATAACAATCTTTCGTCCTCACCCTTATCGGTATGGAGCATGGCCTTACGGATAGCAGCCGCTATTTTCTGTTCGTTGAAGCCCACAATGCGCCCGTCGCGCTTAACTACTGTCTGTATCATATTTGATTATTCGCTTTATAATGGTTTTAGATTTTTACGACTTCTATATAACTAACCTCTGCAAGGTGTTATAAAACGCCTCTGCTTTCGGTCAGCCGAAAAGTTTGCTGCAAAGATACAACTTTTCTCTGTAATCAGAGCATGTCAAGACCCCATTCTTTCGTTAATAATTGTCAATTCGCTGATACCAAACAACATGCGGATTTCAACGACAGAATTTGAATAAACAAGGGGTTATTTCCTCAATTCCCAATCCACATCGAAGTTGTTGCCTTCGTCAGAAACGGTCACGTCGTAGGTCACCTCCTCGCCATTGAGTCTGCCAGTCAGCACCCCCGTGTAACCCTTGTCCTGACCCTTTTCCAGCTTCAGGTCAGTTACTTCGAGGCGATTGCCCTGTCCCTGTTCATACTCCACCATTGCCTTCTGCACCTTGTCCGTCAGCTTCTCTTCCGACACGATGCACCCGTTCAGCATCATCAATGCCGAGAGTGCAAAAACAATTATAATCAAACACTTCTTCATCTCTATACCTTATTTGTAATATACGAGGGCAAAGATACAAACTTTCTGCTGAATTGGCAAGAGAATGGCCAAAAAGATTGGGAAAGGAGAACTTAGCAGGAAATCGCAAATATACCTCATAACCTCATATAATTCTCTGAAACCCCTTTGTACACTGGGGTTTCGGAGCATGAGGTATGTCTGAGACACCTCATAGAAACCTCATGTGAACCTCATCAGTCTGCATGAGATGTATATGAGGTGTTTATGAGGTATCTCGGAGAAACCTCATGGACTGAAACCCTGATAAACACAGGGGTTTCAGAAGATTACATGAGGTTATGAGGTTTTATTCGCACAGAACCTCTTAGTACGAATTGGCTGGGAGTTTGGGTAGGGTAAACCCAGGGTTTAAGTAGGGTAAACTCCGGGTTTACCCTAGGGAAACTCGGATGGCGGTCTTGGCGCGAATAATTATGCATAAGGTGCATGGATATGCAGGCTTGGGTCGCGCAAACGTTTGCGCACGATAAACTGCAAAAAGAAGGCACTTGGAGAACAGCGAATCAGCTTTTTTCATATCTTTGCGCAAAATTAAACCCAAAACAACATGAAACGATTATTACTGATTTTATCATTTGTCATTTGTCATTTAGCGACTAACAGCGTGGCCGCACAAGGATGGCCTGCACAGTATGGCGGTGTGATGCTGCAAGGCTTCTACTGGGACTCCTACGACGACTCGCAATGGACGGTGCTGAAGTCGCAGGCAGACCAGCTGAACGGTACGTTCGACCTGGTGTGGCTGCCCCAGAGCGGTAATTGCGGAGGGACGTCGATGGGCTACGACGACCTGTACTGGTTCTCGAACTACAACAGCTCGTTCGGCAATGAGCAGCAGTTGCGCGACCTTATAAACACCTATCGCGAGAACGGCATCAAGACCATTGCCGACGTGGTGATTAACCACCGCAAGAGCAACAACGGATGGTTCGGATTCCCGTCGGAAACGTACAAGGGCGTGACCTACTCGATGGGGCCATCCGACGTTTGCGGTAACGACGACAACGGCAAGGCTAAGACAGAGGCCAACCGGCTCGGCGTCACACTCGGCAGCAACGATACGGGTGAGGGCTGGGACGGCATGCGCGACTTGGACCACAGGAGCCAGAATGTGCAAACGATTGTCAAGGCCTACCTGGACTTCCTGAAAAACGACTTGGGCTATGCTGGCTTCCGCTACGACATGGTGAAGGGTTACTCGGCTTCGTACACGGGCATGTACAACACATCGGCACAGCCGGAGTTCAGCGTCGGCGAGTGCTGGGATGGCACCAACACCATCAAGAACTGGATTGAGGGTACGAAGGTGGACGGCCAGATACAGAGTGCGGCCTTCGACTTCCAGTTCCGATACACGGTGCGCAACGCCATGAACAACGGCAACTACTCACGGCTGGCACAGCAGAACGACGGCAACTGGCCGTTGGTCAGCAGCAACTACCAGAGCGGGACCTACCGCCGCTACGCCGTGACCTTCGTCGAGAACCACGACACGGAGAAACGCTCGAACGCCGCCCAGGACCCGCTGAAGAAGGACACGCTGGCTGCCAATGCCTACCTGCTGGCTATGCCTGGAACACCCTGCATATTCCTGAAACACTGGCTGGCCTATCCCGCTGAAATCAAGGCAATGGCAGCCGCACGCAAGACGGCTGGCATCAACAACGAGAGCAGCTACGACAACTTCCGTAGCACCACGGGCTACTACGCCAACATCATCAAGACGGGCGGCGAGAACCGCCTGCTGGTGGTTGTGGGCAATGTGGGGGCCAACGAGTCGAACGTCAACGTTGCCGAGTGGACAAAGGTGCTTGCGGGCTACCACTATGCCTACTACCTGCCTGCAACGATGGAGACGGCCTACGCCGATCTGCCGTCAGGCACCTACGAGGGCAAGCAGCAGGTACGACTGGCAGCTGTCAGCACCAACAGCAATGCGAAGGTGAGCTATACGCTGGACGGCGAAAAGTCACTTAACGTCGTGAACAGCGGCCACGTGCTGCAGTTGGCTACTGGCACCCACACGCTGAGCCTAACTCTCGTAGTAGACGGCAAGGAGGTGGGTACTCCCGTCGTGCGTACCTATAATATTAAGGAGAAGGAGAGCGAGAAGCCTGCCGACATTCCTGAGTTCTGCGTGGTGAACGACGGCGAGGTGTGCGCCTTCTTCGAGGCTCCCGCCACCTGGTCGGCCACCATCTGCTGCTGGGCTTGGACGGATACACCTTCCGACAACTTCACCTACTCGCAGCGCAAGAACTGGCCTGGTGTGGACTGCACACTTTTAGGTACGGCAAACAATGGCAACAAGGTGTGGAAATGGACTTGGGACGGCACAAAGCAGAATAACAGCTCTGCCAAGCAGCCTGCCAAGATTATCTTCAGCAATAGCGGTACGCCGCAGACTGCTGACCTGACGTTCGAGAACGGCGGTTACTACACCAAGGACGGTCTGAAAGGCAACGTCATCACCGCTATCCAGGACGTTCATCATTCAACGTTCGACGTTCAACATTCAACATACGACCTGCAGGGCCGACGCCTGAACCAGACACCTAAGAAGGGCCTGTACATCAGAGACGGGAAGAAGGTGGTGTTGAAGTGAGAAGTGAAAAGTGAGAAGTATGAGCAAGGTTAGGACTTTTGTACTGCTTTTGATGGCAGCGCTGGCTGTCGCGGCTTGCGAGCAACCGATAATAGGCGAGGCCGAGGCGAGTGAGGATGCGGAGCATAGTGAGGCGAACGTCATCCTGCACCTGTCGCAGTTTGAGCAGGAAGACTTCGGCACAAGAACTGCTGCTGACATTGCCCAAATCTGCTCACGTATCAACATCGCCGTGTTCGACAGCGAGGGTACAAAGGTGAAGAGCGTCTCGCAGAAACAGAGCGACAGCGAGTACGGCACGGTGGCAATGACGCTGGCCTCGGGGACCTACCAACTGGTGGTCATCGCCCACAACGGTGAGGGTTCGGCCACCATCACTTCAACGGAGGTGGTATCGTTTGCCAACAACAAGGTAACCGACACCTTTTATTATTATGGCGACCTCATCGTCACCGACGAGCCGCAGGAGTATGACCTGACGCTGACACGCGCCGTAGCCATGTTCCGCCTGATGCTGACCGACGAGGAGATGCCTTCGAACCTGGCAAAGATGTGGTTCTACTATACGGGCGGTTCATCCACCTTCTCGCCTGCTACCGGCTACGGTGCCAAGCAGAGTCGGCAGACGGAAACCAGAACCGCAGCCGATGGGGTAACGACCTTCGAGATATACACAATGCCCCATGAGGAAAACGACGTATTGAACATCATCGTCAGGGCGTTGGATGCCAACGATGACGTCATCAAGGAAAGGACGTTCGACAATGTTCCCATCACCCGCAACCAGGTGACTCGCTATACGGGCAGTTTCTTCGGCAACGGCAGCAAGGGCAGCACCAGCGAAGGGAGCCTCCGTATGACTGCCGACCCTGAATGGGACAGCGTGAACAGTTTTTCGTTCTAAACACTATGAAGCCTATGAAAAAGTATCTTTCATTCGTAGCCGTGATGGCCTTGGTTCTCACGGGATGTGGCAAAGACGTGGTGGAGGATTCCGTCAGCCAGACCAGTTCTGTTCTGCAGATAAGAACCCGTTCGGGAGGTGAAGCTGCGGTCAGCTATCCCGTCAACGTCTATGTGTTCCAGAACGATGAATGTAAGGCCGTGCAGGTCATCGGCGATGCTGACCAGGCACTTAAACTGACGCTGACTGAGGGCGACTACTCGGTATTTGCCATCGGAGGCGCGGACGCAGAGACGTACACGCTGCCGGCCAAGGAGGATGCCACCAAGACGACCCCGTTGACGCTGAATGAGAATAAAACCCTGACCGACCTTATGGCGGCCAGTTCTACAGTAACATTGATTGACGGTGGGTCGAACACGCTGACGTTGGGACTGGAGCGGAAAGTCATGCTCGTGCAGAGCATCACTATCAGTAAGGTTCCTGCTGCAGCAACGGCGGTATCTCTGTCGATGGCTCCCCTGTATCAGGCGCTGACCGTAGGAACGTCGTATGCCGCAGAAACGGGGACAGCAACCATCGCGCTGACGAAGCAAGAAGACGGCCGTACCTGGAAATCGACGGCCGAGCAGTTCCTGCTGCCACCCAGCAGTCAGCCGGCTACCATCGCCGTCAACATCACTACGAGCGACGGCACCAAGAGCTACTCCTACAGTTCAAACGAAGAACTGGAGGCTGGTTACAAAATCAACATCGAAGGAACCTACACGGAGGCAGTAGGTGTGGAGCTGACGGGGACCATCACGGGTGCCACTTGGAAGGGTGAGCGTACCATCACTTTCAACTTCGACGAGAGTGGTGCTACAGGCAGCACCACGGAAGAGCCTACGCCGTCGGAGCCTTCGTCGGGCGGTAATACCGTAACGGGCAATATTCCTGCCGTTAATACGCTCTATCAGGGTTGCTTCGTGCTTTCCGTCACAGAGATTGATGATAATAGTGCAGAGGTGGTACTGGTGTCGCCGAATGAAGTTGCAGTTGGTAAAAATAGCGCTACCTTGGCACGAGAAGGGAATTTGGAGGATGTTATCAATGCAAAAATAGTGGAAGCAAGCGTGGACGATTTCAGCGATTGGCGTTTACCAACATTGGCAGAACTTGATGCCCTCAATAAGTGTAAAGATAATAAAGCAAATCCTTTATTCAAGAAGAATGGTGGAATGGAAATAACAAATATCTATTACCTTTACAATGCTGATGGTACCGTGAAGTATCATGATCTTCGTCGTGGAAATGATGGTTCGCTCGATAGAGAAGACTTTGGTCAAGACTATCCTATCCGCCCCTTCGTGACCGTCACAATCTCAAAGGAATAACGAAATATTGCGGCATTAACAAGTTTTATCCCCCAAGGTGGCACAGATTTCAAAAATTTGTGCTACCTTTGCACGCAATTCGTAATTCTAAAACAAAAACAAGCAAACTATGGATTTATTAAGTAAGATTGTAGCGCGTGCTAAGAGTAACAAGCAGCGCATCGTGCTTCCCGAAGCAGAAGAGGAGCGTACACTTTGTGCAGCCGACCGTGCGTTGGCCGACGACATTGCCGACATCATCCTGATTGGTAACCCTGAGAAGGTGAACGCCCTCGCTAAGGAGAAGGGACTGCAGAACGTTGGCAAAGCCACACTCATCGACCCCGAAAACTACGAGAAGAGCGAGGAACTGGCCGAGAAGCTGGCCGAGATTCGCAAGTCGAAGGGCATGACCATTGAGGAGGCCCGCAAGCTCATTAAGAACCCGCTGTATCTGGGTTGCATGATTATCAAGACCGAGGGTGCCGACGGCCAGATTTCTGGTGCGCTCTCGACTACTGGCGACACGTTGCGTCCTGCCCTGCAGATTATCAAGTGCCAGCCTGGTATCACCTGCGTCAGCGGTGGTCTGCTGCTCATCTCGAAGCAGAAGCAGTATGGTGAGGATGGTGTGCTTGTAGTAGCCGACGTAGCTGTCACTCCGATGCCCGATGCCAACCAGCTCTCGCAGATTGCCGTCTGCACGGCTCAGATGGCCAAGGCCGTAGCTGGCTTCGAGGATCCCCGCGTGGCTATGCTGAGCTTCTCGACGAAGGGTTCTGCCAAGCACGAGGTGTGCGACAAGGTGATTGAGGCTACCCGTCTGGCTAAGGAGATGGCTCCCGATTTGAAGATTGACGGCGAGTTGCAGGCCGATGCAGCCCTTGTTCCCAGTGTAGGTGCCAAGAAGGCTCCCGGCTCTGACATTGCCGGCAAGGCCAACGTGCTCGTGTTCCCGAACCTTGAGGTGGGCAACATCGGCTATAAGATGGTGCAGCGTCTCGGCGATGCCATCGCCATCGGTCCAGTTCTGCAGGGTATCGCCCGTCCGGTGAACGATCTCTCGCGCGGCTGCTCCATTGACGACATCTACTACATGATTGCCATCACCGCCTGCCAGGCTATGGATGCTAAAAAATAAGGCAAAAAGCCTACCCAAGCCCTCCCAAAGGGAGGGGTGTCCGAATAGACATAAGGGAAAGGCTTTGAACAATATTAACAACAAGTATAACACATAAAAAAAATGGAGCACCCAACATGTAAATAAACATCCCTCCCTTTGGGAGGGCTTGGGTGGGCTTTCTATGAAGATATTAGTATTAAACTGTGGTAGTAGCTCTATTAAGTACGCGCTCTACAACATGGACGACAAGAGTGTGATGACCAGTGGCGGTGCCGAGCGTGTAGGCTTGGACGGTGCCTTTGTAAAGGTGAAGCTCGCCAATGGCGAGAAGCGTCAGATTATGCACGACATACCTGAGCACACCGAGGGCGTGAAGTTCATCTTCTCGCTGCTGACCGCCCCCGAGATTGGTGTCATCAAGAGTCTTGACGAGATTGATGCCGTAGGCCACCGCATGGTGCATGGCGGCGAGAAGTTCAACAAGAGCGTTATCCTGACTGACGAGGTACTGAAGACGTTCGAGGAGTGCTCTGACCTGGCTCCGCTGCACAATCCTGCCAACCTGAAGGGCGTGAACGCCGTGAAGGAACTGATGCCGGGCCTGCCGCAGGTTGGCGTGTTCGACACAGCTTTCCACCAGACGATGCCGCCTAAGGCTTATATGTATGCCATCCCCTACGAACTGTACGAGAAGTACGGCATCCGTCGCTATGGTTTCCACGGCACCTCTCACCGCTATGTATCGGCACGCGCGTGCGAGTTCCTGGGCATTCCTGCCGAAGGTACGAAGATGGTGACCTGCCACATAGGCAATGGCGGCTCCATAGCAGCCGTGAAGGACGGCAAGTGCATCGACACATCGATGGGTCTCACCCCGCTTGAGGGTTTGGTGATGGGCACCCGTGCCGGCGACATCGACGGTGGTGCCGTGACATTCATTGAGAAGAAGCTTGGCCTTGACGCCGACGGCATGAGCAACCTGCTGAACAAGAAGAGCGGCGTGGCCGGTCTGACGGGCGGTTCGAGCGATATGCGCGACGTGGAGAATGCCGCCAACGCTGGCGACGAGCGTGCCAAGTTAGCTCAGGACATGTATTTTTACCGCATCAAGAAGTACATCGGCGCCTACGCTGCCGCTATGGGTGGCCTCGACGTGGTAGTCTTCACGGCAGGTGTCGGCGAGAACCAGATTGGCATGCGCTCCGAGGTGTGCAAGGACATGGAGTTCCTGGGCATCAAGTTCGACGAGCAGAAGAACAAAGTCCGCGGCGAAGAGGCTGTCATCTCGGCTGACGATTCGAAGGTGAAAGTGGTTGTTATCCCCACCGACGAGGAGCTGATGATTGCCACCGACACAATGAATCTGCTGAAATAAGCTTATTCCCACATTTCCTGCAACACCCCGAGCGAATGCAGCTCGGGGAAAGCAGGGAGGTGGATGCGGTAGTAGGTGAGCGCAATGTCCAACAGACGATTGCGGTCGTGGTGGGTCAATCGGAATACGTGCATCGTGGCATAGTCCATGCGCATCATCAGCAGCACTTTGTCGGCTTCATCGGGTGGCAGCACGTCATGGTGCAGAGGTCGCTCCATGCTGAACGTGGAGGCCCGCAGGTCGAAGCAGCACCCCGGCTCGTAGCCGTCCAGATTAGGATAGAAGCCCAAGAAGCGGGCCATGCGCATCAGGAATACCAGATGGAAGTTTGCCACATGGTTGCTACACCCGTCCAACCATTGCAGGCTGCTTATCACATAGTCGAACAATGGCTCGTTGCGCTGCTCCCCCTTCAGGGCATGATAGAGGAACTCGGCCAGAAACAGCGTAATCGACAGCTTGACAGGCTCCATCTGCAGAGTAGGCAAGGGTGTCAGTATCGTCGCGCTGCTCAGTTTCTGCAACTGTAGGCGGGGCCGTATGTCACACTCCACGTTGAGCAGCGTCAGCGGCTGGAAGAACTGCTTCTTCATCTTCCCCTTTGCCGACTTCGGCAACTGCACGACAAACGACAGCCGACCGTTCGTGCGAGTGAACATATCGACTACCATGCGCGTCTCGCCATACTTGAACGCATGCAGCACTATAGCCTCCGTTTTTGTCAACATACGGTGCAAAATTACACAAAAAACGCGAATATCTGCATTTTTCTTGAAGAAAATTTGGTCAATTAGAAAAAAAACAGTACCTTTGCACCCGCTTTTTACGCTTCGGTCCCTTCGTCTATCGGTTAGGACGAGAGATTTTCATTCTCTAAAGAGGAGTTCGACTCTCCTAGGGACTACAAATGCTAAATCCGTCATCTGCACAGCCAAGTGCTACTGCCGCAAGGCGGGAACGGTGCCGGAGGGCTCAGTAGAGTCAGCTCAGGGCAGTCATTGAGACGCAAGACCCACAAGCTTTAGCACTAACACTAAACATTAAACACCAAACAAAAAAATGGCAAACCACAAATCATCGGTGAAGAGAATTCGCCAAGAGAAGAAAAGACAACTCCACAACAAGTATTATGCAAAGACCATGCGTAACGCTGTCCGTAAGCTGCGCGCTATGACAAACAAGGAAGAGGCCGTGGCCCTGTATCCGAAGGTACAGAAGATGCTCGACAAGCTGGCTAAGACCAAAATCATCCACAAGAACAAGGCTGCCAACCTGAAGTCGAGCCTTTGCCTCCACATCAACAAACTGGGATAAACGCTCGTTACACCAAACAATAGCAAGCGGTCGTACCTCGAAAGGTCTGACCGCTTCTTTTTTTGTAGTTTTTTAGCAGATAAACTTCGTTTATCCCGCCTTTTTTTTGTAATTTTGCATCCAAATTGCAAAACAACGAAAATGGCAGAAGAAATAATAAAAGAGCAGGAGAACTACTCAGCGAGTAACATCCAGGTACTCGAAGGTTTAGAGGCCGTTCGCAAGCGTCCGGCTATGTATATTGGCGACATCAGCGAGAAGGGTCTTCACCACTTGGTGAACGAAACCGTCGACAACTCCATCGACGAGGCTATGGCTGGTTTTTGCACCCATATTGAAGTGACCATCAACGAAGACAACTCCATCACCGTTCAAGACAACGGCCGAGGCATTCCTGTCGACGAGCACGAGAAGATGCACAAGTCGGCACTCGAGGTCGTCATGACCGTGCTACATGCTGGTGGTAAGTTCGACAAGGGCAGCTACAAGGTGTCGGGCGGTCTGCACGGTGTCGGTGTGTCGTGCGTTAATGCACTCTCCACCCACATGATGTCACAGGTGTTCCGCAACGGCCACATCTACCAGCAGGAGTACGAAAAGGGCAAGCCCCTGTACGACGTCAAGATAGTCGGCGACACCGACCTGACGGGTACACGCCAGCAGTTCTGGCCCGACAGCACCATCTTCACCACCACCGAGTACAAGTACGACATCATAGCCCGCCGTATGCGCGAGCTGGCTTACCTGAATGCTGGCATCACCATCACACTGAGGGACATGCGTCCCGATGAGGACGGCAACACCAAGGAAGAAGTGTTCCACGCCAAGGACGGACTGAAAGAGTTCGTGCGCTACGTTGACCGCCACCGTACCCACCTCGTCGACGATGTCATCTACCTGAAGACCGAGAAGCAGGGTGTCCCCATCGAGGTGGCCGTGATGTACAACACGGACTACTCGGAGAACATCCACTCCTACGTCAACAACATCAACACCATCGAGGGCGGTACTCACCTTGCCGGTTTCCGTGCAGCCCTCACCCTTACCTTAAAGAAATACGCCGACAGCGACCCGCAGATATCCAAGCAGATAGAGAAGGCCAAGATTGAGATTGCGCCCGAGGACTTCCGCGAGGGTCTCACCGCCGTCATCAGCATCAAGGTGGCTGAGCCCCAGTTCGAGGGACAGACCAAGACCAAGCTCGGCAACAACGAAGTAAAGGGTGCCGTTCAGCAGGCCGTAGGCGAAGCCCTGAGCAACTACTTGGAGGAGCACCCCAAGGAGGCCAAGATGATATGCGACAAGGTGGTGCTTGCTGCCACTGCCCGCATCGCCGCCCGCAAAGCCCGTGAGAGCGTGCAGCGCAAGAATCCGATGACAGGCGGAGGACTGCCCGGCAAACTTGCCGACTGCTCGGAGAAAGACCCGAAGACCTGCGAGATATTCCTCGTTGAGGGTGACTCCGCTGGTGGCTCGGCCAAGCAGGGACGCGACCGCCACTTCCAGGCTATCCTGCCGCTTCGCGGAAAAATCCTGAACGTCGAAAAGGTACAGTGGCACCGCGTGTTCGAGGCTGAGTCGGTGATGAACATCATCCAGAGCATCGGCGTCCGCTTCGGCGTTGACGGCGAAGGCGACCGCGAGGCCAACGTCGACAAACTGCGCTACGACAAGATTATCATCATGACCGACGCCGACGTCGATGGCTCGCACATCGACACGCTCATCATGACCCTCTTCTACCGCTTCATGCCGAAGGTCATCCAGGAGGGGCACCTCTACATCGCCACACCGCCGCTTTACAAGTGTACGTACAAGAAGTTCTCGGAGTACTGCTACACCGAGCAGCAGCGGCAGGCATTCATCGACAAGTACGTAGCAGGCGACGAGAACGCCACCGCCCTACATACCCAGCGCTACAAAGGTCTTGGCGAGATGAACCCCGAGCAGCTGTGGGAAACCACCATGAACCCCGAAAACCGCCTGCTGAAGCAGGTGACCATCGAGAACGCCGCCGAGGCCGACGAAATCTTCTCCATGCTGATGGGTGACGACGTTGAGCCGCGCCGCCAGTTCATCGAGAAGAATGCCACCTACGCCAACATCGACGCATAACGGCGTTGCGACTGAAACGACTAAAGGAAACTGGCCATCGTACGCGTGTGTGCCAGTTTCCTTCTTTTTGGTACGGATGCAACTAAAAAACCGTTTTTCAATAACTGTCATCTGTAAGAGGTAGCTGAGGGATTGTTTTAGCCTTACTGGTCAATGACAAATGACAGATGACAGATGACAGTTATTGAATTTTAAAAAGAAGATAGATATTAGTATTATATATATTATAATATATATAATACTAATTATAATGTCACAACGTTTTTTCATTAACTGTCATCTGTCATCTGTCATAACTATCAACGCCATCAACGAACCGTAACCTCACAGCGGCAGAAATTACGGCTTCGGAGCCCGTTGGTTACGGCTCGTCAAAATTCCTTTTATATTCAGACGCAAAATTTACATACAAAGGTAACGATAATCAAGGAAAAATCAGTAACTTTGCACACTCATTCCAATAAAGCAGTAAAAAAGACCTATGAACAGAACCTTTAAGCCGACAACCATTGCCCTAATACTGGCGATGACAGGCGTGGCAACCAGCTACGCACAAGACAAATTGTATGCCGATGAGTTTCCTCTCGGCAATGTTACGCTGCTCGACGGCCCGCTGAAGAAGGCACGCGACCTGAACATCCAGACGCTGCTGAAGTACGACTGCGACCGCCTGCTGGCTCCCTACCGCAAAGAGGCAGGATTAGAGCCGAGAGCGAAGACCTATCCCAACTGGGACGGACTGGACGGTCACGTTGGCGGCCACTACCTGACGGCGATGGCCATCAATGCCGCCACGGGCAACGATGAGTGCCGCCGTCGCATGGAGTACATGATAAGCGAACTGCAACTCTGTGCCGATGCCAACGTGAAGAGCCATCCCGAATGGGGTAAGGGTTATGTGGGTGGTATGCCCAACAGCGAGCGCATCTGGTCGACGTTCAAGAAAGGCGACTTCGGCGTCTACTTCGGTTCATGGGCACCGTTCTATAATCTACACAAGATGTACGCAGGTCTGCGCGATGCGTGGCTCTATTGTGGCAACGAGCAGGCGAAGAAGCTCTTCCTCGGATTCTGCGATTGGGCCATCGACCTGACGGCAGGTCTCAGCGACGAGCAGATGGAGCGTATGCTGGGCAACGAGCACGGTGGCATGAACGAGGTGCTGGCCGATGCCTACGCCATCACCCGCGAACCGAAATACCTCAGCGTGGCCATGCGTTTCTCGCACCGCCGGTTGCTCACCCCGATGTCGCAGCGTGTAGACAATCTCGACAATATGCACGCCAACACGCAGGTGCCCAAGGTGGTGGGCTTCGAGCGTATCAGCGAACTATCGACCCTTTATCCGCTCAAGAACTGCTGGCTGGCTGACAATGGGCAGACGATATGTGGTTCGGCCAATTTCGAGCCTTACCACAATGCTGCCGACTACTTCTGGGACATCGTCACTGGGCAGCGTTCGCTGGCCTTTGGAGGCAACAGCCGCCGCGAGCACTTCCCCAGCCGTGAGGCCTGCATGGACTTCATCAACGACATTGACGGCCCTGAGACTTGCAACACCAACAACATGCTGAAGCTGACCGAGGACCTGCACCGCCGCAACCCTGAGGCACGCTATGCCGACTACTACGAGCTGGCCACCTTCAACCACATTCTTGCGTCGCAGCATCCTGAGCATGGCGGCTACGTCTACTTCACGCCAGCCCGTCCGCGGCACTACCGCAACTACTCGGCTCCCAACGAAGCCATGTGGTGCTGCGTAGGTACAGGCATGGAGAATCACGGCAAGTACGGCCAGTTCATCTATACCCACGTGGGCAATGCGCTCTACGTGAACCTCTATGTCAGCTCTGAGCTGAACTGGAAGGAGAAGGGATTGACGCTGCGTCAAGAGACACAGTTCCCCTACGGCGAGACCAGCCGTATCACGGTCACTCAGGGCAAGGGTGGGTTCCCATTGCTGGTGCGCTATCCTGGCTGGGTGAAGCCGGGCTCGTTTAAAGTCAGCGTCAACGGCAAGCCTGTCAGCATCATCAGCGGCCCGTCATCCTATGTCGCCATAGACCGTCAGTGGAAGAAGGGCGACGTGGTTGAAGTGACGTTCCCCATGCACAACAGCGTGAAGTACCTGCCCAACGTGCCGCAATACGTCGCCCTGATGCACGGCCCCATCCTCTTAGGCATGAAGACGGGTACGGAAGATTTGGCTCACCTGGTGGCCGACGACAGCCGATTCGGACAGTATGCCAGCGGCAAGAAGCTGCCTGTCAACGAGGCACCTATCCTCATCAACAACAACATCGACGAGATTGCCTCGCAGATAAAGGATATTGAAGGAAAGCCGCTTCACTTCATGTTAGAGACGAAGGTGGTCAATGGGAGCAATGGAGCTTGTGAACTCCAGCCTTTCTTCGAGATTCACGACTCGCGCTACATGATGTACTGGCTTGCCCTCTCTGAGTCGAGCTACAAGGACTACCTGGCCAAGTTGGCGAAGGAAGAGCAGGAGCGCCAGGCACTCGAAGCCCGCACCGTCGATAAGGTACAACCAGGCGAACAACAGCCCGAGACTGACCACAAGATGGAAACCGACCGCTCCCAGACGGGTAACACCAACGACGTGTTCTGGCGTGATGCACGTGACGGCCACTACTTCAGCTACCTGATGCAAACGGCCGGCCGCACCGACTTGCAGCTGCGCCTGAAGTTCTGGGGCGTGGGCGAGTGGAAGAGCCACGAGTTCGATGTATTCATAGACGACCAGCTGCTTGTCAGCATCAACAACACCGGCAAGTACCGCATATCGGAGTTCAAGTACGAGACGTTCGACATTCCTGCTGAAATGCTTCGGGGAAAGACGCAGGTCCGCGTGAAATTCGTCGCCAAGCGCGGCAAGCAGATAGGCGAAATCTACGGTGTGCGGCTCGTTAGTGAAACCGCAAATGCAACAAAGACACTATGATCATCAACTTATGAGAAAGATACTGTTTCTACAATTAGCCTTCATGCTGTCACTGTGCGTGGCGGCCGAGCCTACGTTCTCCACCCGCCAGGTGCCCGTAAACCGTGGCGGGCAGGACGACGGCACGGTAAACCTGCGCTTCTACAGCGACATGCCTGAGGTGCCCTATATCTCCATTTCCGATTTTCAGCAGCTGATGTACCCCGGCACCACGGTAAGCGTCAGCAAGAGGGGCGACGGTGAGTATCTGTTAAAGCGCGACCGCGCCGAGGCTACCGTGAACACCAGCAGTGAGCAGTTCACGTCGGACGACTACATGGGCTTCACCAACCTCATGGGGCTGGTGCAGCCGGGTATGGACAACGTCTATCTGGACGGGGCACCATTCGTGCGCTATCGTTCACTGGAGCTGACACCGACCAAGACAACCCTCACCTTCGACTTCAAGAAATACGGCATCGACCTTCGTGGCGACGAGGTAGCGGTTTACTTTCCCTTGGCCACACTTTCCGACCTCTACAGCGACCTCTACTATCACATTGCCGGATATAACGGCGAGCGGGTGGTGGTAGTGACCGACAACCAGTACTCTAATTTCGCCCAGCTCGACCCGGCGGGCACCAAGAAGGTGTTACAGTCAAAGAGTCGCAGTGCCGACATGGCAGCCTACAGCTACGGTGAACTGTGTTTCGTGATAGACCACTTCTATGGCATGCCGGGACGCTCTCCCCTGGAGGGCGATATCCGCAGCAAAGGCATTGACAAAGCCCTTGACACAGTAAAAAACGGGCCGACCATCAAGAAGCTGCTCAAGAGCACCGACATGCAGGAGTACCTGTTCGGTATGAACTTACTGCAGATGCTGATGGAAGATGGCGGACATACAGGTTTGGTGCCCAACATCTTGTGCTGGCAAGTATTGATAGCGCAAGGTCTTGCGACATCTGAAGATATGTTGGGAGGCCTTTCCGGCATGATGGATGCCTATCCCGACCTGTTGGATGAACTGAATCAATACTTCCAGACAATAATGTTTGCGCCGCCAAGCAAGGATAAAATGATAAAGATTATAGCAGCCCGCCCCAGCAGTGATACCTATTACAAAGAAGGCGACACGGCCTACCTGTTCTACAACCAGTTCGGAATGACCAACAATGCGGCATGGAAAGCTTACTACGACAGCGGCTGCACGGGTTCTACTCCCGCTATTGACGAGAATTTCAAAGGCGACCTGAGCGTGGTGCTCGACGCGCTGAAACGAGCCAACGATGACCCCGAAGTGAAAAACCTCGTCATTGACATTTCGGCCAACCGCGGTGGTTCGCTCGACTTGGTGATGGCCATGACAGCTCTCACTACGGGGCAGAGCCAGTTCCACAGCGAGAACGTGCTGACGGGGCAGCGACAGACGATTAGCTATGACTTTGACTACGGTTTCGACGGCAAATTCTCCGGTAGGGACAAGTCCGTGAAGTACGACCTCAATTTCGCCGTGCTCACCTCCAGCTTATGTTTCTCGTGTGGCAACTTGCTCCCCTCGCTGATGAAAGGTCTGGGGGTTCCCGTCTTCGGCGAGCGGAGTGGCGGAGGTGCTTGTGCCGTGCAGCAGTTCGCCACGCCTGAAGGCCTGCAGTACCAGCTGTCTTCAGCACGTGCCCGCCTGACGGATGCTAACTGGCAGAACATTGACAGCGGCGTGGAGCCTACCTACACCATCGATACCTCCAACGACAACTATGCCGCTTTCTACGACGTACCGACCATCAGCAGCATCATCAAGAAAGATGCCGCCGAAAAGTCGGAACAAGGCACAGGCATAGCAACTGTTACGGCTGCTGCCGATGGAAAATGGTTCACGCTCGACGGTCGCCGCCTGGCCGGTCGGCCCACGAAGAAGGGTGTCTACATTCGTAATGGAAAAACCTGCGTGGTCAAACGGTTGCAGTAGATTCTTTTATTGCTTTTTGTGGGGATTTCCCGTGTTCTTCAAGTCTTTCGCCGTCAGTTGCAGGATGGCTCGTGCCAACTGCAACTGTTCTTGGGCGTTAGGGCCTTCGTGGGCGATGATGCGATTTGCGTCCAAGTCGAATGCAGCAAAGCCTGTAGAGTCGAACAGGGCAACACCATTGTTAAAGCTATGGTAAGCCAGCTGGCGGCGGTAGTTACGACTCAGCACGTCGCGGCTAAAGGGGTAGTGGCTGTGGTCGATGTGCAGCTGGCCTAACAGCGTGGCGGCAAGGTCGCTCTGGTTGCATACCTGCTCAATGCGCCGGGGGCTGCAGACGGCTCCGCCTACCCATATCATGGGAATGTGGTTGTAAAGGCGGGTGGTCTCACCAATACCTTTATAGCGCAGGCCGTGGTCGGGCAGCATGACGACCAGCAGGTTCTGCCAGACAGGCAACTGCCGCAGACTGTCGATGAAATCGCCGATGCAGCGATCTAAGTAATGGAAGGAATTGTACACTTCGTCATCCAGCACTTTGTCGGGAACGTCCCAGGGTTCATGAGAGGATAGTGTGAGCAGGGTTTTCATCCAGTGGGGAGAGCGGTCGTTGGCAATGTCGTGTAGCAGCGAGGCAAACATCAGGTCGTCGCGCACACCCCACTGAGCTGTCGTCTGGTCATGCAAGCTGTAGTCGGCTTTCCAAGTAAGTCGTTGGTAGCCAGTGCTCAAGAGGTAGCTGCGCATGTTGGTGAAATTGATGTCGCCACCGTGGAAGAAGCTGGTGGTATAGCCTTCGGCAGCCAACGACGAGGCGATGGAGGGCAGCTTGCGGCTCTTTTCAGGAATCTTCATGACCGACGTGAGTGGGAAGGCGGGATAGCCGCTCAGGGCGCTCACCGTCCCACGGTCGGTACGCCATGCATTAGCATAGCACTCGGTGAAGTAGATGCCTTCGCGGCTCAGCTGGTTCAGCCGTGGGGTAATCTCAGGGTGGCCGCCAATCTCGGTGAACTGTCCGCCGCAGCTCTCCATCAGGATAATCACCACGTTGGGCCGTGTGGTGTTGAGCAGCGAGTCGGGGTCTTCGCTCACGGTGGAGAAAATGCCCTCCGTCAGCCGCTGGCACTCATCATCGGTGTAGAAGTGGTAGTCGACGATGTAGTCGCCCGACTTGCCTAATGACGACAGGAAGGAGAACACGGGATTGACCGCCGAATGGTTGAGAAACTGGTTTTGCGAGTAGTACACCTGTCCGATGTTGGTGGTTGATTCGCCCAACCCGCCCCTAATGCCGATGACGATGAGGGGAATGAGGAGGAGGTAAAACGTGAGAGGTAAGAGGTGAGAGGTGAGGGGTGAAAGGCGTGGGGTGCATACCTTAATATATAAGAAGGAGAGGAGGAAGGTGAGGACGAGGAAGAGGACGACGCGAACGGCCAGATAGCCCGTAGTGACGCTCGCCATTGCCTCGGTGGGACTTTCCAAGTATTGGAGGCAGGAAGCATCGAGCTTGAACTCCCAGAAAGCGTAGAGACTGGTATCGGCCACAAAGGCCAAGGCGAAGGCTACTGCTATCAGTACGTAGTAGGCGTAATACACCCACTTCGCGATGCTGACCCAGAAAGATATGATGGCCAGCAGAAAGGGGAGAATCAAGAAGTAGAGGGCTGTGGAGAGATCGAGCGACAGTCCGTGTAGCGTCACTTCGGAAACATCACGCATGGTAAACGCATATTCACCGTGGTAGGCAAACATAAACACCCACTTGGCGGCCATAAACAAAAGCATCGTCAGCAGGTAGAAGCGCAACAGGTAGCTAACTCTGCATTTCATGTAGTCGCTTGTAATATCCGTCCACTTTCAGCAGTTCGTCGTGGGTGCCGCGCTCTACGATGCATCCCTCATGCAAAACACAGATTTCATCGGCATTCTTGATGGTTGAGAGACGGTGGGCAATAGCTACGGTAGTGCGCGTTTTCATCAATCGTTCCAGAGCGTCCTGTACCAGCCGCTCGCTCTCGGTGTCGAGTGCAGAAGTGGCCTCGTCGAGAATGAGGATGGGTGGGTTCTTCAGAATGGCACGGGCTATCGAGACACGCTGGCGCTGACCGCCTGAAAGCCGTCCGCCACGGTCGCCGATATTGGTGTCGAAGCCATGCTCGGAAGCCACAATGAAGTCGTATGCGTTGGCAATGCGGGCAGCCTCCTCAATCTGTTCCTGGGTAGCATTCTCCACGCCAAAGGCAATGTTGTTGCGGAAGGAGTCGTTGAATAGGATTGCCTCCTGGTTGACGTTGCCAATCAGCTGGCGCAGGTCGTAGATGCCTAACTCGCGGACGTTGATGCCGTCGATGAGCACTTCACCCTCCTGCACGTCGTAGTAGCGGGGAATGAGGTCAACAAGTGTTGACTTGCCGCTACCTGACTGTCCGACAATCGCGATGGTCTGCCCTTTGTGGATGGTCAGGTTGACGTTGCGCAGCACCCATTGCTCGCCGTAACGGAACGACACGTCCCGAAACTCTATCTGATGCTCGAAGGCCTTGATGGGGCGTGGCTGTGCGGGTTCCTTGATGGTGTTCTCAGCCATCAGGATTTTGTCGATACGCTCCATAGAGGCCAGTCCCTTGGGTATGTTGTAGCTGGCTTTCGAGAAATCTTTCAGGGGGTTGATAATGCTGTAGAGCATCACCATGTAATAGATAAAGAGGGGGCCGGAGAGCGAACCGTAGTTCAGCACCAGTACACCGCCGAACCACAAGACGATGACTATCATCACCGTGCCGAGAAACTCGGACATGGGGTGGGCTGACGACTGACGGATGTTCACCCGCATGATGTCGTTGCGGTAGGACGTGTTGATGCGGTCGAAACGGGCGTTCATCTTGCCTTCGGCGCAGAACGCCTTGATGATGCGGAGTCCGCCGAGCGTCTCTTCCACTTGACTCATGGTGTCGCTCCACAGCGACTGTGCCTTGATGGACTGTGCTTTCAACTTGCGTCCCACCCATCCCATGAACCATCCCATGACGGGTACGATGATGAGTGTGAAAAGCGTCAGCTCCCACGAGATGAACAGCAGCATGCCGAAATAGGCCACGATGAGTATGGGGTTCTTGAACAGCATCTCTAATGATGCCATGATGCTGTTTTCCACTTCCTGCACATCGCCGCTCATGCGGGCAATGATGTCACCCTTCCGCTCTTCGCTGAAAAAGCCTAAAGGCAGCGACGTGATTTTCTGGTAGAGCTGGTTGCGGATATCGCGTACCACACCAGTCCTGATAGGGATAATGGAGGCTGCCGCAGCGAAGTAGGCTCCCGTCTTCAGAGCCGTCATGAAGGCTAAGAAGAGGCCAATGATGAGCAGCGTGGTGGTAGGACCTACGGCTCCGATGAGCTGGTTGACGTAGTAGTTCATATTGTTCATCAGCACGTCCTCAGCGTTCGTCCAGTCCCACTCCATCAGTTCAGTTGCTCGCTCGGTGTCGTCGGTCTTGAAGATAATGCCCAGGATGGGAATCAGGGCGGCGAAAGAAAAGATGTTGAGCACTGCCGACAGGATGTTGAACACCACCGACATGACCAGGTATTTCTTGTAGGGCGGTACAAAGCGCCGCAGTACTTGCATGAATTCTTTCATACTTCTTCGCCGAATAACGTTGCACTGGTGCTTCTCGTGATGCGGACACTGACGGTCTCGCCAATGTGGTGATTGCCTTTGTCGAACACCACCATCTTGTTCTGCTCTGTGCGTCCGCAAAGTTGGTCACGGCTGCGCTTGGAGAATCCCTCAACAAGGACGTTGAATAGGCGACCCTCGTCCTTCTTGTTCTGTAGGGCACTGATTTCCGTCTGCAAAGCTATCAGCTCGTTGAGGCGGCGAATCTTGACATCTTCGCTTACGTCGTCGGGCAGGTGCTTTGAGGCGTAGGTACCCGGTCGCTCCGAATACTTGAACATGAAGGCAGAGTCGTAGCCCACCTCACGCATCAGCTGGAGTGACAGCTGGTGGTCTTCCTCAGTCTCAGAGCAATAGCCCACGAAGATGTCGGTAGAAAGTCCACAGTCGGGGATGATGCGGCGAATGGCTGCTATACGGTCCAAGTACCACTCGCGGGTGTACTTGCGGTTCATCAGTTGGAGTATGCGGTTACTGCCGCTCTGGACTGGCAGGTGTATATGGCGGCATACGTTCGGCATGTCGGCTATCACCTGCAGCGTCTCGTCGCTCATGTCCTTGGGGTGCGAGGTGGTGAAGCGCACTCGCATGGCGGGAGCCTCCTCGGCCACACGGCGCAAAAGCTGTGGGAAATTATGGGACTCATAAGCCCCATTGGACAAATAGGAGTTTACGTTCTGCCCTAACAGCGTCACTTCCTTGAAGCCTCGGTCACGCAGGTCGCGCACCTCTTTTAATATACTCTCCACGTCGCGGCTCCGCTCTCGGCCACGGGTATAGGGCACAATGCAGTAATGGCAGAAGTTGTTGCAGCCACGCATGATGCTGACGTAGCCGCCAATCTTGGTACCATGCAACCGCATGGGCACCACGTCGCGGTAGGTCTCGGTAGTCGAGAGTTCGATGTTCATGGCCTTGTGTCCCATCTCGGCCTGTGCGACGAGGTCAGGCAGCGACAGATAGGCATCGGGGCCCGCCACGAGGTCGGCACCGTGCTTCTCTAACAGTTCGTCCTTCACTCGCTCAGCCATACAGCCTAAGACGCCGATGATAAGTTTTGAGTTTCGGGTTTTGGACTTTGAGTTCTTGAGCGCATTAAGTGCTTCCAGCCGGTGGTAAATCTTCTGCTCGGCGTTGTCGCGTACAGAACAGGTGTTCAAGAATATGGCATCGGCTTCATCGATGGATTCTGTAGGTTCATATCCCGCCATACCCATCACCGAAGCTACAACTTCAGAGTCGGCCACGTTCATCTGGCATCCGTAAGTTTCTATAAATAGTTTTTTCATCTTTTTCTCATTTTGCCTGCAAAGTTACGAAATAATTCATAATTTATAATTCATAATTCATAATTATTTTCTAACTTTGCAGCCAAAACGGAAAAAGAATGACAAAAGCAAACGTTAGGGCAGGCTTCGGAAAGGAACTGCGCGACTACATTATCATTGCCATCGCTATGATGAGTTACGCCATCGGGTGGGGTGTATTCCTATTGCCTAACAACATCACAACGGGCGGCGTGGCCGGTGTTTCTTCTATCCTCTATTGGGCAACGAAAATTCCCGTACAGGTGAGTTACTTCGTCATCAACGGTGCATTGCTGTTGGTGGCCCTCAAGGTGCTGGGACTCAAGTTCTGTCTGAAGACCATCTTCGCTGTGACGGTGCTCACAGTGAGCATCGGTTTGGTGACCGACCACTACAACGCCCACCTATTGGAGGACCAGCCGTTCATGGCAGCCATCATAGGCTCTGTGTTCTGCGGCTGCGGTGTAGGTCTTGGACTGGCCAACAACGGTTCGACGGGTGGTACAGACATCATTGCCGCCATCGTCAACAAGTACCGCGACGTGTCGTTAGGCCGCGTCATCATGATTTGCGACGTCGTGATTATATCGAGTTCCTACTTTGTGCTGCGCGACTGGGAGAAGGTCATCTACGGCTATGTGGTGCTCTACGTTACGGCCTTCTGTATCGACCAGGTGGTGGAGTCGGCACGCCGTTCGGTACAGTTCTTCATCATTTCCGACAAGTATCGTGAGATAGGTGAGCGCATCAACCGTGAGCCTCATCGCGGCTGTACGGTAATTGACGCCCAGGGTTTCTACTCTGGTAAGGACGTGAAGATGCTCTTTGTACTGGCCAAGCGTCGCCAGAGCGACATGATATTCCGCATCATCAACGAGGTTGACCCCCATGCCTTCGTCTCGCAGAGTGCCGTTATCGGCGTCTATGGCGAAGGCTTTGACCGTTTCAAGGTGCGCACGAAGAAAGCTACGACATAAAACAAACACTAACATAACGACATGGAACTAATCAAAGACCAGGAATTTGGGGGCGAGCGCCCGTTGTTCGCTGTTCACGACCTCCGTTTGGAGAATATAACAATTACCGATGGCGAGAGTGCCATCAAGCAATGCCAGAACATGGAGGCCAGTGGCTGTAAGTTCTATGGCAAGTATCCTTGGTGGCACGTCGATGGCGCTGTCATCGAGAATTGTTATTTTGCCGAAGGCTCACGTTCCGCTATCTGGTACACCAACAATCTTGTGATGCGCAACAGCCGTATTGATGGTCCGAAATTCTTCCGCGAGATGAAAAATGTGGAGTTGGAGAACGTCGAGATTACCGATGCCGACGAGACATTCTGGCGGGTGGACGGCTTGCGGCTGAAGAAGGTACGGCTGCATGGTGGCACCTACCCTTTCATGTTCTCGCAGAACATCTACGTCGACGGGTTGGATAGCGACTCGAAATACGTGTTCCAGTATTGCAAGAACGTGGAAGTACATCATGCCAACATCCTGACCAAGGACTCTTTCTGGGAATGTGAGAACGTTAGCATCTACGACTCCGTGCTCGATGGCGAGTACTTGGCCTGGCACTCCAAGAACGTGCGTCTGGTAAACTGCCACTTGGCTGGTGAGCAGTTGCTTTGCTATACGCAGAATCTGGTGCTCGAGAACTGCACCTTCGATGCCATGTGCGACCGGGTGTTCGAATACACCACCGTCGAGGCCGATATCCACGGCCATATCGAGCACATCAAGAATCCTACCAGCGGTCACATTTTGGCCGATTCCATCGGTAGTATTACGATAGACGAACATGTGAGACAACCCAATAACTGTGTGATAGAAACAAGGAAATGAAATATAACTTCGATGAGCAGATTGACCGACGCAGTACAGGTTGTGTCAAATGGGATATGACTCCCGATAAAGATGTACTGCCGCTTTGGGTGGCAGACATGGACTTCCGTGCTGCCCCTGCCATTTTAGAGGCAGTGAAAAAGCGTGCCGAGCATGGCGTATTTGGTTACACGGTGGTTGAAGACGACTATTACGATGCCGTCATCTCATGGTTCCACCGCCGCCATCAGTGGAATATCGAACGCGACGAGATACTCTACACTACAGGTGTAGTTCCGGCTATGTCGGTAGCCATCAAAGCGTTGACGATGCCAAGCGAGAAGGTGGTCATCCTTTCGCCCGACTACAACTGTTTCTTCTCCTCCGTCCGAAACAATGGCTGTGAGGTGGTGGAAGCGGTGCTTGTGAAAGCTGGCTCCCGATTCTCCGTCGATTGGCAGGACTTCGAGGCAAAGTGTGCTGACGAGAAAACTACTGTATTCTTGCTCTGTAACCCCCATAACCCGACGGGGCGCGTTTGGACGAAGGAGGAACTGGAGCGGATGAACGACATCTGCCTGCGACATCACGTCAAGGTGGTGAGCGACGAGATTCACTGTGAACTCGTGATGCCTGGACACGTTTTTCAGCCTTTTGCTGCTGTCAGCGAAGCGTGCCGCCAGAACAGCGTCATCCTGAATTCCCCTTCAAAGTCGTTCAATATTGCCGGCTTGCAGGTCGCCAACATCATCTGTTCGCAGCCCGAATGGCGCCGCAGGTTAGACCGCGCCATCAATATCAATGAGGTGTGCGACCTCAATCCTTTCGGGCCTGTTGCTCTGAAAGCCGCCTATAACGAGAGTGAGGATTGGATTGACGAGCTGAACCAGTATCTGTGGGGCAATTATCAGGCTCTTTGTGTCTTTGCCAAGGAACATCTGCCACAATGGAGGGTTTGTACGCTGGAGGGTACCTATCTGCCTTGGATTGACATCACGGCTACAGGAATGATGTCGCAGGAGTATTCCGACCGTCTGCTCAGCGAGGCAAAGGTATGGGTGAACCCTGGCACGATGTATGGGGCCCAGTCGGGTGAAGGATATATTCGTATGAACATTGCCTGTCCGCGTTCCCTCTTGATGGAAGCCTTGCAGCGCTGTGAGTTAATGAATAAGAGCAAGAATGATGGCGATTGACAAACAGAAACGAATGAAGCGGGCCGAAGAGCTGTTCATGCAGGGATTCAATTGCTCGCAGTCGGTGGCCACTGCATTTGCCGATGTCTATGGCTACACCGAGGAACAGATGCTCCGTGTGAGTGCCGGCTTTGGGGCAGGTATCGGACGTATGCGTTTGTCGTGCGGAGCTTTCAATGCTATGGCGTTATTGGCAGGGCTCGAAAATGGCAGCGTGACTCCGGGTGACCGTGAGGGGAAGTCGGCAAACTATATGACGGTTCAGCAATTGGCAGCCCGCTTTCAAGAGGAGCATAGTTCGCTGATTTGCGCCGAGCTGCTGAAGCTGAAGCGGGATGCGCCCCTTAGCTATGAAGCGTCGGAGCGCACTGCCGAGTATTATCAGAAGCGGCCATGTGTAAAGCAGATAATTTCTGCTGCACGCATTTATGCAGAATATCTGGAAACTGTAAATAAGTAATAATAGGAGAATATGGAAGAGATTAAGAGCCAACTGGCGGAGAATGCCTTTCGTGAATTGAAAGAGGGTGAGCAGTATGAGCCTATGATGTCGCCGAGGAGTGAATACCCTGAGGTGAACGCATGGTCGGTGACGTGGGGTGTGATTATGGCTATGCTTTTCTCGGCTGCCGCTGCATATCTGGGGCTGAAAGTGGGACAAGTGTTTGAGGCTGCCATCCCCATTGCCATCATTGCTGTAGGTGTGTCGACAGCCGCCAAGCGTTCCAAGGCGTTAGGCGAGAATGTCATCATACAGAGTATCGGAGCCTGTTCGGGCGCTGTAGTGGCCGGAGCCATCTTTACGTTGCCAGCCATTTACATCTTGCAGGCGAAATACCCTGAGATGTCGGCTTCGTTCCTGAAGATTTTCATTGCATCGCTGTTAGGCGGTATCATCGGCATCTTGTTCCTGATACCGTTCCGCAAGTACTTCGTCTCCGACATGCACGGTAAGTATCCGTTCCCGGAAGCAACGGCCACTACGCAGGTTTTGGTGAGCGGAGCAAAGGGCGGCGACCAGGCAAAGCCGTTGCTGATAGCCGGATTGGTAGGAGGCTTATACGATTTCATCGTGGCGACTTTCGGCTGGTGGAACGAGAACTTCACAAGCCGTGTGGCAGGATGGGGCGAGCAGTTGGCTGAGCAGGCAAAGCTGGTGTTCAAAATCAACACAGGTGCCGCCGTGCTGGGCCTGGGCTATATCATCGGCTTCAAGTACGCCCTGATTATCACGTTAGGCTCGCTAAGCGTCTGGTGGCTCATTGTGCCAGGCATGGCTTTGCTCTTCGGCGGTGATGTTCTGAACCAGTGGGACCCCTCGATTACGACAGCTGTAGGCGACATGTCGCCTGAACAGATATTCAAGGCTTACGGCAAGTCAATAGGTATTGGCGGCATAGCTATGGCCGGCATCATCGGCATCATCAAGTCCTGGGGCATCATCAAAGGGGCTGTAGGACTGGCAGCGAAGGAGATGAAAGGCGGCGGGGGGGCTGCGACCGAGTCGCAGCGTACAGAACGGGACCTGCCGTTCCGGTTTATTGCCATTGCATCGACAGTTACCATCGTGCTGACTTTCCTGTTCTTCTGGTTGGGCGTGATGGACGGTAATATGCTGCAGGCACTGGTGGCCATCATATTGGTGGCCGTTATAGCATTCCTGTTTACGACCGTTGCAGCCAATGCCATTGCCATTGTGGGCTCCAACCCTGTCAGTGGCATGACGCTGATGACGCTCATCCTGGCCTCGGTGGTGATGGTAGGCGTAGGACTCAGCGGCACTTCGGGCATGGTGGCCGCTTTGGTCATGGGCGGCGTGGTGTGTACGGCGCTCTCTATGGCTGGCGCCTTTATCACCGACCTGAAGATTGGCTACTGGTTAGGCACGACCCCCAGAAAGCAGGAGACGTGGAAGTTCTTGGGAACGTTAGTGTCGGCTGCTACTGTTGGCGGCGTTATGATGCTTCTGAACGAGACTTACGGTTTTGCCTCGGGACAGTTGGCAGCACCTCAGGCCAACGCTATGGCGGCGGTGATTGACCCGCTGATGAACGGCGTGGGGGCCCCCTGGCTGCTTTATGCCATCGGCGCGGCCTTGGCTATTGTACTGACGCTGTGCAAGGTGCCGGCCCTGGCCTTCGCCCTCGGCATGTTCATTCCGTTAGAGCTGAACGTGCCCCTCCTGGTGGGTGGCATCGTCAACTGGTACGTGACCACTCGCTCGAAGGACAAGAAAGCGAACGAGGCGCGGGGCGAGAAGGGCACACTCTTGGCATCGGGCTTCATAGCCGGCGGCGCCCTGATGGGTGTGGTGAGCGCCTTGCTGCGTTTCGGCGGTTTCAATCCTGTCAGCGACGCATGGCTCGCCAATCCGCTGAGCGAGGTATGCTCGTTGGTGGCATATATACTGCTGATTATCTACTTCATATTTGCCACAAGACCGCAGCAGCGCTGACGACGGATGAAGAAACCGCTCTACACCATATTGTCGCACATCGCCACATGGATAGTGCTGTTCCTGCTGCCCATGTCGTTCCGGCCGATGCAGTTTCCTGCCTCGCTGGTGCCCACGTTGGCTGTCATAGCGGTCTTTTACATCAACTACTCTTTGATTACACCTTATTATTATATGAGGGGGTACAAAAGCCTGTGCTGGTTAGGCAATCTGGTCCTCGTGGTGAGCATTGCTCTCGTGCTGCATCACTGGTTGGGCATGGGGCGCGGCTACGTGTTCAACCTGGCAGTGGCGGTCATGATTGCCGTTTCCATGCGGTTAGGTATGATATGGCAGGAAGCGGAGGAGGCCCGGCTGGCTGCCGAGGCGGCCAAGGCCGATGCCGAGCTGAGCAACCTGCGCTACCAGACGAACCCCCACTTCCTGCTCAACACGCTGAACAACATCTACGCCCTGACGGCGTTCGACACGCGGCGGGCCCAGGAGGCCATCCAGCAGCTCTCGGGCATGCTGCGCCACATCCTGTACGACAACCAGGAGAAGGAGGTGCAGATGAAGGACGAGGTGAACTTCCTGCAGAACTATGTCAACCTGATGAAAATCAGACAGCCGGGAAGCGTTGACATCACTTTCGACACGCAGCATGTCTATCCGCAAGCGAAGATTGTGCCCTTGTTACTCATTCCGCTCATCGAGAATGCTTTCAAGCATGGTGTCAGCCCGACGCAGCCCAGCTTCATCCACATCAGGCTGGAGGCCGACAAGAGCAGCATCGACTTCCTGATTGAGAACACCAACCATCCCAAGCTTGCCAACGACCAGAGCGGCCACGGCATAGGACTGGCGCAGGTACAGCGCCGGCTTGACCTGGCCTACGCCGGACATTACCGATGGAGTCACGGCTTGAAGGACGACGGTGCCGTCTATTTCTCACACATCACCATCGAACAATAAACCCAACAGAATGACTAATATGACATTGACTTGTGCTATCATCGACGACGAACCGCTGGCCGCCCAGCTGCTGCAAAGCTACGTCAAGGAAATATCCTATCTGCAACTGACCGGCGCCTACAACAGTGCGCTCA
Source organism: uncultured Prevotellaceae bacterium (assembly GCA_947168395.1). GTDB lineage: Bacteria > Bacteroidota > Bacteroidia > Bacteroidales > Bacteroidaceae > Prevotella. Next base: position 4,872 of record CAMVLT010000002.1, on the reverse strand, counting down.
CGGCAATGGCCGACTTGCGCCACCATCCCGTCGACCTGCTGTTTCTGGACATACAGATGCCCGAGCTGTCGGGGATGGAGTTTGCCAAACTGCTGCCGGCCGACACCCGCATTGTCTTCACCACGGCCTTCAAGCAGTACGCCATTGACGGCTATAAGGTGTCGGCGTTCGACTATCTGCTGAAGCCCATCAGCTTCGACAGTTTCTTAGCCACTGCCGAGAAGGCCCTGCTATGGTTCAGCCGACGGAACCAGGAAAAGTCGACCTACGAGGACCGCTTCATCTTCATCAAGAGCGACTACAGGCTGATACGCATCATGCTCGACGACATACTCTACATCGAGGGCTTGAAGGACTATGTGCGCATCAAACTGGCCAACGGCGAGCGCATCATGTCGCTCATCAACATGAAACGCTTGGAGGAGCTGCTGCCCCGTCCGGAGTTCATGCGCACTCACCGCTCCTACATTGCCCACATGACCAATATCAGCACGGTGGACAGGCAGCGCATCATGTTCAACGATGATGCCATTCCCATTTCCGACAACTACAAGGAGGAGGTGCTCCGCTTCCTCGATTTGCACACCATGGCCTAATCAGCCGCTTTTCTTCACTTCCCGTAGCCGTCCAGCAACTTTAGAAAGTACTCTCGGAAGTCCCGCCAGCGGTAATAGGGGAACGTGCTGGTCTTGAGTGGCAGCGAAGCCTCTTCCTCGTTGAGCAGCACTTTGAACATGACGTCGGTGTCGCGCTGATGGCGCCGATAGAAGATGAACTGAATATTGGCTGCCATGGGGAAGATGCGGTAGTTGCGCCAGCCCTTGCGCTCCAACTGCTCCAGGTCTGTGATTTGCTCACCATAATTGTTGAGGTTGAGCAGACAGGTGAGCGGCAGGATGACCGTCTCGTGGCCGAAGCGTAGCGATGCCGACGGATGCTTCAGCGCGATGCAGCTGTCGGCTTCGAGGATAATCTGGCGCAGCAGGTTGCGCTGAGTGAACGGCTGCAGACCGTGGGTCAGCGGCGAGGGTCCGAAGCCGATGTAAAACCGGGCGTTCTCGCGGAGCCAGTTCTGGTACAGCTCCTCGTCAGTAAAGGCGTCGTAGAGCGTCAGGTGCTTGCGCAGCTCCGTATTCTGTATGTTGGAAGCCACTTTGAAGAAGCTGTAGGTAAACCGCGTGGGGTTCATGCTTTGGCTGATGTAGGCGGTGTCGTTGACAAGCCGCTGCAGCAGCGGCAGCGAGCGGTCGTGCCTGTTGCAGAATTCCTGGAACGGGACGGCCGACAGCATCTCGGTCTTCTGCGGCCACAGCTCGGGGTCGTCCTGGTTCATGTAGTACATGTCGTGCTGGCTGGCATCGTGGGCAATGGTCAGACGCGGATTCAGGATGAGCAGCTGCTGCAGGGCGTTTTCCATTGACAGGATACAGCGAACGACGATGGTGCTCTTGGCATCGATGGTCGCCTCATCAGTGAACACCTGGGGGAAGCGCTCGTACATGCGGCGCGCTATCTGCTTCTGCTGCTCAGCCCCTAACGGCGTCAGGTCGCCCAGCCGCCCTTGTGCCTCCTGCCTGATAATCTGCAGCCGGCTCAGCACGTTCTTGCCCAATGGGGTAAGCTTCCCCAACGAGTCGGCATGACGCAGCGCGTTCAACGGGTAATCGTACTCATTGGCATTGGTCAGAAAACGGGAGCCGTGGCGGCCATAGTGGCTGATGTAGAAAGGTTTCATCCCCTCGGGGGCGGCGGTGAGCGGCTTCTGCGGTGCCATGTAGGCCATGAAGTTGCTGGCCGACAATCGCAGGTTGCTGGCTATCTCGTCCTTGGCCGACTGGGCGGCAGCGGTTGCCAGTAGGCAGGTCAGAATAAGAATGGTTGCTGTTTTTCTCATCATCATTTCGGGTTTCGGGTGCAAAGTTACAAAAATTATTCGTAATTAGTAATTCATAATTCGCAATTATTTTGTAACTTTGCAGCAAAATTTCCGAATTGACGAAAGCAGCATGATAATTATAGAGAATGCTTATGGCAAAGAACTCGAAATGGCACGATGACGACTGGCTTTTGCTGATGCAGATATACCTGCGAAAGCCCGTTGGGGTGAAACCTCTCTACAGCCGCGAAATGGTGGGGTTGGCACTCGAGCTGCATATTCATCCGCAGGTGCTGGCCACCAAGATGCAGCAGATGGCTAAGCTGCAAACGCCACGCATTGAGCGCATCTGGCAGACCTACAGCAACAGTCCCGGCAAGTTGAAGCGTGCCGTCAGCCTGCTGCGCGAGATGAAGGGCTTCGGGCGTGCCGATGTCTTCTACGACGGCGTGGAGTTGAACGAGACGTGGGAGAAAGACTGGGAGCCGCTGGACGCTGATGAACGGCTGACGCCCGTTATGCTGATATTGGTGCTCGACCTTTACTTCCGGCTGACGCCCGCCACAATGGTGAAAGAGACGCCCGAGGTGCAAGAGCTGGCACGGCTGATAATGATTGGCAGCGACGTGGTAGTCGAGGTGCTCGACGTATTCCAGCATTGCGACCCCTACCTGAATCGTCGCGACGTGACGCTCAGCCAGTTGCTGGTGCCTTGTCAGACGGTGTGGCAGCGTTACGGCAACGGCGACACCGAGGCATTGGCAGACTTTGCCGAACAACTCAAGGCGTACTATCTATGAACCAAGGTCAGATACAGGAACAGAAGCAGGAGCAGAAGTTAGCCCAAAGCTTCTCGCAACAGCAATTGCTGCAGGCGCAATTGGTAGAGCTGCCCATTACCCAGCTTTTAGAGCGTATCAATACGGAAATGAACGACAATCCGGCGTTGGAAGCCGATGCCGACAGGGCCGACTATCTGGAAAGCCCCGAACCATCGGAAGGTTTGGATGCGACGGACGAGGACGACGACTTCGACAGCCAGCGTGAGCGTGAGGATAGGCAGTCGGCTCTTGATGCGGCGTTGGAAAGCATCGGGCGCGACGACGAGGAACTGCCCGTTTACCAGGGTGGCAGCAGCGTCGGCGAAGAGCGCGAGGAATACATTCTGGGCGACACCGTTTCCTTCTACGACCAACTGAAGGAGCAGATGGGGCTTGCCAACCTGACTGAGCGCGAACGTGACATCATGGAGTACCTCATTGGCTCGCTCGATGACGACGGACTGCTCCGCAAGTCGCCGGATGCTATCAGCGATGAGTTGGCCGTCTACCATAATATCGACGTTACGGCAAAGGGGGTGGAGCGGGTGCTGCTGAAGTTGCAGATGTTCGACCCTGCCGGCATCGGTGCCCGTTCGCTGCAGGAGTGCCTGCGACTGCAGATAGAACGGCGTGCGGAGTCAACGGTGAAGAAACTGATGTGGCAGGTCGTCACCGACTATTTCGAGGAGTTCACCAAAAAGCACTGGAGCAAGATACAGCGCGCGCTGAAGCTCAACGACACGCAGGCCAAGGCACTCTTCAGCGAACTTCGGAAACTGAATCCCAAGCCGGGAGCCTCGATGGGCGAGGCTGTAGGCCGCAATATGCAGCAGATAACCCCCGACTTCATCATTGACACACAGGACGACGGCACCATCACCTTCACCCTGAATCAGGGAGAACTGCCCGAGCTGAAAGTCTCGCAGTCGTTTGCCGACTCAATGAAGGAATATCAGCAAAACAAAGACCATCTGAGCCGTCAGACCAAGGAGGCACTGCTATATATTAAGAAAAAGGTGGATGCCGCACAGAGCTTTATCGAAGCTGTCCGTGTCAGACGTCATACGCTGACGGTCACCATGCAGGCTATCATCCACCTGCAACGCCAGTTCTTCCTCGACGGCGACGAGACATCCCTGCGCCCCATGATACTGAAAGATGTGGCCGAGCGGACGGGACTGGACCTTTCGACCATCTCGAGAGTCAGCAATTCCAAGTATGCCCAGACTCGTTGGGGCACTTTCCCTTTGCGTCACTTCTTCAGCGACAGCTACGTCACCGACCAGGGTGAGGAACTCTCGACCCGCAGCATCAAGGCGGCACTGCGCGACATCATCGAAAGTGAGGATAAGCGCAAGCCTCTGAGCGACGAGTTGCTGACCAAGATGATGGCCGAGCGGGGCTACCCGATAGCACGGCGGACGGTGGCCAAATACCGCGAACAATTAGGCATACCTATAGCACGATTAAGAAAATGACGAGAGAAAAGCAAATTATTCTGACGGCAAGGGTGGTAAGCATGGTGTTCACGCCGTTCTACCTGCCTGTCTTGGGACTGGTGGCCCTGTTTTTCCTGAGCTACCTGAGCCAGTACTTGCTCAGCTACAAGTTCTTTGTGCTGGCGGTGGTCTACTTCTTCACCATCCTGCTGCCTACGTTCCTCATCCACCTTTACCGTCGCTATCAGGGCTGGACGCCGATAGAGTTGGGGAGCCGCGAGCGTCGTGTCGTGCCCTACCTCATCTCCATCATCTGCTACTTCACCTGCCTCTATCTCATGCGTCAGATGCACATCCCTTATTTCATGCGCAGTATTGTGGCTACAGCATTGTTCATTCAGGTGGTTTGTGCAATGATTAACGTATGGTGGAAAATCTCCACCCACACGGCAGGCATCGGTGGCGTGGCAGGGGCTTTGTTCGTGTTCTCCGAGGTGTTTAGTTTCAATCCCACGTGGTGGTTCTGCTTAGTGCTTATAGTGGCGGGAGTCCTCGGCACCAGCCGCATGATACTCCGCCAGCACACACTCTCTCAGGTTGTCGTCGGCTTCCTCGTCGGCTTTGTCAGCCCGTTCATCGTCTACCAATAATTCCCATTAGCCCCATAAGACTCAAAAAAAGTATGAAACCATTAGTAAGTATCATCATGGGCAGCACCAGTGACCTGCCCGTTATG
>CAMVLT010000001.1 GCA_947168395.1 uncultured Prevotellaceae bacterium | reverse complement strand
ACGTTAGTGTAGCAGACGTGCCTTCGTTTATAGTGAAACTCTTCGTAGTATTGTTGATAGTATTACCAGAATAGGTTACTTGGCCACTTCCAGAAGAAGTAATTGACAATGTGTAGGTGGTCACGGGTATCGCTTCGAACATTACGTTTACCGTCGTATTCTGAGTAATACTACTAATCGTGTACTTGTTATTTGAAACACTTGAAGTTACATCAACATTATTTACCTTAACACTTTTCACTCGATAGTCAGTATTAGGTGTAAACGTTAGTGTAGCAGACGTGCCTTCGTTTATAGTGAAACTCTTCGTAGTATTGTTAATAGTGTTGCCCGAATAGGTTACCAAGCCATTACCAGAAGAAGTGATTGACAATGTATAGGTAGTTGCTAATCCTGATCCAGGTTTAACAAAGACCATGTCTTGATTGGCATTATAATCATTTTTGTCAATGTTAAGCATATCAATATCAAAATAACCATCATATGAACCTTTAGCTCCCCAATTGATATATACTTTTCCCGTAGAATCATAGCCATGTAGCACAAAAGAATGGCCAATTCTTGGATCACTACTATCGGAGCCATTATATATAATCGGTCTACCGGCTTTCAGTTCATCATATATCATCTGCATCCATGTGTCTTTCTGAAAATCTGAACGCTTGTATAATTTGGTCCCTTCGCTATCGTATGAAAAATATGTTATTAATCCTGGGGCTATTTTAGAAGATTGAGTACCACTAGCATCGGTGCCATAGTTCATTTCTACAGCCATTCCACAGTCTCGCATCAATATAGATACAGCTTTTGCAGGAGCATCAAGACTACCCCAGATCTGATAATTATACTTGTCAAGCATATTATTCCAGTCATAAGTTTCTCCAAATGTATGACTCATCTTTGCCATGAAATTCCAAACGACGTATTCAATTGATCCCTGACTCTTTTCTGGGTATTCATGGTATTTCATCACTTGAGCCATAGCAGTAGCCACACACCCAGTAATAAACTGATATGAATTACCATTTATAGTATATCGTAGCTGGGCGTTAAATGGATTATCTTGTCCCCACTCCGTTTTCATTAATGGTTCAACACTACCATTTACAGATACTCGGTTTGTCCGAGCAGCAGCAGGCTTAACAGATTCGTTATTCATGACACGTTCTGCTTCTTTTAACCACCATTCAAAGCCACATGGAATGGTGTCTGTAAATGAAGTTGTAGAATAGCCAATAATCTCGTCAAAACGGTCATCACTGGTAACTACTGCAAACCCCAAATCCTCACTACCTAATATCGATAGTTTTTCCTTAGTAAGATACACCTTTAGTTCGGGCGATGGGGTATCTTTTGCCATAGCTCTTGCTGCTCTATTTTTGACCAAAACCCTCATGGCAGCCTCTTTCATCTCTTCTTTTGTGCGTGTGCCAGCTAATGCGCCAGCAGTAAGTAGCACAAAGAACGTTGTCAATAATAATCTGGTTCTCATGACCTTAATTCGTTTCCGCAACGACCCAATTGCGGAGGCTTTTAGTTATAGATTATCTATACCATATATGAAAAGTGTGGGTCACCTACTTATTGCTCGTCCCACTCGCTTGGGCGTCTCGCATTGCCCGTCTCTCAAGGAAGAGCAACGCAGAAGCCCACACGTGTATGCAGAAATTAGCCCACAGTTACCTATCAACACAGGTACAATAGGGACTGTCATCATACATACCCAATGAGCATCTACCGTTGCTTTGTTTCTGAGAGACTCTTTTTGTTTGCGAGACAATTCAGCGAGTCAAAGAACAAAGCGTCATAGCAGACACCTTTTCAATATATGTATCTCCACCCATCCGCTTCTGCTTATTGCAGGCTTCAGATGTGAAGACGGGGCAAAAATACAAAAAAAGTTTGAAACGACAAAGTATTTCTGCTAAAAAGTTTATGCCAAGGATGATTTTCCATGAGCTTTGAATAGGGTAAACCCATACTTTACCGTAACTAAACCCGGAGTTTACCGTAAGTAAACTGGGAGTTCCCACGGGGGGAACTTGGGGGGATGGGGAGTGGGGTAGGAAAAAAGAGATTTTTGTGAAAACACCTAACCTCCTACCTAAATCTTTGGAAATGCCTTTGTGGAAAGGGATTTTGGAGAGGTAGGTGTTTGCGTAACACCTACCTGACACCTACCTTGACACCTATCTCACCATTGAATACCCTTACTTATTCAGCAGGGACTTAATGGCACCGATGAATTCTACAGCTTTCGGCGTATACTCATCCACCAGTTCTTTGTCGCAAAACACAAAGTCGTCATAATCTCCGCTGTGTCGGATTTCGAACAGACGGCTAAATGTCTTTCCGTATTCGTTGGAGAGTTTACCATTGGATACAAAGTGCAAGCCCTAATGTTTCCGTCATAACCAGATTCCTTCGTTCATCACATTTATATAAAAAGGCGTTTTGAATGGGCGGTTCTCCCATTGCTTGCGGAGCATAATCATGGGACTGATAAGAACTCCTGTGCTGAGTTCCAAGTCGTATAGTGCACCAGAAATCAAGGATTCCCTTTTAAGGTCGCGTTTGTCGCCTTCAAGCAGAATCAACAGGTCAATGTCGCTGTCGGCACGAGCGTCGCCTCGTGCTTCCGAGCCATACAGAATGGTGGTGGCCGATGGTTCTGTTTGGCGCATGGTCTGCTGGATTTGCCTTACAATCTCTGGTCTTTTCATGATTCCACCTCTTTTCTTTGGCAAAGACAAGAAGAAAAAGTGAAAGTTCCAAATAATTGGTGAAAAAGTTCGCGAAATATGGTTGTAGAGTCTGGATAGGGTAAAACCAGAGTTTACCGTAACTAAACCCTGGGTTTACCGTAAGTAAACTGGGAGTCCACTCTGTGGGAACTCTGGGGGCAGGGGATGGGGTTGGGAAAAGAGAGGATTTTGTGAAAACACCTAACCTCCTACCTAAATCGCTGGAAATGCCTTTGTGGAAAGGGGTTTCGGAGAGGTAGGTGTTTCGCAAACACCTACCTAACACCTACCTTGACACCTAACTCGACTGAATGGTCAGATGGGTGGGCGCACATGTTGAAGGGAAGGAGGTGGTGGGTTAGGTGTTAGGTAGGTGTTTGCTGAACACCTACCTTGCTGAAACCCTTTTGTAGAAAGGGGTTTCGGGGGATTTAGGTAGGAGGTTAGGTGTTTTTGCGTTTTATTGTTTTGTTGGTTCACAATTTATTCGTACCTTTGCACCCGCTAAATAATGTTGAACAAGAAAGATGGACTATCAAGCTATTATAGATAAGTATTATCCGGAGGACGACGAACTGAAGCAGTTGCTGCTGAAACACTCGCGGCAGGTGGCCAACCGCTGCCTGCTGATTTGTGACCGCCACCCTGAGTTGCACATCGACCGTGAATTTGTTGAGGAGGCCGCCATGCTGCACGACATCGGCATACGCTGGTGTAACGCACCAAACATCCATTGTCACGGCACGGAACCCTACATCCGTCACGGTCAGATAGGCGGTGAGCTGCTCAGACGCGAGGGGTGGGAACGTCATGCCCGTGTCAGCGAACGCCACACGGGTACGGGTCTGCCAGGCTTTGAGCCTGAGGATTTGGAGGAAAAACTGGTGTGCTATGCCGACAAGTTCTACTCCAAGTCGCGCCCCAACCGTGAGCTGACGGTGGCGAAAGCGGCGCAGAGTTTGGAGAAATTTGGGCATGAGGGTGTGGAAAAGTTCTTAGGATGGGCAAAATTGTTTGAATAATCCCTAAATTCTTCACTCTTCGCTCTTCACTATACACTTTTTTTCGTACCTTTGCAGCCGTGAAACAAAAGACGGTCATCCTTCTGATGTTCGTTGCCTTTATTATGGTATGGGCATGTACGCCTTCGTCACTCCGTCGTGATAACAGAAAGGAAGTGTCGAAGGCAGTTAATGTGCTACCTGTCATTGACAAGGCTCCGCTCGACACGCTGGTGCAGAAAGTGCCGGAGGTTGTAGCTCAGGTGCTGGACTCGTTGGCTGTGGACTCGTTGGCTGTGGATACGCTGGCCAAGGTGGAAAAGAAAGATGAGGTGGCGGAAAAGGTCGAGGAGAAAGTAGAGGAAGCTTTGGCGGAGGCTCCGATAGCCGAGGCTGCTGCCAAGATGAAGCGTGACACCACGACGATGGACTCACTCGAGCTGGCCATCTATAAATATAATAAGGTGATAGACGACTCGTTGAGGCTCGACAGCTTGAACCGTATGAAGAAGAACGGTATTGACGCCCCAGTGAAATATACCGCCAACGACTCGCTGACCTACGAGGCCGCTACGGGACGCGCCCACCTCTATGGTGACTCCCACGTGGAGTACCAGAACATGGACCTGAAGAGTGAGAAAATATACATGGTGCTCGACAGCAGTCTGGTTCATGCCACCGGTATCCGCGACTCGGCGTCGGGCGGTCTGAAGGGAACCCCTGTGTTCAAGATGGGCAGCGACACCTACGAGAACGACACCATGGCCTTTAACTTCAAGACGAAGAAGGGCCTGATAACCCAGGTATATACCCAGCAGGAGGACGGTTTCCTGACCAGTGAGATAGCCAAGCGCGGTGCCAACGGCGAACTGTTTCTGCAGCATGGCCGCTATACGACCTGCGACGAACCTCACCCCGACTTCTACCTCGCCCTGTCGAGGGCCAAGGTGCGTCCCGGCAAGGATGTGGTCTTTGGTCCGGCTTACCTGGTGGTGTGCGACGTTCCTCTGCCGTTAGCCATCCCTTACGGTTTCTTCCCTTTCACGAAGAGCTACTCCAGCGGATTGATCATGCCCACATACGGTGACGAGACAGAGCGTGGCTTCTACCTGCGTGACGGCGGTTACTACTTTGCCATCAGCGACAAGATAGACCTGAAACTGATAGGCGAAATCTACACCAAGGGGTCGTGGGGAATCAGCGGTGCCTCCAACTACCGTAAGCGCTACAAGTACAGCGGCTCGTTCTTGGCCAGTTACCAGAACACCGTCAACGGTGAGAAGAACATGCCCGACTACTCGAAGCAGACCAGCTTCAAGGTGCAGTGGAGCCACCGTCAGGATGCGAAGGCCAATCCCTACAGCAACCTGTCGGCCAGTGTGAACTTCGCCACCAGCAGTTATGAGAAGAACAATCTGACATCGATGTACAACCCGCAGACGATGACGCAGTCAACCCGCACATCGTCAGTAAGTTATAGTACAGGCTTCTCGAGCATCGGCCTGTCGTTGTCGACGACGATGAACCTGAACCAGAACATGCGCGACTCGACCATCGCCCTGACGTTGCCCGACCTGAATGCCTCGGTCTCGCGCTTCTATCCCTTCAAGCGCAAGAAGATGGCGGGCAAGGAACGCTGGTACGAGAAAATAGCGATGAGCTACACGGGGCACTTCTCAAACTCCATCTCGGCAAAGGAGGATAAGGTGCTGCACTCGAACTTCCGACGTGACTGGAACAACAAGATAGACCACTCAATCCCCATCAGTGCCAGTTTCACGCTGTTCGATGTCCTTAACCTGACGCCCTCGTTCAACTTCCGCGACGTTACCTCGTTCAAGAAGACGCATAAGGAGTGGAACGAAAGTACACAGCGCGAAGTCACCGACACGCTGACCGGCTTCTACAATGTCTACAACTGGAATCTCAGTCTCTCGGCCTCGACGAAGCTTTACGGTATGTATATCCCCTCGCGGAAGATATTTGGTGAGAAGATCAAGGCCATCCGCCACGTGATGACCCCGTCGTTGAGCTTCAGTTATGCGCCCGACTTCAGCGCCTCGCGCTACGGCTACTACGAAACCTACCAGAAGACCGACCGTGACGGCAACGTGACTCTGGTAGAATACTCGCCCTACCAGATAGGCGGTGTGTCGGTTCCGGGCAAAGGCATGATGGGAAGCATCTCGTTCGACCTCTCCAACAATATTGAGATGAAAATCAAGGACTCCAACGACTCGCTGAAGAAAATCAGCCTGATTGACGAGCTGGGAGCCTCGATGAGCTATAACCTGGCCTCCGACATCCGTCCGTTGAGTGACCTCAATACCCGTTTGCGTCTGAAACTGACGAAGAGCTATACGCTGAACCTCAATGCCATCTTTGCCAGCTATGTCTATGAGGCCGACTCCGTAGGAGCCACGCCGCGAATCAGTGAGCATACTACTTACTGGCAGCAGGGCAAGATTGGTAGGTTCCAGGGTATGTCACAAAACCTGTCGTACACCATTGACAACACCAAGGTGGCCAACCTGTTCAAGTGGCTGCGGGGTGAACGGGTGGACAAGAAGAAAGACCAGCGTAATGAAGACGAGGAGGATGAGTACGACGAGTACGACATTGACTCGAACGTGGACCGCGACATGGAGAAAGGCAAGAAGGGTGCCAAGAAGGAGAATGCCGGCAAGGCCGACACCGACGAGGACGGCTATATGTCATTCAACCTCCCCTGGTCGCTCAGTATTGGATATGGTATCACCATGCGTGAAGGTAACAGCAACTTCAACTACGACAAAATGCGCTATCCCTATACGTTCACCCAAAACCTGAACATTAGTGGAAATATCCGCATCAGCGATGGCTGGAACATCTCGTTCTCCAGCGGTTACGACTTTGACAATCACAAGATTTCGATGACCACCGCCTCGCTCAGCCGCGACCTCCATTGTTTCAATATGTCGTGCTCGGTAGTGTTGGCACCTTATGCCAGCTATAACTTCTCGTTCCGATGCAACGCCTCCACCCTGACCGATGCCCTGAAATACGACAAGCGCTCAGGTTACAGCAATAACGTGCAGTGGTACTGATGGAATTAAGAACTCAAAAATTCTTAACTCAGCAAAGCGTCAAGTGATTCCTTTTCGCCAACCACCCAGATGATGTCGCCCTCCTGGAAGTGGCGCTTGGGATTGACGGGCGACAGGTTCTCTTCGCCTTCCTCCAAGCCGACTACCATGCAACTGTAGAGGCTGCGGATGCCGCTCTCCTCCAATGTCTTGCCAATAAAGGGACTGTCGGGGCCGATGATGAGCTGGCGCAGCTTCATCTCGCGAGCCTCCAGGTCCTCTTCCTCGCCAAGCACTTCCGTTTGCAGGGCCTTGCCGAGTTTAGCGAGCTGGTCGTCGCTGCCGATGACCTGCAGATGGTCGCCAGGAAAGATGATATAGTCGCCGTCGGGGATGTTCAGCCGGTGGCCGCCGCGCAGGATGCTGCTGACGTGGACCCCGTATTTGCGGCCTAAGGCCAACTGCTTCAGCGTCTGGCCCATCCACTGCGAGTCTGACGGTACCTCGAAGTTGGCTATATGGATGTCGCGGTCGAGCAGCTTGCCTTCGTAGAGTGGCCGCTTCCGGCCGTGTATCTGTGCTTCGATGTCACGCGACCGCAAGTTGTTGATGAACAGCCGTTCCATCAGGATGCTGCGGCGCTTGACGGCCCGTGAGAGGACGATGAGCACCACGACGATGATACCAAGTGTAATCATGACGGCACTACTGAACCGGCTCAGGTAGTTGCAGATGTAGAAGATGAAGTTCACCGCGATGGTGGCACGCACCAGAATGGTGAAGAGCAGGGGTACACGGTTGCGGTTGCTCTCGGCCCAGAGGGCTTTCCATTCCTCCGAGCGATTTTTCTTCATCACCATAGCCCGGAGGAAGGGTGAGATGCAGAGCACGGTAATCAAGCCGGTGATGGCATTGGCATACCAGTGGAGTTCCCAGCCTGGCAACAGCCGGCGGGTGAATGGCAGCAAGAAGGTGAACATCATGAAGATGACGGCCGAACTGAGGATGGAGTAGACCACCGTGTTGATGGTCATCTGCGTGAGCAGCCGCTTCCACTTGCTTTGCTCCGTGGTGTTGGGATGACTCATCGAGAGGTGGTTCAGCATCTGAATGAGTCGCGAAGGCAGCCGATGCTCCAAGGCACCGTAAGCCGGTGTGGCGAGCCGTATCATGTAAGGTGTGAGGAAAGTGGTTATGACTGATACGGCTACCACTACCGGGTAGAGGAAATCGCTGATGACGCCGAGTGACAGGCCCAGCGAGGCAATGATGAACGAGAACTCACCAATCTGCGCCATGGAGAAACCGCAGCGCATAGCCGACTTCAGACTCTCGCCGCCCAGCATGAACGAGATGGAGCCGAAGATAGACTGTCCCACGAGGATGGTGAGTACTAATAAAAAAATAGGTAGGGCGTAGTCGATGAGTATCTGCGGATCAACCAGCATGCCGACCGATACGAAGAAAACGGCTCCGAAGAGGTTCTTGACCGGCTCGACCAGTTTCTCGATACGCTCGGCTTCGATGGTCTCAGCCAGAATGCTGCCCATGATGAAGGCACCGAAAGCTGACGAGAAACCTACCTTAGTAGAGAATACTGCCATAGCGCAGCAGAGTCCCAAAGAGACGATGAGCAGCACTTCGTTGTTGATGAGTTGGCGGACTGAACGCAGGAAAATGGGAATGGCGAAAATGCCCACCACGAGCCAGAGGATGAGAAAGAAGCCGATTTTCAGGATGGAGCCGAGCATCTGGCCACCGTCAGGGCTGTTTCCACTGGCGATGGCCGACAGCATCACCATCATGACGATGGCCAGTATGTCTTCCAGTATGAGTACGGACATGACGAGTCCTGCAAACTGCTGTTGGCGTAGCCCCAAGTCGTCGAACGCTTTGTAGATGATGGTGGTCGACGACATGGCCAGCATACCGCCGAGGAAGATGCAGTCCATCTGGCTCCATCCGAAGAAGTGGCCTACGATGTTGCCCAGCATGGACATGAAGAAGATGATGGTGGTGGTCGAGATGATAGGCGAGGCACCCATCTTCAAAATTTTCTTGAATGAGAAGTCGAGACCCAGCGAGAATAGGAGGAACATGACGCCTATGTCGGCCCACAGTTGGATATTCTCGCGGTCAACCACCGATGCCGTGTAAGGCATGTGGGGTGACACTAAGAATCCGGCGACGATGTAGCCCAATACCAGCGGCTGTTTCAGACGCTTGAATACGATGGTCACGATGCCGGCCACAACAAGCATCAGCGCCAAATCCTCTATCAGTGCGGGGAGTTCTGCCATTGTCTATCCGTCATTCATTATAGTTGGCTGTCAGTTCACAAATCTTCACAACGACCTGCATGGCTTTTTCCATAGACTGGATGGAGATGAACTCGTAGGGGCCGTGGAAGTTTACGCCGCCGGCGAAGATGTTGGGGCAGGGGAGACCACGGAACGACAGCTGGGCACCGTCGGTGCCGCCGCGGATGGGCTTCACCTTGGGAGCCACACCAACAGCCTGCATGGCGTGGAGCACGAGGTCGATGACGTGCATTTGTGGGTCAATCTTCTCCTTCATGTTATAGTACTGGTCCTTCACTTCGCACACCACCGTACCGTCGCCGTATTTCTCGTTCATCAGGGAGGCGCAGTTGGCGATGAACCGCTTGCGGTCCTCAAAGTGTTCACGGTCGTGGTCGCGGATGATGTAGCTCATTCGAGCTTCCTCGATGTTCGACTGGATGCCCAACAGGTGGTAGAAGCCCTGATAGCCTTCGGTGGTCTCAGGTGTCTCGTTGGTTGGCAGCATTTTCGCAAACTCGGTGGCCAGGGCGTTGGCATTCACCATTTTGCCCTTGGCATAGCCGGGGTGAACACTGATGCCCTTGAAGGTAATCTTGGCCGAGGCGGCGTTGAAGTTCTCGAACTCCAGTTCGCCAACGTCGCCGCCGTCCATGGTGTAGGCCCATTGGCAGCCGAACTTCTCGACGTCGAAGTGGTGAGCACCCATACCTATTTCCTCGTCGGGGTTGAAGGCCACTCGTATATCGCCGTGCTTGATGTCCTTATGGTCGCGCAGGTAACAAACGGCCTGCACAATTTCGGCAATGCCAGCCTTGTCGTCGGCACCAAGCAGGGTGTGACCGTCGGTCACGATGAGGTCTTCGCCGACATGCTGCAACAGTTCAGGAAACTTGCGGGGTGACGATGTGAGACCCTCGGAGAGCACAATCTCCTTGCCGTTGTAGTTGCGGACGATACGAGCCTTGATGTCAGCACCCGAACAGTCGGGGCTGGTATCGTAATGGGAAATAAAGCCAATGGTGGGGATGGATGCCTTAGTATTGGCCTTCAGCGTTGCGTAGATATAGCCCTTGTCGTCCATTTCCACGTCGTCAAGCCCCTCGGCTTCGAGTTCTTTCTTCAGATATTCGGCGAATACCAGCTGCTTCGCAGTACTTGGCACGCAGTCGGTATCTTCAGCCGACTGCGTGTCAAACTTGGTATAATTCAGGAATCTTTCTACAATATCCATATATTACATTTTACTTCTCACTTCTCACTTTTCACTTATCCAGCTCCCTCAGGTTCTCGGCAATCATCTCGTCGGTGACGGTGTAGTTCTGCAGGTCGCCCTTGATGAACGATTCATACGACGGCATGTCGATGAGTCCGTGGCCGGAGAGGTTGAACAGGATGACTTTCTCCTCGCCCGTCTCCTTACACTTCTGGGCCTCGCGAATGGTGGCGGCGATAGCGTGACAGCTTTCAGGAGCCGGGATGATGCCCTCGGTGCGGGCAAACAGCATGCCAGCCTCGAAGGTCTCTAACTGCGGGATGTCAACACCCTTCATCATGCCGTCCTTGATGAGCTGCGAGATAATCATGCCGGCACCGTGGTAACGCAGGCCGCCAGCATGGATGTTCGACGGCCTGAAGTTGTGCCCCAGCGTGTACATTGGCAGAAGCGGTGTGTAGCCGGCCTCGTCGCCGAAGTCGTAGCGGAACTGGCCGCGAGTCAGCTTCGGGCAGCTGTCGGGCTCGGCAGCAATAAACTCCGTGTGACGCTCGCCGCTCAGGTTGTGGCGCATGAAGGGGAAGGCGATGCCGCCGAAGTTGGAGCCGCCGCCGAAGCAGGCAATCACCATGTCGGGATACTCGCCAGCCATCTGCATCTGCTTCTCTGCCTCCAGACCGATGATAGTCTGGTGCAGGCCCACGTGGTTCAGCACCGAGCCGAGCGTATATTTGCAATTGGGTGTTGTGGTGGCCAGCTCAACAGCCTCGGAGATGGCGGTGCCGAGGGAGCCGCTGTGCGTCGGATCCTTGGTCAGAATGTCCTTACCGGCACGGGTCGACATCGAAGGAGAACCCTCGACAACGGCACCGAAAGTACGCATGATGCTGGAGCGGTAGGGCTTCTGCTGCATTGTAATCTTCACCTGATAGACGGCGCAGTCCAGTCCGAAGATCTTGGCGGCATACGAAAGGGCGGCGCCCCACTGTCCGGCACCAGTCTCGGTGGTCACGTTGGTCGTACCCTCCATCTTGGCGTAGTAGCACTGAGGCAGGGCCGAGTTAATCTTATGCGAACCCAGCGGGTTGGTTGATTCGTTTTTGAAATAGATGTGTGCAGGAGTGCCCAGAGCCTCTTCCAGAGCGTATGCACGCACCAAAGGCGTTGAACGATAGAACTTGTACTTGTCGAGCACTTCTTCGGGGATGTCTATCCAGCGATGTTCCGTATCCAATTCCTGGACGCAGCACTCGCGTGGAAAGATGTGTGCTAAGTCGTCGACACCCAGCGGCTGCTTTGTTGCCGGATGGATGGGCGGCATGGGCTTGTTCACCATGTCGGCCTGAATGTTGTACCACTGTGTTGGGATCTCACTCTCTTGGAGGATGAATTTCTTTTGCTTTGACATAATACTTTAGTTTATAGGATTGGTATATCCGTTTGCAAAGGTACAACAAATAATTGAAAAATGAACAGAAAGGACGTCTTTTTTTCATTTTCTGTGTATGAAAGCGGCTCTTTCCTTTGCTGTTCTCGTAAAAAGATGTACCTTTGCAGGATGATGATACTGATTGTAATACTTTGCTATTTCGCTGCGCTCTTTACCATCAGCCGGTTGACTAGCCGCAGGGCGACGAATGAAGCGTTCTATCGTGCGGAGCGGCGGTCGCCGTGGCCTATGGTGGCCTTTGGCATGGTGGGAGCATCGATTTCGGGCGTGACGTTTGTGTCGGTGCCAGGCATGGTGCAGACATCACAGATGACCTACTTGCAGGTCTGTCTGGGCTTCGTAGTGGGTTATGTCGTGGTGGCGTTCGTGCTGTTGCCGCTGTATTACCGGCTGAACCTGACGAGCATCTATACTTACTTGGGACAGCGTCTGGGGCGGCAGTCGTACTTGTCGGGGGCGTGGTTCTTCCTGTTGTCAAAGATGACCGGGGCGGCTGCTAAATTCTACGTAGTGTGCATCATCCTGCAACGGTTTGTGTTCGATGCTGTCGGCGTGCCTTTTGGGGTAAACGTGGCAGGACTGGTGTTGCTTATCTGGCTCTATACCCATCGTGGTGGCATCAAGACGCTGGTGGTTACCGACACGCTGCAGACGCTTTGTCTGCTGGCGGCACTTCTCCTTATTATATATAAGGTAGTGGACGGACTTGGCATGACATTGAGCGAGGCGGTGCAGACGGTGACTGATAACCCCATGAGCCGCATCTTTGTGATGGACGACTGGCTGTCGAGGCAAAACTTTTGGAAGCAGTTCCTCAGCGGTGTGTTCATCGTCATCGTGATGACGGGACTTGACCAGGACATGATGCAGAAAAACCTGACGTGCAGGACTTTGCGTGAGGCGCAGAAGGATATGTGCTCTTACGGCGTGGCCTTCGTGCCGGTGAACCTGCTTTTCCTCTCGCTCGGTGTACTGCTCACCATGACGGGCACAGCGGCTGCTGGAGACTCCCTGCTTCCCACCTACATCGGCTCTTTTCTTGTAGGCGGCGATTCTGTTGCTGCTATTCCAGTCCTCTTCACCCTTGGCATCGTAGCCGCCTCCTTCTCGACCGCCGACTCTGCCTTGACATCGATGACGACGAGCTACTGCGTCGACATTTGCCAGCGTCCCGACGATGAACGACTGCGGCGGAGGGTCCATATTGTCATGTGTATAGTATTTGTGCTCTTCATCCTGCTTTTCCGTGCTGTGAACAGCACGTCGCTCATCGATGCCATCTATATCATGGTGAGCTACACCTACGGCCCGTTGCTGGGACTCTTTGCCTTTGGACTGTTCACCAAAAAGAAGCCCAAGGACGGTTGGGTGCCTTACATCTGTGTGGCCTCGCCATTGTTATGCTACGGCATGGATCAGTGGACTCAGACCTATTTGGACTACCACTTCGGCTATGAGCTGCTGATGCTGAACGGGGTGCTGACTTTTACTGGGCTTTGGATAAGTGCTCGATATACTCGGTTGGCTGCATGCCAAAGTCTTTCTTGAAACAGGTGGAGAAGTATTTCGGGTCCTTGAATCCCACTTTGTAAGCAAGGTCGCTGATGCGGATGTCGGGCTGGTTCTGGGCGATGCGCATGGCCTCCTTCATGCGGATGTCGCGGATGAAGCTGCCGACGCTCAGACCGGTCAGTGCCCGCAACTTGTTGTAGAGGGTCGATGCGCTGGCACCCATGTCGGAAGCAAAGGCATTGCGGTCGTAGTCGCTGTCGTCGAGATGGGCATAGACACACTCGGAGGCGCGTTTCAGGAACAGGTCGTCGGCTGTGGGCTCAATGCTGGGGTGGGGCAGAGGCTGTGGCTCGCCGATTTTGCTGATGAACTCCTCCTTTACACGCTGGCGGTTCTCCACAATGTTGTTGATGCGTAGTTCCAGGTCGCTGAGTTTGAAAGGCTTGGTCACATAGCTGTCGGCACCTATCTGTAGGGCTTCGGCGCGGTCTTCCTCCTGGGTCTTGGCGGTCAGCAGGATGATGGGGAGGTGTTGGAAGTTGGGGTCGGCCTTGATCTTCTTTGTCAGTTCCAGACCATCCATCACAGGCATCATAACGTCAGAAATGATGATATCGAGTTCCTCTTTCTGGATTATCTCCATAGCCTCCTTTCCGTTAGTAGCCGTCTCAACGTGGTATTTAGTGCTGAGCAGCTGGTTCATCAGCATGAGTAACTCGATGTTGTCCTCAACAACCAGCAGCTTGTAAGCGTCCTCATCCAGCTTGTTGGCTGGTTCTTCTTCTTCCAACTCTTCTTTTTGCATTCTGGTGGCAATGTCGAGGATAGCACTCCGGGCTATGTTGATGTCAATCTTGTTGCGCTCGTCAATCTGAGATGAAGTGAACGATTCCTTATTGATGGGAAGTGTCACGGTGAAGGTGGTACCTTCGCCCTCGGTGCTTTCGCACTCGATGGTGCCGCCGTGCAGATAGACCAGTTCGCGGGTCAGGGCAAGCCCCAGGCCGGTCCCCATTGTCCGCTGCCGACGGTAGTCGCCGTCGTAGAAGCGGTGGAACAGTTTCTTCATCTTTTCCTGAGGAATGCCGATGCCGTTATCGCGTACCTTAATTATAATATGGTCGTACTTTTTGTTGGTGTTCACCTGTAGTGCCACCTTTCCAGTATCACCCTGCGTATATTTGGCTGCGTTCGACAGCAAGTTGTAGATAATTTTGTCAAGTTTGTCGGTATCAATCCATCCCATCATGCTCTCTGGGGTACACTTGATTGTAAAGTCCAGTCCCTTCTTGGCCATTAACGGTTCTATGCAGAGTGCTGTTTTCTGAATGTACTGCATGATGTCACCTTGCGCTACGAGCAGTTTCAGCTCGCCCGATTGCGACTTGCTGGTTTCCAGTATCTGCTGTAGCAGCCTAACCATGCGCTCGATGTTCAGTTGCATCAGGTCGTAGTCCTGGCTGTATGACGGTTCCTGCTCCCGCAACCTGTCTACGGAGGCAGAGATAACGGTGAGCGGGGTGAGCAGTTCGTGGGTGATGTTGGTGTAGACGGCACTCATCTGCAAACGGTTTTTCATGCGAACACCACGCTGGAATAGTTCTCTTCCGAGGAGGAAAAGACCCACAGCGGCGGCGATGATGAGTATAATTATAAGCATTTTTAGGTTCATGTCGTATCAATTTGACGCTGCGAAGTTACTCTTTTTATCTCAAAAAACATAATTTTTAGCTCGGAAAAGTGCAAAAAAGGTCGAAAATCCGTGATTTTAGGTCGAAAAATAGTGAAATAACGCATTTTAAACCTCAAATAATTGTCATTGAACCTCCTTCTCGAAAAGATGTCTTACCTTTGCATCACGAAAAGATTTTTAATGGTTAAGGTTTATGGTTGATTAATTTAGTTTTTAAAGTATGAAAAAGCCTCGCTGGGAAGCGAGGCTTTTTTGATTATGGGGCTCATTGGCTCCATTGAACTCATGAGTTTAGAAGATAGCGCTCGGCTTCGATGGCGGCTTGGCAACCGGTGCCGGCGGCGCTGATAGCCTGGCGGTACACTGGGTCGGCACAGTCGCCGGCCACGAAGATACCGGGAATCTTTGTGCGTGGAGTCCCTTCGATTTTCTTCAGATAGCCTACTTCGTCGGTTTCCAGCCATTCCTTGAAGATGTCGGTATTGGGCTTGTGGCCGATGGCGAGGAAGAAACCGTCGATGGCAATGTCTACCAGTTCTTCATCGGGTTCACCCTTACGCTTGACCAGATGGGCACCTTCCACACCATTCTCGCCAAACAGTCCGAGTGTGTTGTGCTCGAACAGTATTTCGATGTTCTCTGCCTCACGGACACGCTGCTGCATAACTTGGGAAGCACGGAGGAAAGGCTTGCGCACAATCATATATACTTTCTTGGCCAGTCCGCTCAGGTAAAGAGCGTCCTCGCAGGCTGTGTCACCGCCGCCCACTACGGCGACGGTCTTTTTACGATAGAAGAATCCGTCGCAGGTGGCACAGGCCGAGACTCCTTGTCCGTTATATTTACGCTCATCGTCTAAACCTAAGTATTTGGCTGAGGCACCAGTGGCGATGATGACGGTGTCGGCTTCAATGACGGTTCCGTCTTCGGCGGTGCATACGTATGGGGCTTTCGAGAAGTCCACCTTGACGATTTCACCGTCACGGATGTCGGTACCAAATCGTTCAGCCTGCTCGCGCAAATCCATCATCATCTGGTTTCCGTCTACTCCCTGCGGATAACCAGGAAAGTTCTCTACTTCAGTAGTCTGGGTCAACTGTCCGCCAGGCTGCATCCCGCAGTACTCGATGGGGTTTAGGTTGGCGCGGGAAGCATAAATGGCAGCGGTATACCCTGCGGGACCGCTGCCAATAATTAAGCACTTCGTCTTTTCCATTATTTCAGCAATTCTTCAATCTGCTTTTCAATGTTTTCCAGTTTCTCAGTCGGCTCGAAGCGGGCAACCACTTGTCCCTTCTTGTTGACAAGGAATTTCGTGAAGTTCCATTTGATGTCCGGCTTCTCCTGGTAGTTCGGGTCGCTCTTGGCCAGCATGTCGTCCAGAATGTGGGCAATGGGGTGTTCCATGTCCCAACCGGCAAACCCCTTCTCTTGTTGTAAGAACTTGTATAGCGGGTCGGCATCATCGCCATTCACCTTAATCTTTTTGAAGCGGGGAAACTCTGTGCCGAAGTTCAGCTTGCAGAACTCGTGGATACTCTCGTCGGTGCCGGGAGCCTGCTGTCCAAACTGGTTGCAGGGGAAGTCGAGAATCTCGAAACCCTGGCTATGGTACTTCTCGTAGAGCTTCTCCATTTCTTCGTATTGCGGGGTGAAACCACACTTCGTTGCCGTGTTGACAATCAGCAGTACTTCATTGGCATACTCCTTGAGTGACACGTCCTTACCTTTTCTGTCTTTGACAGAGAAATCATAAATTGTTTTCATGCTGTTTTGTTGTTATTGATATGTTGGCTTACAAAAAGAGGTACGTCCAGAGCATATGCAACTACCTTGGACGCACCTCTCGGTGTTTCTTCTCAGTGTGAACTATCTTACTTCTTCGCAGCCTTACCGTAGCGGCTCATGAACTTATCAACACGACCGGCCGTGTCAACCAGCTTGCTCTTACCGGTATAGAACGGGTGAGAGGTGCTTGAGATTTCGACTTTTACCACTGGGTAAGTTTCGCCTTCGAATTCTACGGTGTCATTAGTCTTTGCAGTAGACTTCGTAAGGAACATATCGCCGTTGGACATGTCACGGAACACGACGGGGCGATAGTTTTCAGGATGAATACCTTTCTTCATTTTTCTGTTTGATTTTTGTTTAATGTGTAATTACGGGCTGCAAAGGTACGATGTTTTTTCCAAATACGCAAACTTTTTCCTGTTTTTTTTAGTAATGTCTTATGATGCCTGTGTTTTGTGTAGACCCTATGTTAATGCAAAAATATGGTGACTATTGCAGCAAAAAGTGTGGAAAATGGGGCTTTTTGTGAAAAATTACACCGAGAAAACCAAAAAAAATGACTTTTTCTTTGTTGGTTCTGAAAAAATTCTTAATTTTGCACAGAATTATGCGGAAGTTTGAAGTCGTGAGGTTGAAAACTGCGGGTGTGATTCACACCTTATTATATATAAAGAGAATAAACATGTTTAATAATAAATTTTAGTTCTAATGAAGAAAAAAATTGTTAATGCTTTACTCATGGTGGCTCTGGTTGCGCCATCTGTGGGTTCATTAGTGTCCTGTAAGGACTACAATGAAGATCTCGGTACAGAACTGAGAGGTGATATTGCAAAGGAGGCCAGTTTGCGCCAGACTCTGCAGAATCAGGTTGATGCTCTTGAGGCTTTGGTGAAGACCATCAAGTCTTGCCAATGTGATTTGTCTCTGTACCTCAAGAAAACGGAAGCCGAGGCTACCTATGCTAAGCTGGAGGAAATTGCAGCTCTGAAGGTTGCAGACGAGAATCTGAAGAAACTGATTGACGAGATCAACAAGACTTTGGGTGATGTTAAAGGTATTGACGATTCAGGTCGTGATGTTGCACAGTGGATCAGCTATCTAAACCAGCAGATTATTTCTGTCAAGTCTATTGCTGAGGAAGCTTTGGAACTGGCACAGAATGCTGGCAAGTGTGAGTGCGACTTCACTGAAATCAACAAGAAGCTCAACGAGCTGGATCAGCAGATTGCAGGTTGGAATGAGCAGCTGACTCAGGTTAACATTACTGCAACTAATGCTCTGACCAAGGCCGAGACTAACTACAACATGATTATTGCTAACAAGAAGACTCTTGATAGCTTGATTACTGTTTGGAACGAAGCTGGTCTAGTTGATAAGGTGAATGATCTCGAGACGAGAGTGAAGGTCATCGAGGACAACTACTTGAAGAAGGATTCAATCGAGGCTCTTGTGAAGGAAGCAAAGGATGCAGCAGCAGCAGCTCATGCTGTGGCTGATAGTGCCATGAAGAAGGCTTTGGAGGCCTACATCCTGGCTGGTGATGCCATGAATAAGGCTGACCGTGACTCGATTAGAATTGACCAACTTGAGAAGAGCTTAAGTAATTATGTTACCAAGAAAGAGTTCAACGAAAAGATAGCCGAGGTTGAGGGCAAAATCGCTAAGGTTACTGAAAAGGTCGAAGCTCTGGATAAACAGCTTAACTTCCTCAAGAAGGACCTCAGCAACATGATTACTGGTATTATCACTCAGGCTACCGCTAATCCGGTTCTGGGCTACTTGAAGACTCCGTTCGGCCTTGACCAGTATCTGCTTGCTGCCTACTATGGTGCTGCTGACAATGGCATCGAGTTCCCTGCAAGAGACGGTAAGTATTATCTTGAGGCCTCTGACGTTGAAACTTGGACTCCGCGTAACCTGGAGGTGATGGGTGTTACTAACTTGAAGAACGTGGAAGGCTACTTCACCAAGCAGGATGAGCGTTTCGTTGCTGATATCGACGGTGACTATACAGGTAATGCTGGTAGTGTTTATGTAACTGTGAACCCCTCAAATGTGAACTTTGAAGGTAAGACGCTGGGTCTCGAGACTTCTGCCCAGAACGCTTCTCCGTTTACACTGACTCCGCTGGAGTATTCTAACGATGAGCTTAAACACGGTTGGTATCGTAACGTAACCCGTGGCGCTGCTAATGGTTTCTATAAGGCTGAGGCAACCCTGCTGCCTGAGGATATTGACAAGGCTAAGCTTGTGATAGACTTCAAGACCATCGGTCAGGCTATTAAGAGCGTGATTAAGGATGGCCCGCAGGATTCTCGTACCAGAATCTCTATGGCTGAAGCTTCTGCTAAGATTATGCAGAGCCTGGAGGCTGACATTCCTGCTTACGGCCTGAAGGCTTCTTGGACTGACGAGGCCAACAACCAGACTCACAACTACTTCTCGCAGTACAACATCGGCGTCATCGCCATCAAGCCCCTCTCCTTCGCATTCCTGAAGGACAAGACTTGGAAGCACGTTGATGGTTTCGACAGAATGCGTTCGGTTGTTTCTCGCGTTATCAAGGAGGTCGTGGTTTATCGTCCCGACTTTGCAAATTATGAGTTTAAGTTCAAGAGCATCGAGCTTGGCAAGAACATTTCTGTTGACAAGAACGGTCAGATCCTGGCTCAGGTTTACTACCTTAAGAACGACGGCAGCGAGTCTGCTCCTGTGCTGATTCCCATCGAGGATGTCTTTGGCGACCTGACCCCGACCATCACTGAGCTGGTCGATGCCATCAAGCAGAACTGCGCTGACGACAGCGAGGTGAACGTGAAACTGGCTGAGTTCTTCAACGAAGTGAAGGCTACCAACAACTTCCAAACCTACATCGACCTTACCAAGGAGAGTGTTTACGAGGCTATCGACAAGTATCTGACCCGTATCGAAGAGCACATCCTGAGAATAATGAACAATGCTCACAGATCGCTCTATATCACGATGTTCGGTAAGCAGTCCGATGGTAAAATGGCTCTGCTGAGCAACTCATTGGATGCACCTTCAAAGAGCAAGACGGCTGAGCTTACGCTCATCCCCACCACTTACACCATGCAGTTCTTCGCTCCTATCTATAAGAAGTTTGTGGCTGTGACGAACGTCTATGACGCAGCAACAGGCGAGGAGTTGGATCTTGCCGATGCTAAGGCTCTGGCCGCTGAAGCCAATGCCGGCACCAATATGTTCAGGGTTGTTGATGGTATGCAGAACTGCTCTATTAAGGGTGAGAAGGGTATGATTTATGAGCTTACTTACACTGCAGTTGACTATCTCGGCGTTGTGATGATTAAGAAGTTCTATGTTGAATTCTAATTAAAATTGATACTAAAATGAATATGAAGAAAACTATATTGTCATCTCTGATGTTCTTGGGCGTGCTTTCAGCATCTGCCCAGGAGCAGAAGGGCACGACTGAATATGTTTTCAATCCCCACTGGTATGTTCAGGTGCAGCCTGTAGGTGCACAGTACACACTGGGTGAGATTGATTTCAAAGACCTGATTTCTTATAACGTACAGGCTGCTCTTGGCTACAACTTCAGCAAGGCTATTGGTGCCCGCCTGTCAGTGAACGCCTGGCAGAGCAAGGCAGGTATCAGCAACAAGGATTTCGGTGCCAACAACTTCTATGAGACTTGGAAGTGGAAGTATGTCGCTCCTTCACTGGACCTGACTTTTAATCTGTCGAATATGCTTGCCGGATTCAACCCCAACCGTGTGTTCACTCTGAGCGCCTTTGTGGGTGCTGGTGCTAACATTGGTTTCGACAATGATGATGCTAAGAATGTGAAGACTGCATATTGGAATCATTGCATGAGAGGTGCTGAAACCGGTGCAGCTGCTTTAGGGTATACCGCCGATCAGAACATGGAGTATCTGTGGGATGGCACGAAGGTTCGTTTTGCTGGCCGTGCTGGATTGCAGGGCGACTTCCGCGTTAGCGACAAGGTTTCTATTGGCGTTGAAGTGAATGCCAATACGCTGAACGACCGTTACAACTCTAAGAAGGCTGGTAACTGGGATTGGTACTTCAATGCTCTGGCTGGTGTCAAGATCAATCTTGGTAAGACCTACACCACTCGCTTCATTCCTGCTCCCGAGCCTGAGATTCGCTATGTGGAGAAGGTTGTTGAGAAGATTGTGGAGGTTCCCGCTAAGGTTGAGGAGCCTAAGATTGAGCCCATCCGCCGCGACATTTTCTTCACCATCAACCGCTACAACATCCGTCCGAGCGAGGAGCAGAAGGTGAAGGACATTGTGGAGTATATGCAGAAGTATCCGAAGTCAAAGGTTGTGATTACTGGTTATGCTGACGCTGGTACTGGTAACGACCGCATCAACGACCGTCTGGGTGCCCAGCGTGCCGATGCCGTTGTGAAGGCTCTGAAGGATACCTATGGTATCTCTGCCGATCGTATTACATACGATTCAAAGGGTGCACGTGTACAGCCGTTCCAGGAGAACAACAAGAACCGTGTTACTATCTGTATCGCTGAATAATGTGATTGAAGCGTTTAACTGATTAGAAACTGACTGACCTTACTTCTATGTTATTTGAATTGCATAGCGGTAAGGTCAGTTTTTTATTATAATTTATGAATAGAGTACAATTATTACTGTTATCAATTATCAGTGCTGTCACGATGTATGGGCAGATGCCTGCCGATGGCTATTATCGTGTCCAGAACCAGATGACATCTCGCTATATTGCCATCAGGGATAACCGTGGTAGCGTCAATATGTCGACTACTACTGCCGACTTTGGTGCCCTGCAGACTGTGTTGGGCTTTGAGCGTGTAGTTTCAGACCCTGCTTCCATTATCTATTTCAAGAGGATGACCAGTGGCTATGATATCCAAGCCCAAGGGGCAAGCAGTTGGACAATGATAGGCTATGAACTGAGAATCTATGATAATGAAGATGGCACTTATTCTGCATACGCCACTTCACATGGTATGACCCAGTATCTGAACGATGCTGTCCCCACTTGGATGATGGACGATGAAGAGAAAATCTACGGGTCGGTAGGAACGAATGACGACAGATCGCGTGATTGGTACATTAAGCCAGTCAAGAATGCCGATGGATACTATTTCGGCATCAATCCTGAAATCACCACTTCTGATGGCTACTATAAGTCGTTCTATGCGGATTTCCCTTTCTCCTTTGCTTCTCAGGGTATGAATGCCTATTATGTCACCAAGGTTGATGCTGAGAGAGGATGTGCAGTTATCATGGAGATTACTGGTTCTGTCCCTAAAGCTACTCCCGTTATTGTGAAGTGCTCATCCAATAACCCTGCCAATAACAAGCTCAATCTGCTGTCCACCAGCGGTACAGCTCCCTCTGACAATCAGTTGCAGGGCGTCTATTTCTGTTTCCCCGATCAAGGAACTCATACCAATGTCGTTTCCTATAACGCTTCTACCATGCGTGTTCTTGGTAAGGCTGCCGACGGTTCTCTGGCCTATGTGAAGCAGACGGGACTGCAGTATGTCCCGGCAAATACGGCTTACCTCAAGGTTGCGTCGTCAGCTCCAGCTGAATTGAAAGTGATGACCGAGACACAGTACAACCAGATGCTGGCTGAAGAAGTGACGATTACTGCGAAGAACTATACTCGTGAGTATGGTGAGGCCAATCCTACCTTTGACTTTGAAGTGAAGGGAGCGACGTTGAAAGGTGAGCCTTCCATTGCCTGTGCCGCTGACGAGAAGTCTCCCGTCGGAAAGTATACCATCAAAGTGGCAAAAGGCTCAGTGACCAATGGATATGCCAAATTGGTAGATGGTACGCTGACCATCACGCCTGCCGAACTCACTGTTACGGTTGCCGACGCTTCCCGTGACAAGGGTGCAGACAATCCAGAGTTCGTCCTCACTTATGAGGGTTTCAAGAATGGCGAGACGGAGTCCGTGCTAATAGCAAAACCTGTCGCTACTACTGCGGCCACAAAGGACAGCCCGGCTGGTGTCTACGACATCACCGTCAGCGGTGGTCAGGCTACTAACTATACCTTTAAATATGTAGGAGGCAAGCTGACTGTCAGCAATAATGATGTTGCCGTCCGTTCACTCGTTATCGACGGCACTTTCGATGTCTACGACATCTATGGCAAGAAGATTCTTTCTAATGCCACTACGCTCAGTGCCCTCCGCAAGGGAGTCTACGTGGTGAATGGCCGGAAAGTCATCGTGCAATAACTTTAGTTATAATGGGGGCAGATGTCTGCCCCCATTATTCTATCTTCCTGTATTCAGCCTTCATTCATTCAAAGCGGGCCATATCCTATAGAATGACACTTGTAAGTTCTGACACAAGATCTTTCATGTTGACGCTGCTCATGGCTGTGGCCCTGATGGCGGGCTGTGGCAAGGGAAGTATCCTCCCCCATATGGGGGAGGACGGGAGGGGGCTTCCGCAGGCTCTGCTGCAGGCGGACTCGCTGATGAACAGCCGTCCCGACTCCGCTTTGGCCGTGCTTGAAGGGGCGGAGGGGCAGATGGCGGGGGAGCACCAGTGGCGGCAGTGGCAGCTGCTGCGGCTGAATGCCATCAACAAACTTGATACCCTTTTTACCGCTGCCCATGTAGCCCACGCCCAGACGCTGGCTAACTATTTCGACCATCACGGCAACGCCAACGAACGTATGCTGGCCCACTACCTTCTTGGCCGTACATATTATGACACACATGAAGCACCAATGGCTCTCCATTGTTATCAGGAAGCCATCAACTGTGCTGACACTACCGCCTCCGACTGCGACTTCTCCCTCCTTAGCCGTGTCTGTGGTCAGGCTGCTTATATTTTCTATCAGCAGGGGCTATACCGTGACATGATTGAGTATTGTGACTTGTCTACGAAGTACGGTTTGCTGGGCAAAGATACGCTGAATGCGCTGATAAGCTATGCAAAGAAAGCTTCAGCTTACGAACAGCTTCAGCTGAAAGACTCAGCCATCTTTATCTATGAAGATGCTGTCTCGAAACTGAAAACCCACCATTATCATAATGTAGCAGCCAACTTTGCCGGTGTACTTGCTAACATTCTTATAGATAAGGGCGATATTGAAAAAGCTGCTATTTATTTGAAGGAGCATGAACACGATTCAGGATATTTCGATAATAACGGAGAGATAGAGCCAGGACGGGAAATCTATTATCACTTTAAAGGCCTTTATTTCTTTAAACTGCAACAGTTAGACTCTGCCGAATATTATTTCCGCAAAGAACTTCATAAAGGCAAGGATTTCAACAACCAGAATGGAGGTGCATTAGGATTGGCCTTGCTATTCAGGCAAAAGCATAAACCCGATTCGGCTGACAAGTATTCTGCATACAGTTATGCAATGAATGATTCGTCCTACGCCCTTAAGGCACAGCATGAGGTTGAGCAGGCCAAGGCCATGTATGACTATTCACGTGCCCAAGAGTTGGCATTGCAGCAACAGATGAAGGCCGACCGACAAATGATTTGGTTGCTTGTTGTTGGCATTTGTGCCTTGACGTTGTTCCTTATTTCGGGAATCATTGGGGTACTGCTGTTCTTCCAGCGTGATAAACGTAGAAAAGCTGAGCAACAATACAAAGAGGTAAAAGCAAAGTATGAAAAGACGCAGTTAGAGTTGAAAGACCTCAGTGATAATGGTGCAGACACAGAGAAACTCATCAAGGAAAAAATAGAAGAAGTTGCCAACTTGCAAGCAGAATTATCCAAATATGAGTATCTGGGGAAAACGCTTTCTGGTTATGCTGAGCAGGACGAGATTGTATTACTCAAAAAGAACGAGAAGTACCAAAGCATCATTGAAAAGTCGGATATAGGCAAAGCCTTTTCCAGTGAGGAGTGGAAAAAAGTAGATACTCTTTTGAAGGAGGAGTACCCCAACTTCCATCACTTTATGAATGTAAAGAAAGAATCATTGAGTGATTTCGAGTACTATATATGCCTCCTTATAAGGCTTTACATACCAATAAAGTCATGCGCCCATATATTAGGAGTAGACCCGTCATATGTTACCAAACTTCGTAAGCAACTACATACAAAACTGTTCAAAGGCGAAGGTAACAGCAAAAGCTTTGATAGATTATTACGCTCTATCAGTGAGTCAAGCAAAGAAATGGGTGGCGAGTGAATCTGTGGAAAATTTGATGTATATTCTTGAATTTTAGCCCTTTAACGGAGATAGTAAATTCCGAGTAAATTCTTATCAAGTTTTTTCTTTGCAACATTCTTTATAATTTCCTACTTTTGCCACCAGAATATGGAGGCCTATAGACTTTCCATTTGCTGAACACATTAAAGATATTAAAAACCATTATCATTATGAAGAAACTGCAAAGACTTTTTTTCAGAAGAAGCGTGCTCGGAGCATTGCTATTGGGTATGAGTACACTATTGTCCCTTCCTGCTTATTCCCAAGGTGCCATTGTTGATGTTCAACATGGCAAAATCTTAAAGTCAAATGATTTTTAGGATGAATCCCTTGCATTTGTATTATTTATTGTTTAACTTTGCACAAAAATGTTATGATATGAAACAATATATATCTTTATTAGCTTTTATTTTGACACAAATGACGCTTTGTGCTCAAGAGACTTATGAATACCAGCCATTTTTGAAAGAAGGCAAGGTATGGAACGTAACTCGCTGGTCACCAGAGAGAGAGACAAGTAAAGAAGTTGCTTTTATTGTCAAAGGCGACACAATTATCGGTGATAAACAATATAAGAAGTTTTTTGAAGAGGATAAATATATTTATGCCTTACGTGAAGACGGGAAGAAAATCTATGCCGTTGCCAGAACAGACAAATATGGTAATCCCAATACTAGTGAAAAACGGTGGTATGACTTTAACGTGAACGAAGGCGATGTTTTAGAAATGGAAATGTCTTACATGCATGTAAAAAAGATAGACTATATTGTAGTTAATGGTGTGAAACGGAAATGCTTTTATTTGTTCGAGACAGACAAGAATTTTCCTGAAGACGGACATGCTGATGGCTTATGGATAGAGGGTATTGGAAGTTGCTGGGGGCCCATGAGGTATAAAGGATGGTATTATGACGATGGTTGCACTCGTGATTCTTTATTTGATTGTTTCGAGAATGGCGAGTGCATTTATACTAGTGCCGATCAGCAATCGAATTCATTAAGCATTAGCAGTACCGCGATTCCCAGCGCCCACACGCCTACAAAGATCTGGAATATAAAGGGTCACCGAATGACGAAACAGCCACGGAAGGGTGTGTATATCCAGGATGGCAGGAAAATTGTAGTAAAATGATAAAATGGCTTGGATATGATCACCGGTGACGGTTCTCGTGATCATTTTTCGTCCGAATGATTTTGCAGTTTAGAAATATGTTATTACTTTTGCATAGTCTAACAAGAAAACGACGTACGATGCCACGACAAGCAAGAAAGCTTAGCGGTACTGGGATTCGCCATGTCATTTTGTGTCGGCATTCGCCAGCTTGCAAGACTGACAGGTGCCTCTTTCGGAGTAATACAATAATTGTAGCAAATGAAATGATCACAAGTCCCCATGATTCGCATGACGGCCTCCGGCAGGTCGATGAACGTGGTGTAGCCGCCGTGCTTCTCGGCAGCCATCTGTGCCTTCAGGTAGCCCGGGCGCGTCGTGTCGCTCGGCATGACGTGGATACACAGGTCCTGCTCAATCGGCTTGTCGCGCTTGTTGGCAGCCTTGCAGGTCTTCTGCCATTCCAGGTACTTCTTGATTTCCTCATGGTCGGAGCGTAGTTCCTCGTGCATGATGGCCTCTACCAAAAGCGAGTGCTGACCCTTGTTATTGCCCGAATCGGCGCACAAAAGCCGTATCTGACCGCATGGTTCGAGCCATTGGCCGCTTGGGTACTGGAACTCTGCACCCGAGATTTTCGACCCTAAAGGTGCGTAAAGCAGGGGGTGTTCGGGCTGAAACATGTCTTTGCTCGTCTGTGAGAGCAGCAGTCGCTGGGTCTCCAAGCCCTTGCCGAGGGTTGGCATCTCGGGGGGCGTTGTCTTTGTAATGTCGTGTATCATAATGAGTTACGTGCTTTTTAGTGAACAAACAAATTGTGAATTCTTCCTATGATATTTCAGTTTTTCAGTTTTTCAGTTAGGTTTGGGGGTATGCCATTTCTTCAGTTTTTCCTATATATAATATATAACTTATTAATTATTAAGTAGTTACATATATATTGAAACAGAATTGACGAATAAACAACCCCCTTAAATATAACTGAAAAACTGAAATAACTGAAATAACGGCTGTTACCACTCCACGTCGAACGGTCTCCAGCTCTTCCCTACCAGGCCTTGCGCCTCCAGCTTGTTCAGCGCCTCGGTTGAGTCATGGGGACTTGTGATCATTTTTCGTCCGAATGATTTGGCAGTTTAGAAATATGTTATTACTTTTGCATAGTCTAACAAGGAAACGGCGTACGATGCCACGACAAGCAAGAAAGCTTAGCCGTACAGGAGTCTACCACGTTATGCTTAGAGGTATAAACCGTCAGGATATTTTGAGGATGACGAGGACTATTGGCAGATGATAGGCCTACTGCATACCTTGACTGAACGACGTGACGAAAACGGGCTATGAGGGAGTCGGCTACGTGTTTGGTTTAGCCCCATTCCTTTATACGCTCAACCCCAACGTCAGTATTTTATCTTAGAAATCCCGCCGAGTCTAATATTAAGTGGCTATCCACGCAATTATAGGATGTTGGTTGTTCCATAGAAATGTTTTTCTTTGCTGTCACCCCGATTAGGGGCTGGCATGAGTTTCAGTAGGGTAAACCACCAGTTTACCCTACTGAAACCCAGGGTTTACCCTACTGAAACTCCGAGTGATGGCGAGGTGATTGTGGCGATTAATCTCTCTTAAAAATGTTTCAAAAGTACCTTCACTGTCACTTTATGGATATATTTATTTGATAAACAATTAGTTGAAAATCTGTTTACTGTCATCTTCTGTCACCTTTCTGTCACTTTTTCGTGATGCTACTTGTTTGTCGAATCATAGAAAGTTAGTGAATTATTGTTATTAACTCACCGACTTTTGTCCTAAAAGTCGGTGAGTTTTGAGCGAAAAGTGGCTGTTTTGTGAGAGGTAATGACGGGGTATGACGGTATGTGAGGCGTACTGTCACTTTTAATCTGCTGTATAACAGGCAGATATGGCAAAAAGTGACAGCGTGATGGCTGTTTTGTAAAATTATTGGGAAATGTTAGAACAGCTTCCGCGTCAGCCGGATGTTCAGCACAGGGAAAGCCTTGAATTTCTCGATGAATCTTACGTTGCTGCCTATTCTTCCAGGAACGTCTCTCACGTCGTGAATCAGGTCCGTGCCGTCGTGCGTCTTCAATTCCGGTGTGCCGCCCCAAAACATCAGGCCGCAGTCGAATGATACATGATAGCGGTCGTCCCCCTTTATCAAACGGCCCTCGTAGCCGAATCCGGCGTAGGGCTTGAAGCGGTTTACGTGCATATTAGCCTTCACCATGCAGTCTTCGTCCGGCTCCAACAAGTATTTTTCTCCTTCCTTGTGGACGACGTTGCCCTGTTCGTCAAGAATGTCTCTGCTATAAGTTCCCATCCTGACACCCATTCGCCCGTATTTGTCGAACTTCTGCTGCATGATTTTGAGCATTTCACCGTCTGTCATGTAACCCTTAAGGTCGTCTCCGAGGTCAATGATTTGTACGTTCTTCAACTCTTTTGCAGGTACACCGTGCAGTTTGTCATACGTGGCGTTATACAGATTCACAGCCATCAGCGTCGGCATGCTTTCAGTGGTGTTGTAGGCTTCAGCAACCTGCGACGGGCCTAAATAGAAACCTCCCGTGAACCGCCAGTGCTTGTTCTGCTTGAAGGGATATACGTCGACCATCACGTTCCAGTTCCACATGGTGAACTGACGGATGGCATCGACTTTCGGTTCCACTTTTTTGCCGAGTGTGGGTTCCAGTCTCGTAGCAATAGTCTCGAATTTCGATTTGCTCTTTGTGGCATCGTCGCCCACCTGTATACCGTAGGTCGTGCTCATGTCGAATCGCGGCATGGCACTGAACCCGGTGCGCAGCTTGACATAATCACCGATGGGAGCGGCCAGGTCAAAGCCTACGCCCGTGGTGCCTGCCGTAATGCTGAGGTCCAAATGGTTGAAGATGTTCGGATCTTTGATTCGAACATCCTGTTGTGCCTCAGCCGTCATCATATTCATGCTTGCAACGGCAGTTATCGCAAGTAGTAAATTCTTCATATTTGGGTAGTCTGTTCTAATTCGGCGCGAAGTTACGTCTTTTTTTTCTAATAGTGAAATAATTTTGGTTTTTTTCTTTGTTTTCTACCAAAATATAGTTATCTTCGCGCCATAAAAAGTGAAAATGAGTACAGAGAGCCATCCCTTCCAGCCCTTTTTGCCTGCTCACGCCCAGTTGCTGATGCTTGGTACTTTCCCACCGTCGCCAAAGCGATGGTGCATTAACTTTTACTACCCAAATTTCACCAACGACATGTGGCGCATCTTTGGCCTGTGCTTCTTTGGCGACAAGACGCACTTTGTAAGGCAGGAGGAGAAGACCTACGATCAGGATGCCCTCATACCTTTCCTGAATGAGAAGGGAATAGCCCTGTTTGATACCGCAACCCGTATTATCCGAACCAAGAATACGGCCTCGGACAAGGACCTCGAAATAGTCGAGGAAACCGACTTGGCGCAGTTGCTGGCCCGGCTGCCTCAGTGCAAAGCGGTTGTCACCGCAGGTCAGTTGGCTACGACTGTGGCATGCCGCCAATTCCGCATCAGCGAGCCCAGGGTAGGCGAGTTTTCCGCCTTTGCCCACGAGGGCCGTGAACTACGTCTCTACCGTATGCCTTCCTCATCGAGAGCTTATCCTATGGCGGTGGAAAAGAAGTCAGAAGTATATCAAAACGTATTTAAATACCTAAAACTATTATGACAATCATTGGAATAGCTGGTGGCACTGGCTCTGGCAAGACCACCGTCGTGAGGAAAATCTCGAAGGCACTGCCGCCACACTGTGCGGCGGTCATTCCCCTCGATTCGTATTATAATGACACCACGAACTTGACACCCGAGGAGCGCCGAGCCATCAACTTCGACCATCCCGATGCCTTCGACTGGAAGCTGCTGACCGAGCACATCAAGATGCTGAAGAATGGCGAGGCCGTTGAGCAGCCCACCTATTCGTACATAGAGAGCAACCGCCAGAAGGAAACCATCCACGTAGAGCCGAAGCCCGTCATCATCATCGAGGGCATCATGGCGCTGCATTACAAGAAGCTGCGCGACATGATGGACCTGAAGATTTTCGTTGATACCGACGACGATGTGCGACTGATTCGCAATATCCGCCGCGACGTCGTCGAGCGTGGTCGTACCGTCGATATGGTGCTCGACCGTTACGAGAAGGTGCTCAAGCCCATGCACGAGCAATTCATAGAGCCCACCAAGAAATTTGCCGACCTCATCATCCCCTGGGGCGCGGACAACAAGACGGGCATCCACATTCTAAAAACCTACATTCAGGGAATCGTCACGGGAGTGTGAGGTACGGTTGGTAATTGATAATTGACAATTGATAATTGATAATTGACAATTATTTTTCGTCGGCCTCTGTGACCTCTTCGTACGAGTCGAGCTGCGGTTGTTCTTGCGACTGCTGCCAGTTCTTCTTGTCGCGGTAGAACTTGAAGGCATTGATCAGTTCCACTACGCCGTAGAGCAGGGTACACCAGCCGAGCACCAGCATGGCCATTGCCAGCGGGGCCATCGGCTTCACCATGACATACAGCCCCGTCAGTAGTATCAGCGACGGCATCACCCAGTACCACAGGCTGACGTGCCCGTAGCGGCGTCCGTTGATGAGCCCCATGAACTGGTTGATGGCACCCAGTATCAGGATGGCCCCGATGATGTACATCAGTGCCGAAACGAAGGCTGTCGGCGACAGTGCCAGGATGAGTCCTAAGATGCTGCTGCCCAGTCCGACAATGGGGAAGGTCGGCTGCTCGCCAGCCACGATGTTGCCCTCCTTGTCGTAAATCTTGTACTCGCTGACGTTCCTTTTCGCCATGTAGTAAGTGACACACGAAATGATGCCCGACAGCAGGAACAGCACGCCGATGGCTATGGTGATGCCTTTCACCGTGTTGTCAGGGAACTTGATGAGCAGCACGCCGATGACGATGGCGCATATTGCCCGGAAGACTGCACTTTGTAGTATTCTCATATCATTAATAATAGTAGTTCTTTGTTGGGTTAGGCGATATAACCGTCACAATTCGGCTACAAATTTAGCAATTATTTTGCAATCCTCACCACTTTTGTCACTAAAAAAGCATAAAACAGGAATCAAATAGTCGTATAATTATTTGGAGCTTTCAGAATTAGTTCATATCTTTGCAAGCTCAGCCAATGGTTTGGCTATCCGTGAACAAAATAAGAAGATGAAGACGACATTATATTTGACCCGTCATGGCGAGACCGTAGATAATGCCCGGCAGCTGATGCAGGGGCAGACGCAGGGACAACTTAACGACGTGGGGGTAGAACAGGCCGAGCAGTTGCGCGAACGGTTAGCAGGTACCCATTTTGACGCTTACGTGGCCAGCGACCTGAAGCGGGCTATTGATACGGCACGGATATTGGCTGGGCCTCAGCAGCCGATTGATACGACCCCGTTGCTGCGCGAACGCGACTGGGGATCGTTTACAGGCCGCTATATTCCGGACTTGAAGGGAGAGGTGTGGCCCGACGACATTGAGACGCTTGACGATTTGTTGGCCCGGGCAGGGCGTTTCTTGGACTTTGTACGTACCCGTTATCAGGGAAAAACAGTGCTTGCCGTAGGACACGGTATCGTCAATAAGGCGATACAAGCTGTGTACTACGGCAAGCAAATGCGTGATGTGGAGCGCATGGCTAACTGCGAGGTGCGCATCCTGGAGCTTTAGCGGCGACCGCCGAAGTGGCCGTGGCTGCTTCCACCGCCGGAGGAGCGGCTGCCTCCACCTGAGGGACGGCTTCCCATGCTGCTGCCGACAGAGTGGCTTCCTGTACTTCTTGACGAGCTGCTGCTTGGGCTGCCGAACGAGCGTGTGGGTCTGTTGCCTGTCCCGAAGCTGCCGCTACTGCGCTGCATTTCACTGCTGCCGCCACGCTGGACGTTGCTGTTTCCACGGTGCATCTCGCTGCTGCCGCTGCGCTGCATCTCGCTGTTTCCGCCACGCTGGAAGTTTCCACCGCTACGCTGCATCTCGCTGCTGCCGCGCTGAATGTTGCTGCCGTTGCGCTGCATGTCTCCGTTGCCGAAGCGGCCGCTGTTTGTGCTGCGGTTGTTGCCACGTCCCATGTTTCGGCTGCCGGAGTCGAACATGCGGTTATCGTTCTGACGTCCTGTGACGCGGGTTGAACTGCCACGATGTGAACCTCTGAAGTCGCCACGGTCGTATCCGTTGCGCATTCCGAAATACTGCCGGCCTGCGGGCAGTGCCGGGCGGAAGTGGCTGTCGCGTCCGTGATAGTAGCTGCGGCCACCGTTCAGGTGCCAGCTATGGCCACCACGGTAAGTGGCATAGAAGTGGGGCCGTCCGAAGTAGAAGTAGTCACGGTGGGGATAGCGGGCGTAGATGCCGAAGTGCCAGTAGCCGGCTTCCCAGTAGAGTGGACGGTAGAAATAGGTAGCGGCACGGAAGGCATCCCACTGCCAGCTGTAGAGGATGTAACTCAGGTCGAGGTTGCGGCGCTCCCAGTAGAGGCCGAACACGTCGTCGTAGCTTGTCACTCCCATCAGGTAGTCGAGGTTTATCTCGTAGGCTGCCTCGTACTGGGCGTCCGTCAGGTTCAGCTCGTAAGCCATCTTGTCGGTCAGGAACAGGGCCTCGTTGCGGGCCTGCTCGTAGCTCATTGCACTTGCCGACAGCGTCATGGTCAGCATGGTTACCAGTGCGAATATCATCTTTTTCATAATCGTAATATTTTAATCGGTTTGACTTGTTGTTTCTATTTCACGATGCAAAGAAACAACAAAAAACCGAGCTTCGCAAGGGATTTTCCCTAAACCGAGGGGGGAAAATCCCTAATACTTATAAAAGCTCCAGGTTTGGCCCCCCTTGCTGACTACCAGATTGTCGCCGTCGAGCACGTCGATTTTCAGGCGTATGTCGTTAATGGGCTTCCATCCGAAGGCCTGCTCTACGATGGCGGTGTCCCCCGGGGTGGCGTTGATGGAATAGCACTGTATGAAGAGGCTATCGCCAACGTGTTGGAAGTTTCCGAACACATCGCCTTCACCCATACTCTTCAGCCAGGTGGTGGAACCCGAGAAACTGATGTACTTGCCCTCAGTCCCCTTCATGCGCCACTGTCCGAAGAAATCACCCGCTTCGCCCCCTTCCTGGCAAGAGATGGAAGAGGTAAGAAGTAAGAGGTAAGAGGCGAGAGCTAAGAGGTGTTTAAAGAATCTTGCCATGATATCCGATTTTTAGGTTGAACGTTGAGCAGTCGCCGTAGATGTTTCCCTTGTCGAAGGCGTAGGCAGCACTGAACTGCCAGGGACCGGCGCTGTAGATGCCCTGCAGCATGGCGTCGAAAGAATGGTGCTTGCAGGGTAGGGGATTGTGATAGGTGCCCCATCCTTCGCGGTAAGAACCCTTCAGCAAGTAGGAGAGGTGTTCGCTCAGCTCGCCGTTGATGCCTGCGTGCCAGGCTTTGACGCGGTTGTCGCGGTAGCTGGTGTAGCCGTCCTTATTATAATTAGGTGAGGTGATGAGCGCATTGCCGGGCGTCATGCCGTAGTGTGAATATCCGTCGTAAAACAGGTGGTTGTAGTAGTCGTCGTTACCTGTCACGAGGTCGGTTATCTGGCTGCGCACTGGTTCGGGGTAGTCGCCGCCGTCCCAATGGAGCGGCCCCGATTGGTTGGTTGTCTGAAAGTACTCTATCACGGCTCCCCTTACATACTGGCGCCCACGAACTTTGCTCGTGTACTGTAGTCCCCACAGTCCGTCCCAGTCGTTACCCTTGCGGATGCCCGAACCGTCTTCGAAGGGATTGTCAAGGTATGCCTGCAACAGGTGTTCTTGGTTGATGTTCCACCCTAACTGGTAGGTCATCATGCCTATGTGGTTGCCGTATACCCAGTCCTCCATTGACTCGTTCTCGAAATACTGGCTGTCGCCTATAGGCAGTATGATATCCCAAAAAGCCTTCAGGTTGGCGGGTTTCTTCTTGGCTGTCATCGTTCCCGACATACGGCTGTAGTTCGTGCCGCCAAACTGTGCGGCATGCTCAATACCGACGAGGACGAACAATGGCTTCTCGGGATTGCTGCGCAGGTAGAGGTGCTTCTGGTGGTAATAGGCACCAGTGGTGTAGCCAATGTTCGGCTCTGGGGCTTGCTGATACCTGTTTTCGCGGAAGTTACTGTCCATGAACTTGCCGTAACCGAAGTCGAAGTTCACCTGCAGCCACTGCTTCGTAAAGGGTACGGTCCAGAAGCCGTTGGTTCCCAAATGGATCTGGGGTATGGGCTTGGCGTTGGTGCCTTTGACAAACGACCCGGCAGAGAGCAGATTGTCGCGCACCACTTGGCTTTGTTCACGACTGCCCGCCTCGATGAAGAACGACTGGTAGCTGAGGTTGACGTAGCACTGCTGTAGGTAGGCTTTGTGGTCGGCATGCACGGAGCCAATGGCGTCGACACCGCCCGACAATGTGAAATCCTCTGAGAATGCGTGCTCGGCGTTGATGGCTCCCCGCAGGTAGGCTGTGTTAGAGCGTGTGCCTACCGCATGGTGGCGGTTGGTGGCTATCTGGAAGGCGGTGTAATCCCCCGTACCTACCGAGGCTTCGGTAGTCAGGTCGTAGGTCACAGTGGTCTGCGCCACTGTTGGGCAAATGAAGAATGAGGAATGAAGAATGAAGAATGTGAACAGCAGCTTTCTCATAATGTCAGAACTTCTTTCCGAATGCAATTCTTGCAAAGGTGAGACCTAAAATCTTGAAGTCTAACCACCAGGAGCGATGTTCTAAGTAATAAAGGTCCATCTCCAACCGTTTCAGCATCTTCTCCATGGTATCGGTATAGCCGTTGTAGAGCGTCGCCATCGACGTGATGCCTGGGCGTATCTGGTATAGGTATTCGTAACGCTTGTCCCGCTCAATAATCTGGTCGATGAAGAACTTGCGTTCAGGGCGCGGACCTACGAAGGACATCTGGCCCTTGAAGACATTCCAGAACTGAGGCAGTTCGTCCAAATGGTGTGCCCGCAGGAATCGCCCAACCTTTGTCAGCCGTGGGTCGTTGTCCTCAGTCTCACAGAGCTTCGGTTCGCCGTCGCTCTCGGCATCGACTACCATGCTGCGGAATTTGTAGATGTAGAATGGGCGTCCGAATCGGCCTATGCGCTCCTGCTTGTAGATGACAGGCCCGTTGTGTTCACGTTTAATAGCAATATAGCAATACAAATATAGCGGCGAAAAGATAATCAGACACATAATGGAAACAAACAAATCGAAAACGCGCTTGACGTTGCGTTCGAATCCGTTCATTCCGTCAATGATATATCCACTACTGTGAACTGTCATATTGTTTGTTTTAGAAATCTTACTTATACCTTTATATTATTAACGGCATTTATGCCCTTTTATTGCAGCAACAGCCATAATTTTCCTAAGAAAAAACGTGTTTCTGCAAAACGGCTGCAAAGGTACATAAAAAAATTGAATGGAGCAAGCATTTACACTTCTTATTTCTTTAACTGTATATAAATGTGAAAAAAATGACGAGATATTTTGCCATGCCAACAAATTTCATTACCTTTGCAAGCCGATTTCACAAGCGTCCGAATGAGAATACTTCAGTTAGGGAAATTCTATCCCGTCAGGGGCGGTGTCGAGAAGGTGATGTACGACCTGCTTACCGGACTGGCTGTCAGGGGCATTCAGTGCGACATGTTGTGTGCCTACGGCGAAAAGGGTTCTGCCCAGATTTCCGTTTTGTCTGACTGTAAGATTATATGTACCAAGACGTTAGCCAAGAAGTATGCGACGATGATTTCCCCGCAGATGGTTTCTACTTTGCGTCGTATCGCTTCCAATTACGATATTATCCACGTCCATCATCCCGACCCGATGGCTGCAATTGCTCTGAGGCTATCTGGCTATAAGGGTAAGGTGGTGCTCCATTGGCATAGCGATATTGTAAAGCAGAAGAAACTGCTGAACTTCTATCTGCCCCTGCAGCTGTGGCTCATTAATAGAGCTGACCTAATAGT
Source organism: uncultured Prevotellaceae bacterium (assembly GCA_947168395.1). Classification (GTDB taxonomy): domain Bacteria; phylum Bacteroidota; class Bacteroidia; order Bacteroidales; family Bacteroidaceae; genus Prevotella. The sequence continues at coordinate 209,017 of CAMVLT010000001.1, read as the reverse complement.
GGGCACCACTCCGGTCTATATTGCTGCTTCACCGTATCTGAAAGATGTACAGCACAAGTGTACCTATCTGCCTATTGGTATTAATGGCGTTAAACCCAACGATGCGCAAGTGACAGCTATCAAGGCACTATATCCAGGTCATAAGATAGTGTTCTCGCTGGGACGGTTGGTGCATTACAAGGGCTACAAGTATTTGGTAGAGGCTGCCAAGTATCTGGACGACAGCTATATGGTGTTGATAGGGGGAATCGGTGCACTTCACGATGAGTTGCAGCAGCAGATAGATGACGAGGGATTGAGCCGCCGGGTGAAGTTGCTGGGCTTTGTGCCTAACGAGGAACTGCCGGCTTATTATGGAGCCTGCGATGTCTATTGCCTAAGCAGCATCATGAAAACAGAGGCCTTTGCTATCGTTCAGATTGAGGCCATGTCGTGCGGCAAGCCCGTTGTCTGTTGCAACATTGAAGGCTCGGGAGTGCCCTGGGTCAACGCCCACGGTGTGTCGGGCTTGGTGGTGGAGCCTGAGAATGGCCGGGCACTGGCTGATGCCATCCGTAAGATTTGTGAAGACCGCGTTGTGTATGACAACCTTTCCGATGGAGCACGCAGCCGTTATCACGAGTTGTTCAGAAAACCGCAGATGATTAGCCGTTGCATGGAGATTTATCAGCAAGTACTTGCATAAGTTACGCTAATAATTTGCAGGTCAATCGCTGCATGTTTTGTGCCAAGTGGATTTTCCATAATGGATATTTCATATAATAGTGATAATAGATAATGTCAGAATCGCGGACAGTCTGATTCACAAAATTATGATGACGCCTGGAGTCCTTATAGCTGCTTTGTCCTCCAAGGTGGACTACACTCACCGATGCTTCGCAATAGCTGTGCTTGCCAATGGACTTCAATCGCTCAGCCAATATTTCCTCTTCGCGATAGAGGAAAGTCCTGTCGTCCATCATGCCTGCACGCTTGAAGTCGGACAGTTCAATCATGAAGAAGCAGCCGACCAGTGTGTAATAGAAGCCGCTGGCGGTTTGTCGTGATTGTTTCCGTCTCGTTTTTACTAAAATCTTTCGTGCCCATCTCATACTTATGGGATAGATAGTGTATAAACTATAGCGTTTCCATAACGGCCAGTAGGCAAATGGCCCTTGGGTACTGCCGTCGGGCTTCCTTATGACTGGGGCAAAACACCCTATTGTACGGTCACTTTCCCTTCGGCTGATAAGCCGGGATATGACGTCAGCATCGTTGATGATTACATCGTCATTAGAGAAAAGAATGTATTTGGAGTGAATGAATGTGTCAACAAAGAGTGCTCCTTGATTGTTCCCCCGGGCAAAGCCCTGGTTTTCCTTGCTATACAAGATGACACACTTAGCCCCATGATACTCTTCACCCGAGGATATCTCCGCGTTGGGGATTCCTACAAGCAACTTATCGTTTGACTCCTCAGTCGCAGCATTGTTCACGATGACTACGTGGTCAACCTCGGGGCATTTCGTCAGTTCCTCGTTGACATACTTGCATGTCATTTCCTCATTTCTGTAACTTACTATGATAGCAGAAACCAGACTCATAATTATTATTCTTTTAATAGTGTTGAATAAACATTTGCAACGATGTCTTCCGCAATCTTTTTCCACGAATTTTTGCCCGTTTCGAATTCGGAATGGATGTTTTTGGCGAATTCATCTACCTGTTCCGGGTTGTCTATCATGTAGTTGATGCCCTCACAGAGCGAGTCGATGTCGTCATGATTGACTATCTTTCCGTACCTGCCGTCAATGACCTCATTGGGCAGGTTGCCAACATTAGTGCAAATCATGGGCTTGTCAAGTGCTATAGCTGATTTAGTGACACCGCTTTGTGTGGCTGATTTATATGGTAGCACAGCAAAAAGGCTGTTGGATATGAGCGTAGCCAGTTCGCCGTTCTCAATATATCTATTAAGAATAATGATATCACTCTCATGGTTATCATGCAGAACGTTTCCGTCGATGTCTTTTCCTGCTATCACCAATTTCACCCCCCGGCTGGTGCAGTTTGATTTACTGAAGGCTTTAATCAGGATATCAACACCTTTATATGGTCGGATGGTTCCAAAGAAAAGTATATATTTGCCGTATGGGTTATGTCCTACAGGATAGTTCCTTAGGTAAGTGTAGGGGCCGAGCTTTGAGTAGAATATCCGATGAGTTTTATGGTTCAGGCTCTTTTCCAAGAGATGGGTATCTACACGTGAAAGCAACAGTATGTTGTTGAAACGCCTGAGTGTGAGTCTGCGGCAAATCCAGTCATACATGTGTCGGACAAATGATAATTTGTCGTGGGGAACGACATCATGGATAGTGATTATCTTTTTTGGCCCATTATTTATTTGCCAGCTTAGAAATACTTGCAGGAGGCCGTACATGGTAATGTGTATGATGTCAGGTTGGAATTCCTTGACAACCTTAGCTACTTTTCTGGAAAGTAGCAAAGATGTTTTGAAATTGGACCCTATGGGATTGTTCACGATGGCCCAACGGTCAAGTGTTATCATATTGGCATATTTTTCCATACCAGGATATACTGCTGCCGGTATCACTCCTAATTCTTCAGCCTGGCTGTCCAGGCTTATTGCTCCTGACTTTTTTGTCTTGGGTAGAATCATCATCAGAACCTTAACATCGACAAGCTTTTCAAGCTCGGCAACATACGAAATCTCTAAATCCGAGAATGGGGCGTTAGTGAAATATAATACTTTCATACACTCTGTTTCTTTGAATCTGATTATCTGAACCAAGGTCTGTAACTAAGATTGTATGTCAAAGGATTATTTCGGTGACCTATCCGTTTGGCGGGCACTCCTCCCCATATCTCATTGGCGGGCACATCTTTAGTTACAACTGCACCGGCAGCTATCACGGCGCCTCTGCCAATCTTGATCCCAGGAAGAATCTGCGCACGGCATCCCACCCATACATAATCTTCGATGACCACTGGAGCCGCTGTTGTCTGATGTGACGGTGATGTCACGTCGTGTTCCAACGTCCATACCATAGCCTCTTGGGCTATGTCAACATTGTCTCCAATGGTTAACGTTGCACCTCGGCCGTCAAGAAAAACCCGCTGGTTAATAATAACATGGTTGCCGATGAAGATATTCTTTGGATTCCACAACTCCACATGACGGAGAACTGAAGATTTATTACCGAAATGTCCTGAAAAAAGTCGCATGAAGAGAATCCTGACCCAGTGCAGGTGTGACCACATCACCATGTCGGTGAGCAGCTGCCGTCCCCCTTCTTTCATTGACCAGATTTCGTAGCGGATATTCATTGCCTTATTTGTTTTATGAAATGTTCTTATTCTTGTTCACCGAAGCGATTGTGTATATAGAGTCGTTCCTCGTATGATTTAGCTCCGAACAGCACGTTGTCGTATTCACTCGTCACAATATCCGTATGACCAACCATCTTCAGCATACAATAGAGGAAAAGAAAACCGGCAAAGAGTCTGCGATTGTTCTCTATGGAGTAACAATAAACCAAGTCTCTCCATAATATCCAATAAGCGAAGATGAACAGATAGGACATGCGCAGACTGGCCTCCTTAAATTCGCTGAAATAGAACGTCAGCACGAAGTAGAGGATGAAAGAATTGATGAAGATGGCATTGTTCTTCCTGACTTCCACCAAACGGTTGTAGTAACAGAAAATGAGGAAACTGGAGAACAGACGCTCCAAGTATCCAATAGAAATACCGGTAGCCTGATCCATCGTGCCAGACGTGTAGTCTTCAAGCATGTCCGACAATCGTCCACTGTCAGTTCCAATGAAGACGGACATCACTTTCAGGAAGATGGAAGTGTGGGTGAGGAAGATGAAGTTGCCTATGAGGAAGATACCTACGAAAACCCATTTGTTGATGCGTCTATGCAGGAAGAAGTAGGTAGGCAGGTACATTAGGGCCGACAGGTGGAAGCTGATAGCCACGATGCATAGCAGGAAGAAGGGGATGGGCTTGCGCTCGTCGATATATTTGATGGCATTGATGAATACCATGATGGCAATGGTGTTGCGCATCAGATTGGTACTCATGATGATGCCTCCGAAGCAGAGATAGAGGATAAGTGCAAAGGGCAGGTTGTCGAATTTTTGCTGCCGGAAGAAGTTAAACAGCAGGGCGGTGACAATCACCGTACAAACGAAATTAAAGAAATAATAGCTGTCAATCAGGCTCTTGCAGGTGGCCATCAGTAATGTAAAGCCTGGCTCGCAGGTCCAGTGGGCGTTTTTGTAGGTATAGACGTTAAACCACACATTCTCGAACGAGCAATCCTGAAAGAGCGAATAGTAAATCTGCCAATCGTCAAATATGAAACCCCTGAACCCGAAGAATACCAGCATCACTGCCAGACAGCCATAGCTGATATTATTGCGGGTTTCTGTGTCCTTTGCCTGCTCATAGTACAATGCCAGACCGAAGAAAAACAGCAGGAGTAACAGATATGGGATGGTGTAAATCATTTCTTACGTTTACGCAACAGTTTTCTTACTGGTTCTCTGAGATACATAATCCAAAGGGCACAGAAGATGCCTCCCAGAAGCATGTAGCCAATCACCATGAATGATCGTGGGAAACTGGAGGCCTCTAATGGTACGCTGGCTTCCTCTATGACCGTGAATGCTGGCGTGTTCTCCTGAAGTTTGGCATTGGCAACGTTGAGTTGCTGGGTCATGTGCTGATAAACGTTATACTTTAGCTGCATGTCATTCTCCAAATCATCCAGTTTTGATTGCGATGATACCATGACCACGTGAGTATTTGCGTCGGCAGTACTGGCATACTTGCGCCGGGCATCCTCGTAATCCCTTTTTGCCTTGTTGAATAACTTCTCATAATACTCCACATCAATGCGCGACTTCTTTGTCCTGTACTGGATGATGTACTGTTGAAGACGTGATAGGATAGTATCGGCCATAATGGCAGATGTTACAGGGTCGTTATCCTCAAACGAGATAGAGACTACACTTGTCTTCTTGTCAACGATACAGGAAACTCGCGAACGGAAAAGCTTGCATACGGCTGACTGTTCCTTGGTCAGACAGAAGGGGTCTATTTCTTTCATATTCGACTTCTGCTTGTCTTCTAACAGCTGGGTAAGCCATATCTTCGGCCACGACCAGAACGGAACCTTCTCATCCTTCGTTATGTGGTCATAGAACGTCTTCTCGCTCTTGTCCTTCAATCGTACTTTCACATCAAACAAGTTGATGATGAAGCGCGATGAAGAGATGACATCAGGATATATCTCGGGGTAGATGGCATCAATACTCGAACTGTTGGAACCGATATTCACACCTACCATCGAGGCCAAATCGCTAAGGTTGTCGAGCATGCCGCCTGCCCCCGAAACCTCCGGAGCCAGAACGACGCTCGTCGTGTATGCCTTGGGTGTGTTCAGGGCGATAATCACCCCCAGTACTGCAGCAACACCCACAAACTTCAGCAGCAGTTTCCACTCAATAAGCACACGCTTCGCGATGCCGATGATGTCAATCTCGTGACTTTTCTTCTTGTTTTCTTCCATATTTATGACTTCACTCTTGTCTTAATATATTATTTTCTTTCCGTTACTGATGTATATTTTGCCTTTGGAAAGTTGTTTCACCGAGAAACCGTTCAGGTCATATACCGTATGAGGTCTTGACTCTGTTTTAACATTCTTAACCGATGTCGTAGTTGGAACGGGAAGGTCATCTACGATATTTGAGAATTTTCGCCACACATTCGCATTACTGTAGGCATCTTTTGTGCCTTGAGGAACATGCAGGACACATGTCAAATAGGTAAACTCAGTAAAGGCACTTTCTTCATCAACCGTTATTGGTTCGGAGCATTTTACATACATGTCCTTTATAGAGCTGGCTCTAAAAGCCCACTTTTCAATCTGTGATACTGCTTCGGTTAACACAAGCGTATCCAATTGAAGATTAGAAAAAGAGTAGGAGCCGATTTTGACTTTACCCCCCCATTCAATCCTTTCCGTGCCCGATATTGGGCCTACCCTGCCCCAATCCTGTACCCAGTGAAGAAGAGAGTCGGGAAACACAACAGACTTTACGTCACTTCCATTGAGGACTATATCTGTCAGCCAGCGACATTTTCTGAAATCTACCTTTCTCAAATTAGAACATCCTATGAAATTGTCAACAGTCTCGAGGCTATCAGGCAGGATGATTTCCTCTAATTCCGCACAATACGGAAAACACCGGATGGAGGCAACGCCTTGGGGAATAGTGACGGTCTTTAACGGATTATTGCCAAAAGCGAAAAGTCCAATCTTCGTTAAGTTTTCAGGCAGGTCCAGCTCCTTCAGATTACACATCTGAAAGGCATGGTCGTCTATAGACCTTAGGTTGTCATTAAATACCACTCTTTGAAGTTCTGAACACTCACGGAAACACGCGACACCTATGGTCTTAAGGTTTGGGGGACAAACGAATGCTGCCAAAGACGTTCGGCGGAAACAAGAATCATCCAATTTCTCTATGGATTCAGGCAATTCTATGGATTTCAGACTGGTGCATCCTTCAAATGCATATTCGCCAATAGATTCTACTCCGTTAGCAATATTGACCGTTGCCAGATTCTGACAAGATGCAAAACTTCTATCGCCAATTGTCTTGACAGTTCCAGGAATGCTGATTTGTGAGCATGGATGGCCTTCACAGCAATTATCCCCTAAGGACGTAACAGTAAATTCATAGCCGAGATAGCTTACTTTTTCTGGGATTACAATGTCTCCTTCGTATGCCCATACTCTCTCATTGGCATCATACTTGGAATATTCAACTGTTGCAAATTCCACAGTGAGTTCCTGATTATTGGTAACCATATAACACATGTGGTCGACAACAAAGTCATAAGAATAATAGGAGTTGATCTCCTGTACTCCAGCCTTGACAGAATCACCTATCACTGTCAATAAACAAAGTGTTATAATCTTCTTCATAATTCTTATATGTAATGTGTTAATGAATAAGCCGTTTGATAGATGTTTGAGAGGTGATTCTGAGGAAATGTAGGAATTTCCTCAGATTGAACCGTCCGTCAGAGGTAATGATGTAATTGTACCAATAGCTGCGGATGTAATTGTCGGAGACTCCCTCCTTTTGGTACGACTGTATCTCAAGGTCCAGTTTACGGAACCTGAAGCCCTGTTTGTAGAGACGGTGTATCTGTTCCCAGTCGAGGGCATAGCCCAGCTGGTCGCGCTTGCCGAGGTCGAAGGTGTTGGCTTTGTGTACATCGGCCTTTACGAACGAAGCCCCATGTCTGTAGGCAGGCACCAACTCCATGATGCCCGGGTTGGCATAAGCCTCAATATGCCGGGATCTACCGTTGCAGCGTTCTTGCGAATCTCCGTAAAGGATATCAGCCTCTATGCCTTTGCTGAGCTCCATGCAACGTTGCAGCACCTGCTCGTCTACAAACACATCGCCACTGTTCAAGAAATTAATCCAATCACCAGATGCATGGCTGATGCCTTTGTTCATCGCATCATAGATGCCTCCGTCGGGTTCTGAACACCAGAATGCCAGCCTGTCGCCATATCCCTTGATGATGTCTGCCGTACCATCTGTGCTGCCCCCGTCGATGACGATGTACTCCTTCTCTTCCCAGGTTTGTGAGAAGTAGCTCTCCATCGTTTGCCTAATATGGGCCTTATCATTGAAGACAACCGTTATGACACTTATCTTGTTGCTCATGATTCGAGTCTACTTGTTCCAGATGCCTGTCGCTTTCTGCCTGACAATGAGCTGGCATTGATAGAAGTGGATGGCACCCATAACTGCATAACTTGTTACCATGCAGATTACAATGCCTTCAATGCCGTGCCGGATACCCCAGCAGTAGGCCGACAATATATATAATAAGGTGAAAAGTATGGAGGTGATAATCTGAACATAGATTTTGTTAACCCCATTAATTAAGGCAGTTACACAATTGTTGAAGTTGAAGAATGAGACGTATAGAAAGACACAACATGATACTCTCATTGGGACGTTGACCGTTTCGCCTACCCATAGTCTGTAAAAGTAGGGCGACACGCATAGCATCATTAGGCCAGCCACAAGTGTCAGAATCCAGATGGTCAGTGTCCTGCGGAGCGACAATCTGATCCAGTCAAATTCCTTCTTGACGTATGCGTCTGTATAGGCGTTCCACATAGGGGCAATGACAATAGTGTATGCAATAACAATCAGATTGAAGAATTTGTAGGCAATGTTATAAGTGGTAACGGCTTCCTGCCCTGCAGCCTGGGCAATGAAGATATTGGCACTACCGAAGATGACGAGACAGGAAGTAATCTGAATAAAGAAGAATCCTACCCCCTTGCTTAATATCTGTTTACCGAAGGCAATGTCTATGCTGTCACGTGTGGGGCGAAGTTCTGGATGCTTCTTGAATAGTGGGATGGTAGAAAGGAAAAAGACGACAACAGGCGTGGTCGTGAATGTCAGGACAATATAGAACAGGTTGGTGGATGTTGTTTTGGTAATAATATATACTATGAGGAGGGCTATTACGTTGCTGCTGACAATGAGTAGGTCGTTGACAGCATATTTTTGCATGGCAACATAAACTAATCCGATATTCTTAACCACGAAAAGAACCAGCGTCAACAGCGTGGCATAGAGCAGCGAAATGGTTAGCATACTGCTGTCTACGGCTGTTGTGTTGAAAAGACGATTCAGGTCCAATGCCAAAATGCAAACCGTGCTGATAAGAATAAGCAGGACTGCGATGGCTGTCAACATGGCAAGTGTGGTAGTCAGGTAGACACGTCCTTGTTCATAGTCGCCTTTGGAGAATGATTGTGCCAGATAGTTCCTCATGCCATTACCAAGACCAACATCAAAGTAGGAGAACCACATAAGGATAGACGAAATGGTCATCCAAATACCATATTGTTCATTGTCCAAATAGTTGAGAGTCGTTGGCACAATAAGTAGTGAGGTTAAAAGCCCTATGCACTTGATGACACCCGAAATCAGAATGTTGTTGCGTAACATCTTATTTCGAGTGTTCTTTGGATGCAAAATGACCTTTACTTTGTTCATTGTTCATTAGGGCGAAGCCCGCTACTTAATCAGGTTCGCAATCGTGGCAATCATCGTGGCGATGGATGCCGTCGACGTGCCTATCGACAGCCACTCGGTCAGGCCGAGGCCGCGCTTACGGGCTTTCGTGGGCACCACAATCTGGCAGCCGGGGGCGGGGCGGTGCTTACGGTCGGCCTTGGCCACCATGCCGTTCATGTAGATGATGATGGTCTGGCTGCGCTTACCCGTGGAACTGACACCACCCGCCAAGTCCAGATAGTAGTCGGCCTTCTCGCCGGCCTTATAGCGTACGGTGTTGGGGTAGAGCACCTCGCCGTTGATGGTCACCGTACTGGTATAGCGGGGCACCACGATGCGGTCGCCCTCACGCAGGAACGGGTCATCATCGCTGCCGGGGTTGGCCAGTGCCTTGTCTAATTCGATGGCTACGGGAAAGGTGGTCATCGTCAGCAGTTTCTTCACGTCTATGGAGTCGTTGCCCGAGTTGCGCTGTGCTGTGCGCAGCATGGTCTCCATCTGTTCGCGCTCCTCCTGCGTCATCTGGCGCATCAGCTTCGCCCCTTCTGGGTAGGCACGCTGAGTCAGTCCGCCTGCCTGCTTGATGATTTCGCTCAGTCGCTGGCGGCTGTTGGTTAGCGTGTAGTTGCCCTTGAACTGTACCTCGCCCTCTACCGTAACGTTCTGCTGTTCGTTGTACTTCGGGCTGCGGCGCACGTAGATTTCGTCGTAGGGCTGCAGTCGGAAGTCGTTGGCCTCGTCTATTTTGTAGTCCTTGTCAATTCTGAAGCTGTAGGTGAAGGCCAGCGTGTCGCTGGCTTCCGTGGCTTCAGGGGCAATGATACGGCGGGCCACATCGACCTTGGCCAGCGAGGCCGCGTTGGTCAGTCCGCCGGCTTGCAGTATGGCGTCCTCCACCGTCTGGTTGGCGGCATACTTATAGGTGCCGGGGTAGGCCACTTCACCATGTATGGTGATGGTCTTGTCCTGCTCCTGCTCCTCGTAGCTGGCAATGTAGAGCACGTCCTCGTTCTTGATGGGAACGTCAGGCACCGTACCTTCCAGGATGCCGTTGATGTCGATGCTCATCACCTCGAGCGATCGGTCGGCCTTGGTGCGGTGCATCACGCCATGCTGGCCGATGGCTTCCTCGGTCAGTCCTCCGGCTGCCTCAATCAGGGCTTTCACCGAGTTGATTTGGCCGCCCACTTGGTACATGCCCGGACGGAACACGGCGCCAATGACCTGCACCATATTTTGATAGCGCACAATGGTGGAATCCACGGTGATGGAGTCCTCGTCCATCAGGCGGAAGTCGTTGGTGTCGAACTCGCCGACGTTGAACACCGAGTACTGCTGACCCGCCTTGCGGTGTACGCGGATGCTTTTCGTGAAGGCATCGCCCGTGAATCCTCCGGCATAGCGTAACAGCGTGGCGGCACTCTCCGTCGTCTTCATCTCATAGTACATAGGGCGCTTCACCTTGCCGGCAATGCACACCAACGACTCGTAGGGTCCTACGGTGATGATGTCGTTGTCTTGCAAGCGGACGTCGCCGGTCAATTGTCCGTTCAGCAGGAAGGCATAGACGTCGACGCTCGATATCTGGCGACCGCCACGGAACACCTTGATGCTGCGCAGCGTACCTATGTCGTTGGGACCGCCCGCCATATAGAGGGCATTATAGACGGTAGCAAAGGCCGACATCGTGTAGGTGCCCGGCATCTTCACCTCGCCCGTCACGCTGACGGTGATGGTGCGCGTCTGTCCTAACGTCAGTTCTATCCTGGAGTCCTGATACCGGGGGCCTATCACCTGGCGCAGCCGTTGCTTGGCCTGTGCTACGGTGAGTCCGCCTAACTGTATGACACCCACGTCCTCGATGGTGATGGTGCCGTCGGGCGAGATGGTCTCGGTGACACTCTCCTGCGAGGCTCCCCAGATGTCGACGTTCACCACGTCGCCAGGTCCTAAGTGGTAGTTTTGCGGCGTGGCAAGGTTCATCGAACTCTCGAAGGTCATGCTTTTGTTGTTAAACACGTCATGACCGAATATCTTGCGGCCTTTCTCCTTTTCCTCCTCCAAGAAGTATTTCAGCGAGTCGGGCATCATGAAGTCCATAGCGTCGTCCATCTCCGTGAAGTCCTCGTCCTCCTCGTCGTAGGTGTTCTTCTTCGTCTTGGGGCGGCCGTCCTTGGTGCGGTACTTCGACACGTTGCGCTTCTCGCGTTCGGCCTGCTCAGGGCGCTTCTCACCGTTGGCCTCGCGCATACGGGTTTTCACGTCCTTCGAACCGGCTGTGATGTCGTCGGCGCCCAAGGCTCCGTTCTTTATCTGCCGTTGGTACTTCTTCTGAATGCGCCGTATCTGCTCGATCGTCACGCCGCGCTGCATCAGCTGCGTCACAATCTGCTGACGCGACACGCCCTTGGCGTTCTGCTCTATCACGTAGTCCATCACCTGGTTATCGGTCATGCCCGACTGTGCCCACCCGTATGAGGTGGACAGCAGCAGGCATAGCATTATAAAGGCCAGTCGTTTCATCATTGCATTGTCTTCTTATATCATAAATAACTTATTTGCCGCCCTTTTATTGTGTTTCAGCCGCAAAATTTGTTCAATCTACCTTTTGGGGGGCAAAGGTACGAAAAAAGAATGAAACGACGAAAGGGATGGGAATAATTCTTATCACAATTGTAAATCTGTGAAATCCGTTTGAACTGGTTTCTTCTGAAATAACTTTTTTATGGTGTACGGGTGTAACAATGCCTATCTGTAAAGGGCGTACACCCGGTTTTGGTAGGTGTAACGGGTGTAACGAGGGTGTTACGCCTGTGTGGGTCGAACCACTTGACATCCAATGTTACATCCTCGTTACACCCGTTGCACCCTTGAAAAGGGGTGGACATCCTGTGTTTATAGGCATTGTTACACCCATACACCCTATTTCGCTAAATTCTGTAGTTTAAACACCTGCAATAAGCTAACTTGGAGTTTCCTTAGGGTAAACTAGAGGTTTCCCTAGGGTAAACTGGAGGTTTCCCTAGGGTAAACCCGGAGTTCCCCCCGTGGGAACTTTGGGTAAACTGAGGGGTGATTACCTCTCTTCATTCGGTAAACGACAACTCCAACCTAAAGGGCGAAAAATTGATATGGGTCTTGACACCCGTTTCCTTGTCGGTGACATCCACCCAGGGGGTCAGGGTGACGTCAACCGAAGGCTGGTCGAGGGTAGTAATGCGCCAACCGTTGGTGTATTCACCGTCTTTGATGCCATAGGTTATGTCCTGTACTTTGTAGGGCCATTCCTGTGAGGTAGACTGAGTGGTGCCGCTATCGTCTTTCCAGGTTACGCTGATTCCCATTTTGGTGATATTGTTGGTACGGGCACCGTTGAGTGTGGCTATCGTGCAAGTCAGCGTCAGCAGGATAGTGTGTAGGCGCATATCATTTTGGTAATTTTGTTCTGAATGTCTCTGTTAATATGATGCAAAAGTAATCATTTTTTTCGGAATCGGAGCATATTATTCGTATAAATTGAAAGATTTTGTTGCTTTTTGTTTTCTGTATCAAAAAAAAGTGTTATCTTTGCAGCTGAAAAACGTGACATGTTCACTCGGGGTTGACTGGATTTGACGGCGAGATGAAATGGTACGTAAGCACGCGGAGGCTCGTTGGTTCCCTCCTAAATCTGAGTCAGCGCAAATTTAATTGGCAACAATGAGTATGCTCTCGCTGCTTAATCGAAGCACAGTAGATTACGAGCTTAATTCTCTTACAAGGTAGGAGAACGAGACGTCGCTCCGAGGATGTTGTTCCGAATCCGGAGATCAAGCGGCGCAGGTTAAATCGGGAATAGTCACGGCAGGCTCCGATGCTGTGATGAAGCTTTAGGAGATAAGGCCGTGGTTGGTGGCTTGGGTCTTGTCACGGCACGAAAACGAAGGCCAAGATAAGCGTGTAGAAAGCGTATGGTTTCCTTGTGCGGACGAGGGTTCGACTCCCTCCAGCTCCACTTAATTGGTGAAGGAAGGTGGCGTCATTTACGATGTAAAGAGCGTACTGCCCCGCGATATCATTGACGGAAGATTATAACATAGAGAACTCATGCTATGGAAAGATACATCATTGATGCCCATTCCCATTTGTGGTACAGGCAAGAAACCTCGTGGAACGGACTTGAGATTTCGCCGCTGCCCAACGGTCGCTCCATGTTTCTTGGTGAGGAGGTGCAGATGCTGCCCCCGTTTATGATTGACGGTCACAACACGGCTGAGGTGTTCCTGTCGAACATGGACTATGCACAGGTCAGTGCGGCAGTTGTCGTTCAGGAGTTCATCGACGGGCTGCAGAACGAATATCTGATGCAGGTGCGTGAGCAATATCCCGACCGCTTCTTCGTGTTCGGCATGGCCGACTATCTGCGTCCTGGCTTCTTCCGTGAGGCTGAGGACTTGCTGTTGAACAAAGGGTTCAAGGGTATGGCTATTCCTGGTCACCGGCTTATCACCAATACGCAACGGGTAATGCTGAACAATGACGAGATGATGCGTATGTTCCACCTCATGGAGGATTGTGGAGCATTGCTGTCGGTGACACTCAGCGACGGCGACATGCAGGTCGGCGAACTGCGTGAGGTTATCCAGGAGTGTCCGCACCTGAAGATAGCCATTGGCCATTTCGGCATGCCTGTGGCAAAAGGGTGGGAAGAGCAATTGCTGCTTTGCCGCAACGAGAACGTCTATTTGGAGAGCGGAGGCATCACGTGGCTCTACAACTCCGAGTTCTATCCCTTCCCCTCAGCCATCCGGGTCATTCGTCAGGCTATTGATACGGTGGGTGCCGGGAAGCTGATGTGGGGTTCGGACTATCCGCGCACTATCACCGCCATCACCTATCGCATGAGCTATGATTTCGTTGTGAAGAGCAACGAACTGTCTGACGAGGAGAAACGCCTCTTCTTAGGCGAAAATGCCCGCAGTTTCTACGGCTTCGACCACTTGGTGGAGCTGCCGTACATCAAGAATATGTCAGAATAGAGAGGATCTTAGTACTGTGTGGGGCAGGAAGCCTTGTCGAACGAGCACTTGTATGAGTTCTCTCGACAAGGCTTCATTGTCTTTGCGAGTGTAGCGTATGTCTGTGAAAACCTGTGCCAGCGTCTCCTTGTGGTTGATGCGGACGAAGTGCTGGTTCTCAGACAGGTGCTCTTTATTATAATAATAGGTGTCGATATCCATAGCCATGTAGTCGTTGTAGCGCTCTTGGTGAACGAAACTCTCCAGTGGCAGGCGGTCGGAGAGGGAAGGCTCTTCGGCTGGCCAACCCACAGTAAGCGTGGCGACGGGCATCACGAGCTTTGGCAAGTGCAGTGCATCGATAATCTGCTGCGGCTGGTAAACGGTGGTGCCTAAGTAGCAGTAACCGAGTCCCTCTTCATCCATGAGATTGCAGAGGGTCTGTGTATAGAGCAAAGCATCGGTAGATGCATTGATGAACGACAGAAAATTGTCATAGCCAGGTTCTGCCTTGCGGCAGCGGGCCCAGAAGCTGGTGCGGTTGAAGTCGGCGCAGATGGTGAGCACGGCAGGTGCCTCTTTCACCATTGGCTGGTTAAAATGGGCGGGCGACAATTTCTCTTTCATTTCCGTTGAACGAGTGACGATAACGGAGTAGAGTTGTAGGTTGCCCATTGTCTGGGTACGTGCGGCCTCGGTCATGAGGCGGTTCAGCAATTCATCGCTGACAGGTTTGTCAGCATATTTACGGATGCTGCGGCGGGTGTTCAGATTCTTCATATTTTCTTTCCTTTAACTTTTTCTATTATTGTTCTTTTTCACCTTCGATAGGATAATTCGGAGTTGATGTGCGCATGGTGCGGCCAAGGCTGTCGAGCTGCTGGACTAACTGCGGGTAGTCATTGGCCAGATTGTGTTGTTCGTAGGGGTCGTCCTTGATACGGTATAGCTCCAAGGGAGCACCCTTCTTTACCGTGACACATTTCCATCCTGCATGGCGGATGGCGCGCTGCTTGCCGGGAAACTCCCAGTAGAGGGGGCGGCTGTCGGTATCGATGTCTTCGCCATAGAATAGCGGCGAGATATCCATACCGTTGGTGTCGTCGGGAACGGCACTGCTGCTGCCCGCCAAACGGGCCAGGGTGGGCATGAAGTCGGGGAAATATACCAGGTTTTGGATTTGCCGGGCAGGCACATGGCCGGGCTGGTTGACGATGAGGGGCACACGGATGCCTCCCTCATATAGCTGACCCTTGCGACCTTTCAGGCCTGCACCGCAGTTCAGTTCCTCGATGGGCGCCATGACGGCGGCCCCGTTGTCGGAGGCGAAAATGACGAGGGTGTTTTCCCGCAGTCCCAAGTTCTCGAGGGTGCCGAGCAGTCGGCCGATGTTGTAGTCCATGTGGGTGACGAGTGCCGCGTAGCGCTTGGTGTTCATTGACCACTCGCCCTTCTCGTTGTACCATGACGTGTCGTCGATGTTGTATGGCTCGTGGGGTGCATCGTAGCCCAGGAACAGGAAGAAGGGCCTTTCTTTGTTACGGTGGATGAAGGCGATGGCATCATCGGTGGATATTTCGGTGTTGTGACGCGCATGGGCATCGTGCTCGTTCTCCTTGATGTTGATTAGACTGTCGCCGTGCAGCCGGTAGTAGGGGTAGTAGTAGGGTGAGTTGGAGTGTACGGTGGCTATGGTCCAGCCGTAGAACTCGTCGAATCCGCGGTGGTTGGGGGCCGCCTGTGGATCGTATCCGTCAAGGTGCCATTTGTTGACCAGACAGGTGCGGTAGCCAGCAGCCTTCATGACGGTGCCCAAGGTGACATCTTCTGGCTGTAGGTTGGCTCGTCGCACAATCGTGGTGTCGCCCTTCGGTGATATTTTCAGTCCCGTCAGTCCTCCGGCGTAGCATTGGTTGTCACGGATGCGTGTGTTTCCCGAGTGCTTGCCAGTCATCAGCGAACAGCGCGAGGGTGAGCTGATGCCGCTGCCGGCGTATGCTTGGGTGAAACTGGTGCCGGTAGCTGCCAGCCGGTCGATATTGGGCGTTTTGATATACTTGTTGCCATAGCAGGCCAGATCGCCGTAACCCATGTCATCGGCCAGAATAAAAATGATGTTTGGGCGCTCCGGCGTAGCCTTTTGGGTTTCGCCGGTTGCCTGTGCCTGTTGGGCCAACAGCGCACTCATGGTCATCAGAATGTTCTTCATAATCACGCAATTTGTTTGCAAAATTACGAAATAAAAATCAATTTTCCGTTGTAGATTATCATTTATTTTGTATCTTTGCACCAAATTATCAACATGACTGTACAAATTATGACACAGGAACAGAACTTGAAAGGATTGGAGGTGGTGCTGGCTCAGGTGGCCCGTTCCTTGGCTCGCATCAGCCAGAAGGGGTGCAACCCCGTCACAGAGGATACTGTCGCTGGGCTGCTAAAACGCTGTGTGCAGGCACTTGGCAACGAGGATGCCCAGCTGTTGCTGACGCTGTCGGCACAGGCAATTGGCTGCGCATTGGCAGGCCGTCCCCCCGAAGTGACCGAGGTGCGTCCGCAAACGCTGGAGTGCGACGTGGTGCGCTTCCAGAATAACAAGGAGAAATGGGTAGCATTCGTGGGGTTGCTCGATGGCTATCCCTACGAAATCTTCACCGGTCTACAGGACGATGAGGAGGGTATCGTGCTGCCCAAGACCGTCACCCACGGCAAGATACTAAAGCAGGTGAATCCTGACGGTACGAAGCGTTACGACTTCCAGTTTGAGAATAAGCGTGGCTACAAGACCACTGTTGAGGGGCTCAGCGAGAAGTTTAATCCCGAATACTGGAACTACGCCAAACTCATCAGCGGCGTGTTGCGGTACCGTATGCCTATCGACCATGTCATCAAGTTGGTGGCCTCGCTGCAGTTGCAGAATGAGAGCATCAACACGTGGAAGATTGGTGTGGAGCGTGCCCTGAAAAAGTATGCCGGCGGAGTTGCCGACATAACGGAACCTGACGATGAAGACTCAGACATACATACGGATAGAGAAGCTGAGGTTTAGAGCCTTCCACGGGGTGCTGCCGCAGGAACGCTCGGTTGGTGGCGACTTTGTCGTCACCCTGCGTGTCGGCTATCCCTTCGAGGCTGCCATGCAGAGCGATAACGTGGCCGATACTCTCGACTACTCTGCCGTCTACAAAACGGTCTGTTGTGAGATGACACAGCCATCCCAGCTGTTAGAGCACGTTGCCGGCCGCATTGTGAAAACCCTGTTGCGCGACTTCCCTCAAATCACGTCCATTGACTTGTGGCTTACCAAAGTGACACCTCCGATGGGGGCCGACTGCGAGGGTGCCGGGGTGGAGTTACACTTAATAAATGATAAAACTGACTGACTTTTACACGTCTTTTAACAGAAAAGCAGTACCTTTGCACGGATGTTACATAGAAGAATTGTTTTTGCTCTCGGGATGCTCTTGCTCTTTGTGCTGTCAATGGATGGTGCAACGAAGCGTTTTACACTCTGTATCGATGCCGGTCATGGCGGTAGGGACGCTGGGGCTGTTGGAAAGATGTCGAAGGAAAAGACGCTGACTCTTCGTTATGCGTTGGCCTTCGGGCGAATTATTGAGCAAAATTGTCCTGACGTACAGGTCGTCTATACCCGCAAGACCGACCGTTTCGTAGAACTGTGGCAGCGTGCCGATATTGCCAACAAGGCCAAGGCCGACCTCTTTGTCTCTGTTCATATTAATGCCCTGCCCAAAGGGCATACCGGACGTGGCTACCAGACCTACACGTTAGGCCGCAGCCGCCGCGATGGCAACAAGCAGGGGTTCATCGAGAACCTGGAAGTGGCCAAGCGCGAGAACGCCGTCATCCTCTACGAGAAGGACTATCAGCAGCATTACGAGGGTTATGACCCTAACTCGCCGGAGAGCAACATCCTTTTCGAACTGATACAGGATAAGAACATGGAGAACAGCATCTCGTTAGCCAAGTTCATGCAGAAGAACGTCTGTGCCGAGACGGGACGTAAGAACGGAGGAGTCTATCAGGACAACCTATGTGTGCTGCGTAACGCCTCGATGCCAGCCTGCCTGATGGAGTTAGGCTTCATCTCTACGTCCGACGAGGAGCAGTTTCTGAACAGCGATCGTGCTGTGGCGCAGTATTCACGTGGTTTCTACAAGGCCTTCGTGGCATATAAAAATAAGGTGGCACCCGGAACATCGGCAACTTATAAACCGCTGAAACAGGAGGAAGTGGAACCTCCACAGCTGGTGTCGGAGCCGGAACCGGCTGAGGCTACAGAGGCTCCAGCAATGCAGAACGTCTCTTCCCTCATGGCTAATCCTGCTCCCAATGACAACTCCCAGCCGGTGTTTAAGGTGCAGATATTGGCCAATGCCGGTAAACTCAAGAAGAACAGCCCGCTGCTGAAAGGCAGGACTGATGCCGACTTCTACAAGGAGGGCAATATGTATAAGTATACTGTCGGTGCTTCGACCGACTATCAGCAGATCTACCAGCTGCGCAAGAGCTTGCTCAGCAAGTTCCCTCAGGCCTTCATCATAGCTTTCCAAGATGGTGTGAAGGTCGATGTGAACGAAGCACGCAGAAAGACAAAAGGAAAGAAGAAGAAATAAAGAAATAGCGATATGAAATTCTTTACAAAGGAAGTACAGATAGCCTTGGTGGCCATCTTTGGTTTGGTAATATTGTTTTTCGGTATGAAGTTCCTCAAGGGACTCAGCATATTCTCGAAAGGCAACACATACGTGGTGGTGTTCGACAATGTCACAGGCTTGTCGGCTTCAAGTCCCGTCTACGTCAATGGCGTGAAGGTGGGAACGGTGACATCTATCGACTGTGACTATACCCATCCTGATAAGATTGTGGCTGCTGTCGGGCTTGACGAGCAGTTGACCTTGCCTCAAGGTACACGGGCTGAGATTGTCAGCGACCTGCTTGGAAATGTGAAGCTTGAACTGAAGTTGGGCGATGTTACTGCTGCAAGGTTAGCCGTAGGCGACACCATTGTTGGTGGTATGCAGTCGGGACTGATGAGCAAAGCTACCGGCATGGTGCCACAGATTGAGAAGATGTTGCCCAAGCTCGACTCTATCTTGGCCAGCGTCAATGCCCTGTTGGCCGACCCCACCCTGAGCCGTTCGCTGCACAATGTGGAGGACATCACGGCAGGACTGACCACTACAGCCGGAGAGCTGAATAAACTTACTGTCAGCCTGAATCGCCAGTTGCCCGCCATTATGAGTAAGGCTGACGGCGTGATGGCCAATGCCGATACGCTGACACACAGCCTCAATACGATCGACCTGGCTTCCACGATGGCTAAGGTTGACCAGACCCTACGCAATGTGGAGCAGATGACAGCCAAGTTGAACAGCAATGAGGGTACCCTCGGACTGTTGATGCGCGATGCTGAGTTGTATAATAATTTAAACTCAACGATGGCACATGCCGACTCGCTGATGATAGACCTCAAGAGCCATCCGAAACGATATGTTCATTTCTCGGTTTTCGGCAAAAAAGACAAGTAATTTTATTTTGTCTAAATAAAAAAATGTCGGGAACGCCGATTGATGAATCCGTAAGAGGCTGAGAGATAGGAGGTTCGATTTCTGCAATAGCACGCCGTGCTGAAATAACGTGAAACATTCTAAGTGTCGTAAATCAAGAACGTTACGTGAGAAACGTTTCGGTGTGGAAATAATTCGGATTTGCATAATTCGAAAAAAAGAGCGAACTTTGCATCCGAAATGAGAAAACCACAAGTGCAGGCGGCCTTAGGTCGAACGGAATCTTGTAACATAATGAATAAATAGAAATCGCCAGATGCAAAACAGTCATAAGGCGCTTTGGGACAACTGCCTCCAACTGATAAAGCAGAACGTCACCGAGCAGCAATACAAAACGTGGTTCGCGCCCATCGTCTTCGAGTCTTACTCGGAGAGCGACCACACACTGTTAGTGCAGGTTCCGAGTCCGTATGTCTACGAATACTTGGAGCAGTACTACGTGGGACTGTTGAGCAAGGTACTGACACGTTGCTTCGGTACCAGCGTCAGGCTGACTTACAGAATCGTTACCGACAAGACTCATAAGCTGACGCAGGACGTTGAGGGCGAGCAGCCTGCCGAGATTGAGGCTCCGAGGGCTACTGAGCGTGCCAACCAGGGACCCACGGTGCTCGATGCCGCCCTGCAGGACCTCGACCCTCAGTTGGATATCCATAAGACATTCCAGTCGTTCATCGAGGGCGATAGCAACAAACTGCCGCGCACGGTAGGCCTCTCCATTGCCGAGCATCCGGGCAAGTCGACGTTCAACCCCTTCTTCATCTTCGGCCCGTCGGGCTGTGGCAAGACTCATCTCATCAATGCCATCGGTGTGCGATGTAAGGAGATGTATCCCCAAAAGCGTGTGCTCTATGTGTCGGCGCGTCTCTTCCAGGTGCAGTTTACCGATTCCGTGCGCCGCAACACCACCAACGACTTCATTAACTTCTATCAGACCATCGACGTGCTGATAGTTGACGACATACAGGAGTGGGCCACATCGCCGAGGACGCTCGACACGTTCTTCCACATATTCGACCACCTGTTCCGTCTTGGCAAGCAGATTATCCTGGCCAGCGACCGTCCGCCGGTAGACCTCGACGGTGTGAAGGACCGCCTGTTGACCCGTTTCTCCTGCGGTCTTATCGCAGAGTTGGAAAAGCCCAATGTACAGCTGTGCATCGACATACTGACATCTAAGTGCCGTCGTGACGGTCTGAAGATTCCCGCCGATGTCATCCAGTTCATTGCCGAGACGGCCAATGGTTCCGTGCGCGATTTGGAGGGTGTGGTCAACTCGCTGATGGCTTACTCTATCGTCTACAACAGTAACATCGACATGCGGTTGGCTGAACGCATCATCAAGCGTGCCGTCAAGGTTGACAATCACCCCCTGACGGTGGACGACATTTTGGATAAGGTATGCGGTCATTTCGGCGTTGCCCAGCAGCAGGTGTTCAGTAAGAGCCGCAAGCGCAATTACGTTTTGGTGCGTCAGGTGTCGATGTACTTGGCACAGAAATACACCAAGATGCCTGCTTCACGCATTGGCCAGCTTATTGGCGGCCGTGACCACTCTACGGTGCTCCATAGTTGCAACGCTATTGAGGAACGCCTGAAGGTTGACAAGGCTTTCCAGGCCGAAGTCACCAGCATCGAGAACTCTTTCAAGTTGAAAGTGTAGGTAACCTTTCCCTTACAACCGTTCCATCCAGAAGTTTGGGCTAAGCAAACCCGATGTTCCCCCTATGGGAACATCGGCTATGCTTACGGGTGAAGTCATCGCCTCCCTATCAGGAACTTTGTTCCGACTACGAGCCAGCGGCCGGGCTGCTCTACGAGGCCGTAGTCGCGGTAGTGGGTACCGGTCAGGTTGCTGGCTTCGAAGTACAGCTCGTAGTGCGGCTTCTGCCACGACAGGCGGGAGTCCATCAGCGCGAACGGCGTGTAGTCCTGTATGTTGTTGTCGAAGTCTGTGTACTGGCCAGCGCGGTCCTGCCATCGCAGGTTGAGGCCTAACGTGAGGTTGCTCACGATGGGTATCTGTGCCCTGGCTACCAGCTTGTGGCGCAGGTACTCCATGGCGTATTGCGACACGATGCCCTCCTCAAGACTTTTCTTCTGGTCAATATAGCTGTAGCTGATGGAGCATTGCACATGGCGTATTGTGCATTGTACCGAGGCTTCAAGGCCGATGCTGTTCAGACGGGTGTGGTTGACGCTTTGCCAGGTGGCCTCTTCACCTTTTGTCGTGTCCATAATCCAGTCAATCATGTTACGGCCGTGGTGATGCCATAGGGCGCATTGTACGTTGAACATTGAACGATGAAGGTTGACCCCTATCTCGAAGGCTCGCATCTCTTCGGGTTTCAGGTGCGGGTCGGCCTTATAGCCTTGCAGCCGGTAGTACATCTCGGTAAACGATGGCATGCGCAGCGAAGTGTTGTACGAGGCATGCAGTTTCCAATGGTTTCCCAACCGCAGGCTGGTGTCGATGCCGGGATAGATGGTTGGGTTCATGTCGGCCCAGGTGTTCTTCACTACTACGAGTCCTGCCGAGACGGTGAGGTTGCTGAGCAGCAGGTTGTGCTCCAGGTAGGCGCTGATGTTGGTGCGGTTCAGGCCGAGCGTGTAGTCGCGGTCGGTGCCGTAGATGTGGTGGGGCCGCATCAGCGGTTCGCCGAGGTTGCCGCTCAGCAGGTTCTCGTTGCGCACCTCGGCACCGAAGGCCGTGCGTCCTGCCTGCCAGTCGAAGTAGCTGTTTAGCTGTAGTCCAAAGACGTCGGAGCGGTTGTAGTTGTAGGCCATTTTCTCGGGGTGGTTGCGGTAGCCTTCGTAGCGGTCTTGGTGCTGGTTCCAGTAGATGGTGGGGTGCAGCGAAACTGCACCTTGCTGAAAACTGCCCTGAATGGCGGCGAAGAGCTTGGTGGTGTGCTCGTACTGGTCGTCAGCCTGCCATTTGGGTGAAGCCCAGGAGGTGCTGGAGCCCCAGCCTTTGTCGGTGATGCCGAAGTGCCAGTCCACTTTCATTCCTTCTTTGGCGTATTGCCCTTGGTAGAAAGCCTTCGCCCCGCTGAAGTCGCTGTTCAGCGAGCCTTCGCGTGAGCGGCTGTAGCCGTCGTGGCGGGTGTAGGAGGCGGAGAGAGCCCCCCTCCAGCTCCCCCCTTGGGGGGAGTGTGTACGGACTGCCGTCGAGACGTAGCCATAGGAGCCGCCTTCCATCCGCAGCTGTATCTGCTCCTCCCCCAAGGGGGAGGTTGGGAGGGGGCTCCTCGTCACAATATTCACCGCCCCCACGAGCGATGACGTGCCGTAGATGCGGCCGGCAGGGCCTTCGAGCACTTCGATGCGCACTATCTCGCTCAGGTCGACGGGCAAGTCCATGGTGTTGTGCCCCGTCTGTGGGTCACAGATGTTGATGCCGTTGAGCAGGATGATGATTTGCTCCTGTGTGCCGCCTCGTATCGAGATGTCGGTCTGTGCACCAATGGGGCCTCGCTGGCGGACATCGACACCGACGGCGTATTTCAGCAAATCGTTAATACTTTGCACGGGAGCCTGCTGAATGTCAGCACGGTCCAGTACAGTGACCATTCTCGCAGCCTGACTCTTGGTCAGGGGCGCCCTGGAGCCGGTGACGCTCACTTCATCGAGCATCAGCTCCTGTGCCGTCTTCGTGCTGATGGAGTCGGCCGTGACGGGCTGTGTGCTGATGGTGCCTGCCGACGCGTATGTGAGCGTCGCAACGCTGAGCACCGAGCAGACCACCTCGCGGCCTAAGCAGCTGAAGAGCGACCAGCCCTTGTTTCCGAACTGGTGAAACACGAGCACATGGCGCTTGTTGAACTGTGGTTTGTACATCCTTAATGATTTATAAATACGGTGCAAAGGTAGACATAATATCTGAGATAATCGACTCCTTATTAAACTTTTTGCGGTTTTCTGCGTCAAATAGCCAAATTGTTACAGAAGATGAAGAGCGTTTTCCGTCTGATTGTTGTGCTCCTGCTGGCCTCGAGTGGCGTGCAGGCAGGTTCGCTTGACGATATCCGTCAGGCTTTGGAAGAGTCGTCGGTCTCCCAAGTGCAGGAGAAAGTATATATCCACACTGATAACATGTGCTACTTCGTGGGCGATACCTTGTGGTATAAGGCCTACGTCGTGCGTGCCGACAATCTGCGGCCTACCAACATGAGCCGCATCCTCTACGTCGAACTGCTGTCGCCTGACGGAATACTGGTGGAGCGTCAACAGATTATCGTAGCGCCTGAGGGCTATACCTGCGGACAGTTTACATTGCGTGATTCACTCTATTCCGGCTACTACGAGCTGCGGGCTTATACGCGCTGGATGCTGAATTTCAACGTGTCGGAGCACATGTATACCACTCAGGAGACGTGGCGGTTCATGAACAAACAGATGTGTGCCGACTATTACCGGGTGTGGGACGGGCTTTACTCGCGTGTGTTCCCTGTCTATAGTAAGCCCGATACGCCGGGTGACTACGATGCCCGCCGTATCTACCAGCGTCCGAAAACCCGTATGCAGAAGCCCAAGAAGGAGGAACTGATAGTCACTTTCTATCCCGAGGGTGGTCATCTGGTGGAAGGGCTTCCGAGTAAGGTGGCCTTCGATGTAGTCGACCAGTTGGGTGCCTCCGTCAGCATCAAGGGCGAACTGTTGGCTGGCGACCAGAAGGTGGCCAATATCGCCACCAGCCATGAAGGCCGAGGCACGTTCACGGTGACGCCGGGCGATAAACGTCTGAAAGCCATGTTCACGTGGCGTGGCAAGAGTTATTCCTTTAACCTGCCGAAAGCCGAGCAGGGTGGGGTAGTGGTGAGTCTCGACGGGAATCAGGTTACTGTCAGAGGAATCCGGCTGCCCCAGAATAGGCAGTATGGGCTGTCTATACTGTGCCGTGGCGTGTTGAAGCACTTTTCCGAACTGTTGCAGGAGGATGGTAGCATGGCCGTCACCGTGCAGTTGCCGACAGACGATTTGCCCGACGGTGTGAACGACCTCACGGTGTTCGACGACGAGGGTCGGATACTGGCCGACCGGCTGTTCTTTAAAAGTCCCGCGAGTCCCATAGGCCTCATTAGCCCCATAGGTACCATGAGTCCCACCAAGACCTATGAGCCTTACGAGCCGATAACCGTCGGTGTGCAACTGCCGACGCCCAACACCACCTTCTCGCTCTCCGTCCGCGACGCGGGCACCGATGAGCCTACCTACAACAATGGCAACTTGATGACCGACCTGCTGCTGAGTAGTGAGTTGCGCGGCTTTATTGCCAATCCCGCCTACTACTTTGAGAAGGACGATGCCGAGCACCGCCGCAACCTGGACCTGCTGATGATGGTGCAGGGATGGCGTAAGTACAAGTGGGAGGAACTGAGCGACACGGCCCGGCAGATGCGCTATGAGCCGGAGCAGACGATGACCGTCAGCGGCGAGGTATACAAGATGCTGAGCGTTCAGGAAGTGGAGTTAGACGAGGTGCCGTCGTGGAAAAACGGTGTGGGCATGATAGGCATTAAGAACAAGGATGCCGCTAACACCGATGACGACCCGTGGGCTGAAGAACCTGAGACTGAGGAGCTGGAGCTGGTGGGCAACACCGCCTACGATGCCCCGACGGCCTCCGACGTGTCGTCCATCGAGCTGGGCGACATCATGAGTGCCAACGACGAGCTGGGCATCAACCACAGTACATTGAAGCGTGACGTGCTGATAGAGGCCGAGCTGATGATGGGCGACGAGATTGTGGCAGGCCGCCAGAAGACGGTGAACGGCCGGTTCGTGTTCGAGATACCGCCGTTCTACGGTGCCACCTTCTTGAACCTGAAGGCCTACAAGGAGAAGGACTCCCTGCGCAAGGCCATGATGTCGCGCAGCGATGCCACGGTGTTCCGCGAGGATGCTTACGCCGACTTCTTTGTGAAGCGCGACATGCCGTACCCCGTGTTCACCCATAAGTACAACTACTACGAGAACCATGCGCCAGAATGGGACCCGTCCATGGAGGAGGTCGACACCCTGTCGGAGCTTTCGATGGAGAACGATGTCCACCAGTTGCAGAACGTCAACGTGAGGGGGCACCGCCGCGGCCGCCGGGCCGTAGACTGGAACAAGCCCGCCTTTGTGCGTGATGCCTACGACCTGTATAACGACCTGACCGACTATGGTCTGTCGTTCGGCAAGTTCGACATGCGCCAGTTCCCGCTGCAGGTGGCCAAGTTCCTGTTCGGCAACATGGGGCGGCCCGTACACTTCAACGTGGACGGACGGTTGGACGGCAAGACTTACTGGCGCAACTACGACTCGACGGGGAACATGACTTCCGAGATGGCCGAGGCGGCGCGTGCCAACGAGAATACCCGCTCGGCAGCTGCCGTCTATAACAACCTGAAGCTGGCCCGGTTGCAGGACATCCGCGTGTTCAGTGACTATGAGCCTCGTAATGAGGACTCTACGATGGTGGTGAGCCAGTTTGTGGCCGATGCCACGGTCGAGATGGTACCCATACCCGACGACGGCGTGCAGGTGGTCTACCGTGACCGCCACATCTATCTGCACGGCATGAACGAGGCCGTCAGCTTCTACCAGCCCGACTATAGTGAGCGCCAGCCTGCTGAGCCTTCCGACTACCGCCGCACCCTCTACTGGAATCCCAATGCCCGTAGCGACGAGGACGGCCGTTTCACCACCACCTTCTATAACAACTCCAAGGAGACGCGCATCAAAATGAGTGCCGCCGGAGTTACCCCCGACGGCTGCCTGCTGTACTATTAATAAAACACCTTTTTGGTTTTTCCGTTCACCCGTAAGATGTTCAGGCCGGGTTTCAGGCTGTTGAGCCTGCGCCCCTGTAGGTCGAATATCCGTTCAGTTTGTTGCTGTACTACAGCAACAGACGGGACTGCCGTTGGCAGCTTGCCGTCCACGTAGTCGGGCAGGTAGTAGCCCAAGTGGGGCGGCTGGTTGTAGGCGGTGTTCTGCCAGCAGATGCCCATGCGGTAGGTGTGGTCGTGCATCAGCGTCGGGATGCGGTACTTGGTCGTGGTGATGGTGCTGTAGATGTTCAGCGTGGCATGGTCGGTGGTGCTCCATAGAATCACCTCCTCGCGCCAGTCGCCGAAGATGTCGGCCGAAAGGCAGGGTGTCGACTTCGTGCTGTTGCACGATGAGGGACTGCCCAGATTGGCTATCGGTGTGGTGCCGACACCAAGCGTGGAGCCGCCGTACTTCGTGATGGCGGTGCCGTCGAGCAGCTCGTCCTGCAGGTCACCGTCCCAGTAAATGCGGAAGTTCATCGAGGGCTTCGTCGAGCCGGCCTGCTTGCCAGTCATGGCATTGAACGGGTTCTGGTTGCGCGAACTGCTGTCGAAGCCACCGTAGGCCGACCAGAACTCGTAACCTCGGGCACCCTGGATATCGGCAGCCAGTCCGCGGCCGTTGTCCTGTCCGCTTTGTCCGCCTTTCCAGATGATCTCGCCTGTGGCGGCATCGTGGAGATCCCACGCGTATGTACCTTTCTCTTCATGTATGTCGAACAACTCCAGTCCGGGACGGTCAGGGTCGAGGTCGGCTAAGTGGATGGCATCGCCGTGGCCGAAGCCAACAGCGTAAAGCATCTTGCCATTGTCGTCGACGGCTGCCGAACCCCAGATAATCTCGTCCTTGCCGTCGCCGTCCACGTCGGCTATCGACATGTTGTGGTTGCCGTTGGCATACATCGTGTTGCGGCTTAAGCCCGAGGTGCAGGTGGTTCCCTTGTAGGTCGTCGTCTTGCCGTTGATGTCCATCACGCGGTAGGTCGTCCTGCTGTCGCTGATGTGCAGCCAGCGGTGCTTCAGCTGTGTACCGTCGAAGTCGACCGCCCATACATAGGCGTAAGTGTAGTAACCTCGGCAGAAGATGCCGCTGGGGCGACCGTCGGGGCCGTCCAGGTAGGCCGTGGCAGCGAGGTAGCGCTCGCCTCGGTTGCCGTAGTCGCCCTTGTCGTTCTTGCCCGAGCGGTCGTCCCAGTTGAAGGTGCCCGCAGCCTCGCTCAGGTCGTACTTGGCGTTGCGGTTGGGACGGTAGGCGATGGTGTGGATGGCTTCGCCCGTCTCGCCGCTGAACACCGTCAGGTACTCATGTCCGCCGTTGATACGGCCATCGCTGGTGCGCCAGTCCTTGGTGTTCGAGGCCGCCTTGATTTTCTCGTCGGTGGCGGCCTGGTTCACGTAGTTGCCCTTGCCGTCGATGGAGCCCGGTGCCGTCTTGCACATCATCTCGGCACGACCGTCCCCGTCGTAGTCGTAGACCTGGAACTGGGTGTAGTGGGCACCGGCACGTATGTTTTTGCCCAAGTCCACCCTCCACAGGAAGGTGCCGTCCAGCTTGTAGCAGTCTATGTAGACGTTGCCGGTGACCCCGCCCTGCGAGTTGTCCTTCGAGTTCGAAGGGTCCCATTTCACGAATATTTCGTACTGTCCGTCGCCGTCCACGTCGCCCACCGAGCAGTCGTTGGGTGAGTAGTCGTAACCACTGCCCGCTGCCGGCCGCTGTAGTTTGAGGGTCAGATAGTTCTTGGCCCAGGGCGTCACGGCTGCCGTGGTGTCGGTAGGCACGCCGTCTGCCAGCGTCACCACCTGATAGCTGCTGCCGCCGGTGTAGTCCTTGTAGAATGTTTCGTACACGTTCTCGGCTATCGTCTCGCCGTCGCGCAGTATGTTGAAGCGCGTTTTGGTCTCGTCATCGGTACCCAGCAACCGCCAGCTCAGGTTGCGGGTGGTGCCCGAGGGAATAACAACGAGTCCGCGGTCCAGCTTCTCCATCTGGCTGGCTGGCGTCACTTGTGCCTGTAGTCCCGTGGCTGCTGCGAGGAGCAGGGTCGTGGCAAGGATGCTTACTTTCTTCATTTCTTTGATTCGGTTTTAGTTAGTTTTGGTGCAAAGGTACGAAAAAAAAGTTGAAGGCACACCGCTTTTGTCAAAAATTGCAGGAAGAAGACAGAAAACAACGTCCGACTCTTTGCCGTATAGCGATTTATTTTGATAAAGGGTGACACGCTGACACAATGCCGATGTACAAAGGCTGTGCAACGTTTTGAAGGGTGACACAGGGTGACACAACGTTGTCACGCTGGGTGCGGGCACAGTCGGAATATGGGGGTGGAAGTGCCAGTTTACCCCCACTAAACTCAGATGAAGTACCGTTGTCACAGAAGGAGAATCCGTAGCAGAGCATTAAATTCTCGAGAGAATTTTGGGGTTTGCCGTAGGGTGAGCAAAGGTTTAGGTAGGGTAAACTCTCCAATTCTCGAGAGAATTCAGGAGTTTGCCGTAGGGCAACCCTATGCTATCCTACAGCATCAGATGACTTTACCCTACCTTGCGCGGCTAATTCTTAACTCAGAATTATTCAACTCAAAACGTGTCACCCTTGTGTCACCCTGTGTCACCCTTAAAAAGGCTGCACAGCCTTTGTACATCGGCATTGTGTCAGCGTGTCACCCTTTGAAACAAAAATCTATGTAATGTTGCCAGCGATCGAGGCGGGCGAAGATGACTAAAATCAAAAAATGCAGGAAGAAAATCGCGGATTGATGTTGGTGTAACGGAAAAAGTTTGTACCTTTGCACGCAATTAATGTATCGATGCTAATAACCAAGACAAAATGAAAAGACTATTTCTGGTGGCCCTGTTGGGACTGATGACGATTGTAGCTCAGGCGCAGCGTGTGACTGACAAGCTGGACCGTGGCCTTGTGGCCATGAAGGCGGGCGTAGGCGTTTACCTGAGCTGGCGCATCTTCGGCGAGGAGTATTATGATGTCACGTATAACGTCTACCGTGACGGCGTGAAGGTGAATGACGCGCCGCTGAGCGTGTCGAACTATACCGACAATTCGGGTACGACGGCCAGTACGTATACCGTTGCGGCGGTCGTGAAAGGCAAGGAGCAGGAGCCGTGCCAGGCGGTGACGCCGTGGGCAAGCAGCTACAAGGAAATCAAGCTGAAGCACGAGGGCATCAAGAGTACGCTGGTGCCCAACGATGCCTGCTGTGCCGACGTTGACGGCGACGGCGAGCTGGAAATCCTGATGAAGTTCGACAACCTGAGCGAGATGAACGCCTCGTATCCGAGGGGCGGCTATCAGGGCGAATACAGCATCTTCGAGTGCCTGAAGCAGGACGGTACCCGATTGTGGTGGGTGAACTGCGGTCCGAACATGGGCGACTTCCAGAACAACGAGCAGAATATCGTGGGCTATGACTGGGACGGCGACGGCTGTGCCGAGGTGGTGATGCGTGCTGCCGACGGTACGGTCATCCACCTGGCCGACGGTACGACCTACACCGTAGGCAATGCCTCGGTCAACGTGCGTGCTGCCACAGGTGGCGGTACCAACTGGTTTGTGACCACCGACGGTGAGTATCTGGTCTATATGGACGGTAAGACGGGCAAGCCCTACCAGTGCCTGCCCTATCCGCTGAAGCGGTTGGAGAGCGGCGAGACGGACCTGAACAAGGCCTGGGGCGACGGCTACGGCCACCGCTGCTCGAAACACTTCTTCGGCGCTCCCTACTTAGACGGCCGCAAGCCGAGCATCTTCCTGGCCCGAGGCATCTATACCCGCCACAAGATGATAGCATACGACGTGGATCCCGCCACCCATAAGCTGAAGGAGCGCTGGCGCTGGTACAACAACAGTAATGGCCCGTGGAAGGGACAGGGCTACCACAACTACTGCGTGGCCGACGTAGATATGGACGGCCGCGACGAGATAGTATTTGGCTCGATGGTCATCGACGACAACGGTAAGGGTCTCTCGACAACTGGCTTCGGCCACGGCGATGCCGAGCATGTGAGCGACCTGAACCCTTACGTTCACGGACTGGAAATCTATGCCTGTATGGAGGACAATCCCGGCAATAACTACCGCGATGCCACCACGTCGAAGGTTTATCACCGCTTCCAAGCCGGCAACGACGACGGTCGCGCCATGGCCGGCAACTTCACCAACAACTTTCCTGGCGGGCTGGGCTGCTCGGCCCGTGAGGGAGCCATCAGTACCATCACAGGCTCAGCCATCAGCGGGCTTGAAGCAACGGGCGTGAACACCAACTTCCGCATCTACTGGGACGGCGACCTCTGCGAGGAAACCTTCAACTACATCAACGGCAAAAACACCGAAGGCTGCATAGCCAAGTATGGCTCGTGGTCGCCCATCTACACCTGTGCCGGTTCGATGACCAACAACGACACGAAGGGCACTCCCTGCTATCAGGGCGACATCCTTGGCGACTGGCGCGAGGAAATCATCATGCGTACCTCTAATAATAATATACGCATTTACTCCACACCGAAGGAGACGAAGTGGCGCAACTATACGCTGTGGCACGACCACCAGTACCGCAACGCCATGGTGTGGCAGATGTGCGGCTACAACCAGCCGCCCCACACCAGCTACTTCCTCGGCGAACTGGAGGGTATCACCATCGCCCCGCCGCCCCTCACTATGACGGGGAGGACGGAGGTTGCCAACGGGGAAACCGTTGGGCACAGCCTTGACGGGCAGCACGTCATCGTCTGCGAGACAGGCAACAGCAGCGTCAGCATCGAGGCCGGCGCACAACCTGAGGTGCTGACCTTCAACGTGCCGACGTGGGTGCAGGGCACGGCTCCCAGCGAGTGTACGACGCAGAACATGAAAATCAATTATACCACCTACGAATGTATGGTCGGTGGTGGCGGACTCAGTGGCACGGCCCGACTTGTGAAGCAGGGCGACGGCGTGCTCACCCTGCCCGCTGCCGACTTCACCCACACAGGGGCAACCGACGTGTGGGGCGGAACGCTCTGCTTCGACGGCACGATGAAGCATTCGCCGCTGTGGCTCAACCGCTTTGCACGGCTGAACTCCAATGGCGGCGAGTTCCTGAGCATCAAGGCCGACTACGGTGCCGTGGTCTGTCCTGGCGACAACGGCGTGAAGGCCACCATTACCGCCGACGAGCTGGCCCTCGGCTTCGGCTCCCGTATAATAGTGGACCTCTACGGTAGCGACCTAACGGCAGACTTCGTGAAGGTGAAGACGCTCAAGATAGAGCGCAAGACGGGGAATGCCTGGACGAAGGGCGGCCCTGAGTACTTGATGCCGGTCATCGAGGTGGTGGGGCATGGAGAGACCATGACGCCCGGCAAATATATTATAGGAGAAGTAGCTCAGGTGGAGGGCAGTATTGACGACCTCATTGTCGAGGGTATGACCACCACCAAGAAGAAACTCTATATAGAGGACGGGAACCTGATTCTGGAGATTGTAAGACTGCGTGACCCTGCCGATGTGGCATGGACTGGTGCTGAAGGCAACAGCTGGGACTACGCTGAGACCCAGAACTTCATGGTGGACGGCGAGCAGACCGTGTTCGTGTCGGGCGACAACGTGACGTTTAACAATGAAGCCGCCCAGAAGAGCATCACCCTGAATGATGAACTCTATCCCGGTGTTATTACGGTGGAAGGATCCAATACGTTCAGCTTCAACGGCACTGGCAGCTGGGGCGGCGGGGCCTCCTTCGTGAATCAGGGTACGGGCACGGTGACCATCAATACCAAGAACAGCTATACAGGCGGCAACCACCTGAAGGGCGGCACGACCCGCGTCAGCCTGCTTGCCAACCAGTATTCCGAGGTGGGCAACTTAGGCAGCGTGACCAGCAGCCCCAGCCTCTTTACGATGGAGAACGGTGCCACGCTGCAGACGACGGCTGCTGTTGAGACAGCCTCGCCCATGCAGATGGTGGGCGACGAGGGCGGTGTCATCAACGCCTCTGCCGACTTCCGCATGAATGCAGCCCTGTCGGGTACGGTGCTGACCAAGAAGGGCAGCGGTTGCCTGTATCTCATGAAGTCAGGCTCGTTGCAGAACCTCGTCCTCGCTGCAGGCTCTGTCGCCCTGCAGAACAATACGGCCGTTAAGAGCATCGAACTACAGAACGGCACGCTGTGGGACGACGTGCAGTCAACCAGCCACGCCATCGTCGTGCCGAAAGGCAAGTCGGCCACCTGGCAACTGAGCAATGCCTATTATACGGCCTATAATAACAAGCTGACGGGTGAGGGCACGCTGACCATCGTTCCGCGCAACACGGTAAGCCGAGTGCGCATCACCGGCAACTGGTCGGAGTTCCAGGGCACCATCAAGCACACCACCAAGAATATCTGGCTACCGCTCGATGCCTCTACTGGCATGGCCAACGCCACGCTCGACATTGCCGAGGGCTGCACGGTGACCAATGTTGCCAAAGCCTTCGCCATAGGCAAGCTGACGGGCAAAGGCTCGCTGGCACACCCCACCGCCAATTTCCAGAACCAGAGTGCCGTCAGTGGCAACAACACCTGGAATGTAGGTAACAGCGACCTGGGCGACTTCACCTTCGACGGCATCTTTACCGATGCTGGTGGCGCCAACAAGTGCATATTCAATAAAGTAGGAGCGTGTAAGATGACCGTCAGCGGCAAGAGCGACCATACTGGTGCCACCAATGTGAAGGAGGGCGAGCTCTGTCTGAAGTCGGGCGCACAGCTCGGTAAGGGTGCCCTGTCCGTCGGTGCGGGTGCCGTCTTGTCGGGCATCACCACCGCTAAGCTGCCGTTGCTCAACAGTTCGTTCAACATCAATGGTATGCTCAAGCCGGGCTCTTTGCCTTCGTCCACCACCGGTACCATTTATTTTAACAATAAGAACGTGACCATTGGTAATACGGGTGTCCTGCTGATTCGGGCCTCGCGTAACGGCGGCTCTACCAGCCTGGCCGACATTGGTACGCTGACCATCAACGGCACCATCCGCATTGAGGTTTCTGAGACCAATACCCTGCAGGTGGGCGATGAAATACGTCTGTGGCCTGAAACCGTCAAGCTGGAGGGTGAGCCTCAGTTCGACATGCAGGGCGACATCACGTGGGACACCAGCCGCATCAGCGAAGGCGTTCTTGTCGTGAAAGATGTCAACACTGGAATTGCCAATCCCGAGTTCCGAATCCCAGGTGACGATGTCTATGACTTGCGGGGTCACAAGGTCTCGGAATCAGGAACGTCCAATTCTGAATTAAAGAAGGGTATTTACATCCGAGGCGGCAAAAAGGTGGTAATTACCAAATAATGTAGGTTAATGGCAAAAATTAAGGTATGGTTTTCTTGTTTCTTTTCAAGAAAATCATTACCTTTGCCCCCGAATAACTAAGTTATCTAATCATCATATTATAAACTAATTTAAAAAACAAGGATTTATGAAAAAACGTTTACTCGTGGCCTTTATGGCAATTAGTGCGTCTGTTTCAGGTTTCGCACTTGAGCAGGGTGAGTTCGTTTACACCCCTCAGGGCCGCTTCCAGATTACGGGCGCTAACTTGAATGCTAACAACGCATTCCAGTCGATGGACGGTTGGACGGTAGTTTCTGCTTCTGCAGAAAAGACGTTGACTGACAATTTTAACATCAATGCTAATGGCTTTGCTGAAGGTGTCAACTCCGTGTCAAGTCTTGATGCAACAGGTGGAGAGGGCATGCGCTTCAAGTTCGAACCCACAGATGCTAGTTCTTCATACGTAGTGAGCTACAAATTGAAGGGTGACGTTGCAATGAGCGTTCGTGTAAAGACGGTTGCCGTTACTACCAATCTCGCTCAGGTTTATGGTGAAGCAGCTCCTGCCGAAGAGGGTGGCGAACCCGTCATCAATGTGGTAAACACTGCTGAGGAGCTGACCGCCGACTGGCAGACCTTCAATTATGCTATTGTGGGCGACGGCACTCCTCGTACTTATTACATTTCTTTCACAGGTATGGCTACTAACATTGAGATTGCCGACGTTCAGATTGCTCCTGCCATGCAGTTTGCTGATTTGCGCCAGCGCGATGCCATGCTTGAGAAGATGAATGTTTACAAGAATGCTTACGAGTGGCCTGCTGAGGTGCTTGCCGATATGGCCGTAAACGAGGCTATCGAAAATTTGCAGGCGATTGGGGACGAGAGCGGTCAGGCCGAGCTCGATGATCAGATTGCTACCGCTCAGGAGATTCTTGACGAATTCCTCAAGGAAAACATGGATGACTATTTCTCTCCTTCAGAAGCGACAGCTGCTACAGGTAATAAAACCGTAAAAGTTGACATAAAGTTCAATACATGGTATGCAAAGGTGCAGAAAGCCACCACCTGGGGTGATTGGACTTGTCTGCCTAATGGTCGTGGTTTCTGGGAGAATGCCGATCAGGGCTGCTCTGACTTAGGTCACTTCCAGAGCAGTGCCAATTGGAACAATGGCGATCCTACGTCTCCAATGGGCGTCTATATGCAGAAGGATCTCGATGCCGGCTCGTATGTCTTCGGTATTGAGAGTAAGGCTGCTCTGCGTGAGCCCAAGAAGAACGACTGGAACAACGACGATGGTTTGAGACCTGCTTACGGTGTGGCATACGTCGTGAAGATTGTTGAGGGTCAGGAGACTCCCGACACGATTGCTTCCGTTGTGAAGGACCTGGATCCCGTCGAGATGACTCCGTTCTTTGTGACGGCAAAGATTGCTGAGGCAGGAAAGTACGAGATTGGTCTTAAAGTATACTGCAAAGAGACCCATCAGACACTGACACAGGGTTCGGTGACATACGTTCACAACGCTTCTCTGTGGGGTAAGAACGATAACAAGTATAGTCAGGCCCAGCTGGGCTATGAGGCCGATGTCCGTGAGCAGATTGCCACAGGCCGCAATGCCCTCACCACGGCTGCTGAGTATCTGGCAGATGCCAGCTATATTTGGGGTAAGGCTGAGTTGCAGGCTTGTGTTGATACCATCGCTGGCAAGGTCACCGAATATGAGGCACTGGATCAGGATGCCATCATCTCTACCTTCGACAAGGATTTATATGTAAAGTCTGACCGCACTAAGACGGCTGAGGCAGGACTTTTGGTTTACGAAGTTTATGACAATGCTGTTCGCGACATTCTCGCTGCCAACAAGAAGTTTGTAGCTGTCAACGACACGCTGAACTCCATCCAGAATGCTATTGATGCTGCTGAAGCTACAATGGCTCTGCGCATCTATGACACCGCTACTGGCAAGAATGCCCTGATGTCTGCCATCTCTGAGACTAAAGTGCTCCAGAACACGATGAAGACTGTTCAGTACAGCGAGGAGAATGCTGCTGCTATTGTTGCTGCCAACGAGGCGCTGAACGCTGCTGTCGACGAGTTCAAAACCACTATTCCCGCAAGTTCTATTGCTACTCTCGTTGACATCGACTTCGAGGCTGACGCTGTTATTGAAGAAGGTGGAACAACTGGCACTATTACAGGTGCTGTTGGTACGATGGAGTTCTCAAACATTGCTACAGACGTAAATGACGCTTATCCTTATCAGCAGGGTATCTGGGATAATGGTGAGCAGAAGTTCAAGGGTTATGTTCGCGTTGGTAACGGTACGGGTACTGTAACCTTCGACCCAACCGTGGATGGTGCTACTGTTGGTACTAACATCCTCAAGGTGAACTGCGACTTCTTCCTGCAGGGACTTTCTGGCCGCTTCGTTGGTTTCTACCTGAAGAATGAGGCTGACTCAGTTGTTGCTGGTTACTATGCTAACTATTACGACAACAAGATTGATGCTACAAGCAATCTGCCTATCGAATTGGGCAGCCTGCAGTATGGCTCTGGTGGTACTTATGCTAACAGACCTCCCGAGGGTGCCGAGGGCGCTGAGGGTACTGTCCTGGCTAAGAATTCGTTCGAAGTCATCCTCGACTTTGGTGAAGGTTCTATCTACGCCACAACGACCTCTGCCAAGGGCGTTAAGACAACTGTTAAGCAGGGATTCGACAAGAGCGTTCCCGTTAAGTTTGTGCTCCAGTCTAACTACGTCAACAACGATCGTCGCATCTGGTTCGACAATCTGAAGATTCAGCGCATCAACGCAGGTGCTACTGATCCGTTCGTCGATGCTATCCAGGAAGTCAACCCCAGTGTTGTCGTGAAGGCTCCCACAAAGGTGCTCAAGAACGGTCGCCTCATCATCAACGGCAAGTATGCTGTCAATGGTATGCTGATTAAGTAAGTTCCCTCCCTTCAATAGGTATTATATTTCCCGACAGGGTCTCCGTCACGAGACGGAGACCCTTTGTAACACATAAACGATGTTAGAACCATGCGTAGGCTCAAACTGGCTCTTCAGATTATTGGCGGCATTGTCGTCGTAGGCGTGCTCATCCTCGTGGGTACTACCCTGCTGTTGAACACCAACACAGTTCAGGACAAGGTGGTTGACTGGTCGGTCGATGCCTTGAAGGAGCGTCTGGGGACGCAGGTGCAGGTTGACAGCGCTCGTGTCAACCTGTTCAACCAGAAGGTGGAACTCTATGGTGTGGGCATTGAAGACCAGAAGCAGCGCAAGATGTTGCAGATAGAGAAGCTCTCGGCCCGTGCCGAACTGATGTCCTTGCGTCACGATGAGGTGAAAATATCGGATGTGTCTATAAAGGGCTGTCAGGCCTTGATAGTCAAGAACGACAGCGACTTGTTGCCTAACTATCAGTTCATCATCGACAGTCTGAAGCAGAAAGTGGCCGAGAGTGTGCAACCGGCCGACAAGCCAAAGAAAAAGATGAAGGTCGACATCGATAATATCAGCATCGACGACGTCAGCGTGACCTACAACGGAAACCTCTACCACCTCGGCAGGCTGGAATACCAACAGAAGGCTGACGGCACCAGTGTGGCCGAGATTCGTGACGTGGAGGTGCAATGGGAGGCGCTGAAGAAAAAGGGCAAGGTGGACAACCTGGCGCAGGTTTACCGTGTGCTATACTATGAGAAAGACGGGCTTCGCTCGGTGAAGCTCGACAGCCTACGCTTCCGTACCGACAACCACCTGCCTCGCAAGAATCACAACAAGCCCAAGCGCGGATTCTTCGACGTGGGGCACCTCGACATCACGGCCCACTTGCAGATTGACATCTCGCATGCTGACAAGGACTCCGTGGTAGCCATTGTCAAAGGTACGGCACGCGACACCGTGACGGGCATCGACCTGCGGAATCTGAGCATGCGCGTGTGTGGCAACAAGCAGCAGGTACACCTGAGCGACGTCATGATACAGCAGGGCTGGACCGTCCTGAAGTTTGCCGATGCCGACGTGCAGCTGCCCAGCAAGAAGGAGGGCCGAGAGCTGCGCTATGCTACGTCAACCATCTTGGGCTACGTCGTGCTGCAAGACATTGCCAAACCCTTTGCCCCCGTACTGTCTAACTTCACGCTGCCCTTGGAACTGATGGTCAAGATGGAGGGCGATGAAAACTCCATCAAGTTCAGCGACGTGGATATCAACAACAGCGACAGCCGTCTCCGCATCCTGGCCTCAGGCTATATTACCGACCTGAAGGACGCACACAATCTGAAAGTACACTTTGACGTGTCGCACATGTTTGCACGTGGCAATAGCAAGGAGAACATCATACGCCAGTTTCCAGTCAAGCGGCTCATGATGAAGCAGCTCCACGCCCTCGGTGACATATCATACGTCGGACAGTTCGACGTGCTCTGGAAAAAAGAGCAGTTTGCCGGACAGCTGCACACTCAGGTGGGCGACCTCGATTTTATGTTCACCATCGACAATGCCGACAAGTACGTCTTCGGAGCTGCCACCACTGGTAACATAAGCGTCGACAAAACCTTCGACATGCCCAACATCGGCGTGGCCAGCTGTCAGGCCACCTTCAAGGTTGACATCTCCAAGCCCCGCACGGCCTTGATGCGCCAGCAACTGGGTGGCAAACTGCCTATAGGCGTAGCCAGCATCCAGGTGAAGGAAGGGCAGTATAAGAAAATCAAGATTCACGACATAGCCGTCGACGTCAACAGCAACGGCGCCGTGGCCGAGGGTGAACTGAAGACTCACGGCCACCACATCGACTTGTCGTGTAATTTCTCCTTCACCAGTACTGACGAAATGAAGAAGATGAAAATCTCGCATC
Organism: uncultured Prevotellaceae bacterium; assembly: GCA_947168395.1. Lineage (GTDB taxonomy): Bacteria > Bacteroidota > Bacteroidia > Bacteroidales > Bacteroidaceae > Prevotella. Next base: position 170,291 of record CAMVLT010000001.1, on the reverse strand, counting down.
CCGGCATCAAAATCCACAAGCTGACTCCCGAAGACTGTCAGCAGAAAGCTGAGGAGAAGCAGCACAAGAAGGAGGAAAAGGAAACCCGAAAGCAGCAAAAACAGCTGGAAAAGGAAGCTCGCAAACAGGAAAGGCAGCAACAGTGAGGCAGGGATACACAAGTGACTTACTATGATAATTGCTAAAAAGCCTCGTTTTTTGCAATTCGTGCGTTAAAAAGTTGCTGGTTTCAATTATTTTTTGTTATTTTGCATGCCGAATTCTGTGGGATTCGCCTTACTGACTAATCAAGAAATGCTAAATAAAACAAACTCTTTTATGAAAAAACTCTTTTTGTATGCTTCCCTTTTGTGCATAGGCTTTGGGTCCTGTACAAAGGACTACGTAGTGCCGGAGGGAGAATTGCCATCTTGGCTTGGCGAGAGTATCTACAAGGAGCTACAAGAACCCTCGCAGCTACAGGGCACGTTCACAACGTACTGTAAGCTGATAGAGGACTTGGGGTATGCGGAGGTTCTGAACAAGACGGGTAGTAAGACCATCTTTCCGGCCAACGATGATGCTTTCGCAAGGTTCTTTGCAGGCGGAAACAACAAGTTCGGTGTCAGCAGCTATGAGCAGCTGACGCACTCGCAGAAGGCGGAACTGCTGTTCTCGACGATGATTGACAATGCCATCCTCGTCGGAACGCTGTCGAACAAGCAGAACAGCGCCGGCAACATGCTGCAGGGACAGTTGGTGAAACACGCCACGAACATGCGTCTTACCTACGCCGTGACACCGTTTGCCGCTCAGGACATGCCTGCCAACAACAAGTATTTCTCACGTTTCCAGAATGGTGGCCGCAATCCGATGCTGGCGGTGTTCGACAATACGGTAGCACCGATGGTACACTTCACGGGTGAGTATATGCTGAACAACAACATGACCATCGCGGGCGACGACAGCGACTTCAAGATTCTGACCGGTCATGACTATGTGGACGGTGTGGCCTACATCTTCGACCGCCAGGTAGTCAAGGGCGACGTGGTTTGCCAGAACGGTTACATCCACCAGCTGGACGAGGTGCTCGTGAATCCTGGCAACATGGCCCAGATACTGCGCAACAACAGCGACACCCGGTATATTTCGCGCATGCTGGACTACTACAGTTTCCCTGACCCCGACATGACGCTTACGGAGCAATACGCCGACACGCAGACCGGAAGCCAGGATACCGTGTTTGCCATTCGCTACCTCAGCAAGAACTCGCAGCGCTCGAAGCTGGCGCAGCCCGTCCGTGGCCTGACGGTGGCCGACAACTACCTGTTGGACTTCGACCCGGGATGGAACTACTACAACCCGACGCTGAAGGGTGGTTCGAGCGACGACGATGCAGAGATAGCCGCCTTCCTGGCTCCTGATGACAAGGCCGTGGAGGACTACTTCCTGAAGGAGGCTGCCTATATCCTGAAGAACCTCGGCGACCCAACACTTGACATCACGTCGGCCAACCTCAATGCCCACCTCGACGCCATCTACAACAACGACCCGTCGATTTTTGCCAGCATCCTGAACAACGTGATGAAGCCCTACCTGACCAAGACGGTGCCCAGCACGTTTGCTACGGTGCAGAACGATGCCTTCGAGTTCTTGGATGTCACGAAGAACGACATCATCCGCAAGAGCGACGGCAACTACGACGTGACGATTGCCAACAACGGCGTCATATACAAAATGAACAAACTCTTTGGTCCGAAGCTTTATAACTCCGTGCTCGGTCCTGCTTCAGTATATAAGGACATGCGCACGATGGGCGAGATGCTGAACGATCACCAGGCCACGGCCGGTATAGCTTCCAAGCTTGGTGCCGACATGTACTACTACCTGCTCTCGATGAAGGCCCGCTATGGTTTGTTCATCCCAACGGACAATGAGACGCAGTTTATCATTATCGACCCCACGTCGGTGAAGGATGAGGATGGTTTGAAGGGATTGCGCTTCCGCTTCGACCCGACCGCCGATGGTTCTTTCCACATTCTGGTAAAGAAATACATCTATCAGTCGGGACCCTACAACCAGCTCAGTTCCTACGTGGAGACTGCCAACGCGCAGGACATCAACATCGAGACTGGTATCTTCAACAGCCAGATCAAGGACTTCCTCGACTACTGCACCATTGTGCTGGCCGACTCTACCGAGACGGGTAAGGGCAATCCGCAGTACGGACTCTACGGCAACCGATACTACAAGACGAAGCATGGCGGTGCCATCATCGTCGACGGCAACAAGGTGGCTGGCGGTCTGCAGGAGGGTGATGCGTCACAGTGGTCGACCATCACCGAGACCTTCGACGCGAACAGTGCCGATGCCAAGATCGAGAACGGTACCGTCTATCGTTTAGACTATCCGGTGCAGCCCACCATCCGTACTGTGATGCAGACGCTGTCGCGGCCTGAGTTCTATGACGAGAACGCCGACTACGACGTGGATGCTCCCGAATACGACCACTTCCTGAATTTCTGCCTGCAGTTCAACAACGAGGACATCTACACCTTCGCCGGCATTCTGACGGGCAGCGAGAAGGAGTCGCAGAAGAACACTAAGCTGAAGGCATACCGCATTATCGATGACAACGACAACTGGGGTATGCTGAGTGCCTATAACTACACCATTTATGCGCCAACGTTCGCTGCCATGCAGACGGCACAGCAGACGATGGGCTTACCCACCTGGAAGGAGGTGATGGCCATTGTCAACAACTGGGAAAGCGTGGCCGACCAGTATGGCTTCACCAGTCAGAGCGAGGCTGCCGACTACGTGAAGGAGCAGTTGGAGAAGATGACCAAGTTCGTGCGCTATCATACCCAAAACAGTTCGCTTTTTGCTGACCGGTACTTCAAGAACTATGATCCCGAGACCGGGCTGACTTCTCCCGAGCCGGCATACTCCACCTTCTGCTCGAACTCTCTTGGTATTGCCCAGACGCTGACCGTGACCGGCGGCGATAACAAGCTCACCGTGCAGGATGCCTCAGGAACGAAGGTGACTGTCAACGCTTCGTCTGACACGGCCAACCTCATTGCCCGTGACATCACGACTACGGAAAACAGCTCTACTTACGGAAACTACAAGTCGTTGGAGACGTCGTCGTTCGTGACCGTTCACGGCATCGACACCCCCCTCTGCTTTAACCAAAACCGCAAATATTAAGAATAGATAGATATGTCAAAATCGAAAATCCTACTGACACTCCTGTTTACCATTGTCGCCCAGGCGATGATGGCCCAGGGTAGAGTCATATCAGGTACGGTAGAAGACGCCATGGGACCAATAATGATGGCCAACGTGGTGGAGCGAGACGGCAACAACCGTATCGTCAACCATACGCAGACTGATATGATGGGTAACTTCTCCATGGAGATCAAGAGCCCGAAGAACAAACTCGTCGTCTCCTACGTAGGCAGTAAGACCAAAGTGCTGCCTATTGGTGACCAGAAGACCTTCAAGATTAAGCTGGAAGATGAGAAGACTACCATTAGTGAGGTTACCGTGCGCGGACGCCGTTCCAACTCCGGTGGCCTGAACATCGACAAGCGCGAGATTTCCGTCTCTCAGCAGACGATGAACATGGAGAACATCGAGGGTATGGCCTTTACCTCGGCCGACGAGGCCCTGCAAGGTGAGATTGCCGGTCTCGACATTGTGGCCAACTCAGGTAACCTCGGTGCCGGTACAACCATGCGTCTGCGTGGTGTCTCGACGCTGAACGGTAGTGCCGAGCCGCTGATTGTCGTTGACGACAAGATATTTGACTACAATTCCTCGGACATCGACTTTGAGAGTGCCGACGAGGAGGCCTTCTCCTCGCTGCTGGCCGTCAGCGTCGATGATATTGCCAGCATCACAGTCCTGAAGGATGCTGCCGCTACCGCCATTTGGGGTTCGCAGGGTGCCAACGGTGTCATCCAAATTACCACCAAGCGCGGTGTACGTGGCAAGCCCCGTGTGACGTTGGGGTATAAGTTTACCGGCACGTGGATGCCCAGTGGCTATGACCTGTTGAACGGTGACAACTACACCATGATGCTCAAGGAAGAGTTCTATAACCCCACTCAGAGTGCGGCTGCCACCGCTACCATCAACGAGATTAACTACGTCCCCGCCGAGTCGTGGGCCGAGGCCAACAACTGGAACAAGAACACCGACTGGGTGAAGGAAATCAAGCAGTTCGGCCAGCAGCACGAAGCCAACATCAATATTTCGGGTGGTGGCCAGAAGGCAACCTTCCGTATTTCGGGCAGCTACAACCACCAGACGGGTACTGTCATCAAGCAGCGCCTGGACCGTCTGACCACCCGCTTGGTGCTCGACTACAACGTGAGCGACCGCATCAGGTTCTCGACTAACTTTGCGCTGACCTACACGGACAACCTGAAGAACTACACCTACGGCAGCAGCAAGAGCGACAAGAACAAAGGACACAACCAATTATTGGCTATGGCTCTGGCGATGGCACCCAACGCCAGCGTCTATCGCTATGACCGCTATAACAACAATACGGGTGAGTACTTCCTGATGAACCCCACGATGACGGGCATGACCCCTGACGACGGTAACTTCACCTCGACGCAACTGCAGGATGTGGTGGACATCGGTAACCCCGTTGCCTACGCCAACATGTCGTGGCAGAAGGAGCAGACCTATAGCATCGTGCCCGATTTCAACATCAGGTACGAACTCTTGGGCACAGAGAACGGCAAGCATCGCCTGACTTTCGATGGCCGCGTCTACTTCGACATCTATGCCTACTCGAAGCCTACCTTCATGCCCGGCAGCCTGTCGAACGGCAGCTATACCGACAACGACTATAATTACATCACCAATACGGAGACCAACCAGTTCAAGATGGGTTCGCGCATGAAGCTCACCTTCACGCCCGCCTTCAAGAACGAGGACTTCTACCTGACGATGATGGCCTACTACGAGGCTGGTACGCAGAAGAATACTTATCAGTACTTAGGCCAAAGCTCCATACCCAACGGCATTGAGTCGGCTACTATCGATGCCAATCTGCTGAATATGGACAACCAGCCTGGCACGACAAAGTCGGCTTGGCACGACTGGGTCTACAATGCCCACTTCTCGTACAAGTCGCGCTACAGCGTAGGCTTCGGTCTTCGTGCCGACGGCAGCTCGAAGTTCGGTCCCAAGAATCCGTGGTTCTATTCGCCCAACGTGTCGCTGCGTTACAACCTGAGCGAAGAACCCTTCTTCACTCCGCTGCGTAAGGTGGTGTCGATGCTCGGCATCCGTGGCTCATGGGGTATCACGGGTAGCTCCAGCGTATCGGTCGACAACTACTTCAACCAGTACACCTCGCGTGCAGGCCGCTATGGTACCAGCTACTACACCTCCATGAGCGGATTGAAGCTCGACGACCTGCGCCCGCAGAGGAAGATAGGTCTGAACCTCGGCTTCAACCTCGGATTGTTCGACGATATGTATGAGATTGACGTGAACCTCTATAAGGAGAACACCAAGGACCTGATTATGAAGAATATCCCCGTTCCTACGTCGGCTACGTGGAACACCTCGACGGCCCTCTCGTTCGGCAATGTCGGTGAGATGGAGAACCGGGGTTGGGAACTGACCGTTTCGGCCAATAAGTTCATCAAGGTCAAGAAATTCTCCGTTTCGGCCAGCTTCAACCTGGCACAGAACATCAACAAACTGTTGGAGATGGACCAGCGCGTGCTCGACAACATGAACTCGCAGCCCAGCTGGGGTAGCCGAGGCTCCAACTCTATTCTGAGCCGTGTGGTCGTCGGTGACCCTCTCTGCTCTATCTATGGCTTCAACTACAATGGCGTGTACCAGTATTCCTACGACTACCTGACGAACTACAACACCAAGCAGTTGCAGCTACAGTCGCAGGCAAAGGCCCGTGGCGAGAGCTACGATTGGGACTATGAGGCCTGGATTAACCAGCAACTTGCCGAGGGCAAGACCTTCCCTGTGGCTATCGACGAGAACGGCAAGGTCATCATGACCAATACCGGAGTGCCTAAGCACCTGGCTTATTACTATGGTGATACGGAATACGAGTTCAAGGGTGGTGATGCCATCTACGAGGATGTCAACCACGACGGTAACATCAATGAGCTTGACATCAAGTACTTAGGTAACTCGCTGCCCAAGATGCAGGGTGGCTTCAACGTTACGCTGCAGTACGAGAACTGGAAATTAGTGGCCCGTTTCAACTATCGTTGGGGCAACAAAATCATCAATACCGCCCGCATGGGACTGGAGAGCATGTTCGGAACCCAGAACCAGTGCTCGTCCGTCACCTATCGCTGGCGTAAGGACGGCGATGTGACCGAGATTCCACGTGCCCTCTACGGCACCGGCTATAACTATCAGGTAAGCTCGCGCTTCGTGGAGGATGGCTCCTTCCTGCGCTTCAACAACCTGCAGATTTCCTACAGCTTGCCTAAGAAGACCATCAAGAAGCTTGGTCTGAACTCTCTTTCGGCCTACGTGACGCTGAACAACCTGTTCTGCTGGACGAAGTACACGGGTATCGACCCGGAAGTTGCTTCGGGAACCTACACGCCGGCTTCCGACGGTGCTACTACGCCGAGGTCTAAGTCTGTCACTGCCAGCCTTAACTTCGGATTCTAAAAAGAATTGATAATTGACAATTGATGATTATGAAAAAGATTCTTTCAATAATATTTGCAAGCGTCGCGTTGAGCTCGTGTGTGGACACCGTCATCCTGCCCGACAACAAGACGGTAGATGATGACTTCTGGCAGAAGAAGAGCGAGGTGGATGCCGTCGTGGCAACGGCCTACGCACAGTTGCGCGATGAGGCTGCCATCCGTAATATGATAGTATGGGGTGACTTCCGCTCCGACGAACTCACCGTGACCTCTACGCTGCCTACCGGTGCTTCCTACCGTACGGCTTTGCAGCAAATCTATTCGCTGAATATTGAGACCGAGAACGCCTTCACGTCGTGGTACCCCTTCTACTCCGCCATCAATTACTGTAACTTAGTGTTGGAGAAGGCCGAAGACGTGATAGCCGTTGACCCTGACTATATGCGTGGCGACTACGATGCCAACAAGGCCCAGATGCTGGCCCTGCGCTCATTCTGCTATTTCTACCTGACGCGTGTCTTCCACGACATTCCTGTCACACCGGCTGCCTACCTCAACAGCAGCGACGACCTGAATGCTCCGCAGTATAGCCCTGACGATGTGCTCAACATGTGCATCGACGACCTGAAGGAGGCTTCGAAGTATGCCATCTCGGGCTCTACCTACGGAGACTGGCGCGACAAGGGTTATCTGAATCAGGACGGCATCAACGCCATCCTTGCCGACATCTATCTGTGGCGCGGCTCCATCAACCGTGATGCCAGTGATTACGAGGCTTGCGTAGCCTACTGCGACAAGGTCATCAAGGCCAAGAAGGAAGCCTACGAGCAGAAGCCCACCCGCCGTCGCTTTGGTGATGACGAGGAGAAGTTGGACTACTACCTCTCCGACTACGGTGATATGTATGACGACATTTTCGGCCAGACGGGACAGAACGCTGACGAGAGCATCTTCGAACTGCAGTTCCGTAACTCCAATGTTACGAACAAAGGGCTCGACCAGATGTACTTCCGTTACAACAATGCCAGTTCCAACAGCTATGGCTACTTGAAGGCCTCGTCGAAGTTCGGCTCTGTTGATGCTACTGGTAACGGTGTATGGAACAACAGCGTGGACCAGCGTCTCTATGAGTTCGTGTACGATGCCACCAGTTCCAGCGTTGAGCAGTTTGGTGTACGCAAGTTTGTGGCCACCACGTCAGCTGGTGTCGGCAATACCGCCGACAGCCATCGCGACACCCGTTCAGCCGTCTATCAGAACTGGATTTTCTATCGTCTCACCGACGTGATGCTGATGAAGGCCGAGGCACTCGTGCAGCTTTACAACCTCGGTGGAAAGGCCGAGGGCGACACGCGTAACGAGGAGGCATTTGAGATTTGTAAGTTCGTCAACGACCGTTCGCTCTCTGATGCCAACAAGACCTCCTACGCCTTGAAGTACTCTACCTACAGGGACAAGATGGAGGAACTGGTACTTGCAGAGCGTGCCCGTGAGTTGTGCTTCGAGGGCAAGCGCTGGTTCGACCTGATGCGCTACAACTACCGCCACACCGCCACAAAGGCCGACCTGAAGAAAAAACTGTTTGAAGGCTATGTGGCCAACAGCGATGAGTTCCTGGAACTGGCTCTGCGTAAGTATGCCGTTCCTTCTGCCATGAAGACCAAGATTCGCGATGAGCGTTATCTCTACATGCCTATCAATCAGGACGAGGTGGAACTCAACCCCAACCTTGTGCAGAACCCTGTCTATAAATCTTCTTCGAAATATTAATATAATAAGGTAAAATAGTAAAGATATGATTACCAAAGTAAAATATCTCATCTGTGCAATCTGCGTCATCTGCGGTTCGATATCCTGTACCGAGGAACCTGATGGGTCAAACCTTTTCTCTTCGGACGAGAAGACCATTGCTGAGCTGCTGCGCGACAGACCTGATTTGAGTGCATTCTACCGCATCTTGGAGAAAGGCGGTTTCGCGAAGTACATGGGAACGTATGGCGAATACACCTGCTTCGCACCGTTGAACGACGGCGTGAGTGCTTATCTCGACAGCCTCTATAACGACGAGTCGTATCTTATCTCCAAGGCCAAGCTGAAGCACAACGGCATTGCTGAAGATGCCAATTGGAACAGCCTCGACGTGATGGCGAAGGTAAATCTGATGACTGACTCTCTGTGTGACGACATCGCACGTTTCCACCTGTCGGGTGAGAAACACATGCAGGTAGACCTCGACGGTACTGCCACCACATGGACCACGATGAAGACTGGTCGTAGCATCCGTGTAGGCACTTTCGGCGAGAATGCTTACGACGAGGCCTATATAGGTCTCACCAGCCTGAACGACATCTCGGCCATCATCGACGGTGACATCGAGGCCATCAACGGCATCCTGCATATATGCTCAACAGTGATTCCCCGTTCCGACCGCACTACGGATGACCAGTTGCGTGTGGAGGGTGAGAAAGACCTCAGCATCTTCTATGCGGCTCTCGAAGCTACAGGCTATACTGATACCCTGATGATTGAGCGCAAGAACAACCCCGATGGTACGGCCAAGACCTACGATTTGGGAACCAACCACAATGACCGTGACGGTAACTCGCTCTATTATCCGAAGCAGTGTATGGTCAAGTGGACTGTCTTTGCCGAGACTGACGACGTGTTCCGTGCTGCCGGCATCAACAACTTCAACGACCTGAAGGCAAAGTGTGCCGAGTGGTATGGCAATTGTGGTGCATGGTATGACTACATTAACGAAAAGGGCATCACTATCAGTACGGGCGATGACTATACTAATCCGTTCAATGTGGTGAATATGTTTGTGGCTTACCACATCCTGCGTGCCGGTATGCCCATCGACCGTATCGTCTATGAGAAGAACGCCCAGACCAACTCTTCCTGGAACCTGTGCTTTGGCTACGAGCCGCAGGAGTATTTCGAGACGATGCTGCCCAACACCCTGCTGAAGGTGTGGGAGACCAACCCCAAGACCACCAAGGATTTGTGGCTGAACCGTTACTTGACAAACAACACGCTGACAGCCAAGCTCGGACTCTTCGGTATGCCCAATGACGGTGACCACTCACTTGTCTTCAGAGGAGTGTCGATAGACCGTAACCGTAGTGTAGAGACCCTCAACGGATATATCCACCGCATCAAAGGCATCCTGAAGTATGATCAGAATGCGAAGGATGCGCTCCATGAGCGTCTGCGCCTCGACTCATCCACGTTCCTCTATGAGCTTATCAACAATGGTTTGCGTTTTGCTACGCCGGCCGAGGTGAGCACTTTGAACGGTGGTGGCGACGGCAACCGTATTGCTTTCCAGAACAATTATTTCGACAATATCGTTTGCTACAATCCGGGCACACTGCTCCGCTTCTGTGTGATGGGAGCCTGGCGTGCCAATAACTCTGACCAGTTCCAGGGTTGGGACGTCTATGACTTCGCCGTCAAGCTGCCTCATGTGCCTACGGGCGAATATGAGCTGCGCATCATTTATCCTCCGATGGCTCGTGGCGGACTGATGCAGTTCTACCTTGGAAACTCGTCCAAGCAGTCGGATATGGTGGCCATCGGAATCCCCTTCGATGCCTGTGCCAACCCCTATCAGGATGCCACCATCGGTTATGAAGACATTGTGAACCGTGCCGACGACGAGACTTCCGACTGCGGTGTAGAGAGTGACCAGCGCATGCATGTACGTGGCTATATGCGTGCTCCGGCATCGTTCTCACGTGGTACCTATAATACTATTACCGACCCCCTGACCTATTCGGAAGATGACATCTATTCGGCTGCCAGCCAGATTATCGGCTCTACCAGTTGTCGTTCGGAGACGGGCTATGGTACCATGATGCTGCGCCGCATCATCACTACTCAGCGCTTTGAGCAGGGTAAGGACTACTGGTTGCGCATCAAGAACCTCGTGAACGATACCAACCTCGGCTGGTCGTTCGACTTCATTGAACTGGTGCCGCTCGACATCGTTAACAGCCAGACGATGACGGAGGACTGGTACTAAACAATTGAGAATTGATAATTGAGAACTGAAAATTATGATTACCAAGAATATGAAGAATTATCTCGTCGCTTGTTTGCTGTGCTGCGGCGGTGCCGCAGTCACCAGCTGCACTGACTATGACGACTACAACTCGGTGCCGACAGATGCGCTGTCAGCTGCCAATAATACGTTGTGGGAGAATATTTCCAGTGACCAGCAGCTGACGAAGTTTGCAGCCCTCGCCAAGAAGTGCAACTTTTCGGAATCCCTCAATAGTCCGCGCTTCTATACGGTATGGGCTCCAATCGACGGCTCCATCAGCGATGCCGAATACAACCGCCTCTTGGCCAGTGACAGTGCTACCATCGTGAAGCAGTTCATGCAGCATCATATCACGGAGTACAACTATCCCGTGACGGCTGCTCAGGACAGTGCCACTATCATCACGCTCAATGCTAAGCACCATCCTTTTACACAGGCATCTTTCGACGGCTTCCCCTATAATGCCATCAACCTGCCTTCCTCCAATGGCTTGATGCACAAAATCAACGGCATGTCGGAGTTCTACTATAACCTCTATGAGAATATCGACAACCTGGAGGGGTGCGACAATCTCAAGAGCTACATCCAGAAGTACGATGAGTACTATCTCGATGTCAATGCTTCTGTCATCGGCCCGCTCGTCGATGGCAAGCAGACATACCTCGACTCCGTGCTGAAGAAACGCAACAACGTCATCCGCAGTATCATGCGTGTCGACCTGGAGGATGAGGACAGCACCTTCTGCATGCTTGTCCCCAATGACAAGGCATGGGACGATGCCTACGCCAAAATCAATCCTTGCTACAACTACATTCCGAAGATGGACTATATGGACCTCGAGAAGAAGACGACCGTAGCTTCTTCCATCAAGGCTACTGATTCCAAGGCCGACAAGGCCGTCGAGGTTGACGCCGCCGAACTGCAGGACTCCCTCACACGCCGCAACATCGTCCGCAACCTCGTGTTCTCGAAGAACAATGAGCACAATCTGCCGTTATTAGGTGTCGGCACGCTGACACCAACCGACTCTGTTTTCTCCACGTCGGGTTCCTATCTGCAGAATGCCCAGACGGTGTTGGAGCACACTGTTGCTATTGATGAGATGAGTAACGGTATGACACGTACCATCGACTCGCTGACCTTCCGTCCCTGGCAGACGTACAACCCGACAATCATCGTGAAGAAGCCTGTGAAGATGGTGAATGGAAGAGAGGTGCTGACTACTTTGAAGGTGACTAAGCTGACCACTCACAATGTTCCGTTCGACAGTCTTGCAGGTCGTGACAGCCTCTTCAGCAAGGTGCCCAGGATGTTCCGTCAGTGGCTCTTCCCGTCCACCTCACGCTTCTTCTCCTACGTTGCAGTCGACAGTGCCAATATCGACGGTACAACCGGTAAGCCCGAGTTCTGCTTCCCGCTCGAGAATGTACGCTCCACTACCTATCATATATATGTAGTGACCGTTCCTGCCCAGGTAGAGGAGCCTCAGGCCATCCTACGACCCTACTATCTGCGTTTCTACCTCAGCTGGACCGATGCTAATAACAAACAGCAGCTGACGGTGCTTCCTGAAGGTGCAAAATCGACATCGGAGATTACCACCGATGATGGCGAGAGCACTGCCACGCTGACATACGTGGGTGATCCTGGACGTGTCAACGTCATCGACCTTGGCGAGTTCACCTTCCCAGCCTGCTACTACGGACTGGATGCCTATCCAAACCTGATGATGATGCACACCAAGACCTACACCTCCTCTGCTAACCGTAAGAAGTACGACCAACAGATGCGTGTGGCGGGTGTCTATCTCGTCCCCAAGGAATATAATGACTATTGGGCTAATTAAGAATAATGATGACTATGAAGAGTACGATATATAACTCCCTACAGCGTCAGAGTCTCAGACTCTCACTCTGTGCCATTGTCATGTCAGCAAGCGCAGTGGCTTTCGCTCAGGATGAAATCGGTGACGAGGAAACCGCAACGACCATCAAGGCTCCGAAGCGCACGACCGTTGTCGATACCAATCCAACTATCAACGTGCAGGGTATTGTCGTCGATGATGCCACGAAGCAGCCTCTTTCAGGTGTGCGTGTCCAGGTTCTCAACGACATGCGTTATGTTTCCATGACCGATGATGAAGGTAAGTTCACCTTGAAGGTGCCAGCTTTTGCTACCTCCCTCTTTGTGCAGACCCCGCAGTACCTTTCGCAGCAGGTGGCCATCGTTGCAGGCGATGAGAAACAGGTGGTGCGCATCAATATGCTCAGCAGTGCCTTCTCGCCGATGTATGAAGACGGCACTACGATAACGGCCACCAACAGTTTCATTTCCAACGGCAACGGCCTCTCTATTGACGAGGAGATGACTGGCAAGCTTGGTGGCGACATCCGCATGAACATGCATTCAGGCAATCTCGAGCAGGGAGCAGCCATGTTCATCCGAGGCATCAGTTCCATCAATGCCAATGCCCAGCCTCTTATCATTGTCGACGGTGTGGAGCTGGATATGCAGCAGAGCCGTGTACCCCTCCATCAGGGTGACATTTTCAATATGCTGGCTTCTATATCGCCCGAGGATATCTACAAGGTGACGGTGCTGAAGAATGCTACAGCCCTCTATGGTGCCCGTGGCTCCAACGGCGTTATCCTCATCGAGACCAAGCGCGGCCACTCTATGGCAACGCGCATCGATGCCAAGTTAGGTGTGGGTTGGACGTTCACTCCCAACTATCCTACGATGATGAATGCTGCGCAGTACCGTAACTATGCCGTCGAGCAGTTAGGCACCATCCCTGAGGTGCAGCGCCGCATAGGTTCCTCGACGAATCCCCTGCAGTTCAACTTCCTGAACGATGCCAAGGACGGCTATTATTACAATACCTATCATAACGACACCGACTGGAGCGACTACGTCTATCGCACAGCACTGACCCACAACTACAGCATCAACGTGCAGGGTGGTGATGATATTGGTATGTATAACCTCTCCGTGGCTTATATCCAGACGATGAAGAACGTGCGCTCTACGAGTTTCGACCGTATCAACGTACGCTTCAATACCGACATCAATCTGCTATACAACTTTCACACGAAGTTCGACATGTCGTTCTCGCGTACCAATACGAACCTCTTCGACGAGGGCGTTCCTGCCGACCTCAACGCTGGCACCATTACCTCGCCGGCATTCCTGTCGCTGATTAAGAGTCCTCTGCTCAATCCTTATCAGTATAACAAGAATATCAATGACTTCACGTCGCTCCTCTCGGATGCCGACGACCTCTACAGCACCCTGAATGACGGTAACTACTCGCTGGCCAATCCGCTGGCGCTGATGACAAACGGTGCGGGTGAGCGCAAGAACCGTAACGAGAACACCTTCTTTAACGTGACCATCACGCCTACCTACGAGTTGAGCAAGGAGTGGAAGATAACATCCCACTTCAGTTACTATCTCAATCGTAACTCGCAGGCTTACTACCGTCCCAACATCGGACTGCCCTCCTTCGCTATCGAGAACCTTGGTACAGTCTATTCCAAGACGGCCTCCATCTTCTCGAAAGAGACGAATGTGCTCAGCAATACCCATGTGGACTGGAACAAGAAGATAGGTGCCCACGACATAGCTGCTACAGGCGGTTTCCGCTACAACTACTTCTCGTTCGACAACAGCGACATTGCCACCCAGTACTCTACGAAGCTCGAGGACGACAAGAACCCGAAGCTGGCCACTGGCAATGACGTGTATTCTACCGTTCATGGTGCTGACGATGTTTGGAAGAACATGCAGTGGTACCTCTCAGGCGACTACAGCTACATGAACAAGTACTTTGCCACCGTATCCGTGCTGGCCGAGGCCAACAGCCGTTTCGGCTCCAATGCCGACGGCGGCGTGAAGCTGGCTGGCGTGAAGTGGGCCATCTTCCCCAGCGTACAGTTAGGCTGGGTGCTGACCAACGAGAATTGGTTCCCCAAGACGGCAGGCATCAACTACCTGCGCCTGAACGCAGGCTTCGACATGAGCGGTAACGACGGCATTAGCAACTATGCTGCCCGCACCTCGTTCAACACCGTGCGCTACAACTACACCGAGATAGGTATGCAGCTCACCAATGTGGGTAACGAGGAAATCAAGTGGGAGACGACATCGAAGCTGAACTTCGGCCTTCAGGGCTATTTCCTGCACAATCGCTTAGGTGCTTCTGTCAACTACTTCATCCACAACACCAAGGATTTGCTGGCGCTCAAGACCTTCGACAATCCCATTGGCGGTATCAACAACTACTGGACCAACGACGGCAAGTTGCGTAACACTGGCTTCGAGTTCGGCATCAATGGCAAGCCTGTAGTATGCAAGGACTGGCAACTGGAAATAGGTGCTACCGTAGGCCATTATAAGAATGAGGTCAAGGCACTGGCTAACGGCAACTACACCTCGTCCATCTACGGCACTGACAATATACTGACGGCTGTGGGCAACCCCGTGGGCGTGTTCTACGGCTACAAGACCAGCGGCGTCTATGCAACCTCAGCCGATGCTGCCGCAGCTGGCCTGTATGTGGTTGATGAGACAGGTGCCAGGAAGTATTTCTCAGCGGGTGACGTTATCTTCGAGGATGTCAACCACGACAATTGCATTAACGAGGCCGACAAGACCATTATCGGCGACCCCAACCCCGACATCTTTGGTAACCTCTTCCTGAACCTTAACTGGAAGCGTTTCACACTGGGTGTGAACTTCAACTATAGCCTGGGCAACGATGTGTACAACTACCAGCGCTCCATCCTCAACAGCGGTGCTACGCTCTACAACCAGCAGGTTGCTGAGATTGGTCACTGGCGCTATGAGGGCCAGCAGACCAACCTGCCCCGCGTCAACTATGGCGACCCCATGGGCAACAACCGCTTCTCTGACCGTTGGATAGAAGACGGGTCCTACCTGCGTCTGAAGAGTGCTATGCTTACCTACCAGGTTCCCATTCCCGATTCCTGGCAGTCGTGGTTGCAAGGCATCTCCGTTTGGGCTGAAGGCCGCAATCTCCTGACCTTGACCAAGTACACGGGCAGCGACCCCGAGTTCTCGCTCAGCAACCATCAGCTCTATCAGGGCATCGATTGTGGCAACATCGCTCAGGGACGTGTCTTCTCTATGGGTGTCAAGATTAACTTGTAATTGAAAATTGATAATTGAAAATTGATAATTATGATTACCAAGAATATCACGAAATATCTCATCGCCTGTTCGCTGTTCTGCGGCGGTGTTGCAGTCACCAGCTGCTCCGACATGCTCGAGACTGACAGCAACCGCCAGGTATTTGACCCTGCACTCGACCAGAAGACAGACTCCGTCTTCTACGCATACGGCATCATGCAGGCCCTGCAGCAGTTGGCTGACCAGTATTACTTCCAGAATGAGCTGCGTGGCGACCTGGTGCGCCCCACGGAAAAGGCCACCACCCATCTGCGCGACCTGGCATCGTTCACGGCTAATGCCACCAACAAGTACGACAGCGTGTACCTTTATTATAAGGTCATCAACAACTGCAACTATTATCTGGCCCATCGTGACACCACGTTGGCAACGGGTTCTCAGAACGTAGTGTGCAACGAGTATGCCGCTGTGGCTTCGTTCCGTGCGTGGACTTATTTGCAGCTGGCCCGTCAGTATGGTGCTGTGCCCTACATCACTGATCCTGTCACCACCATTGGCCAAATCAACGCCAACACCACGATGACTGGCTATGAGACCATTCTGGCAAGCGAGGCCCAGATGCTGGAAACCCTCAAAGCCCGCTACTCTGACGCGCAGATTTCTGTGCCCACCTTCAACCAGGCATCGCGCTCCATCGGTGTGCTCAACTGGAAGGACGAGCGCGGCCAGAATGTCGAGAAGTTCATCCGTCCCAGCAAGTGCTTCATCCCACTCAACGTTGTGTTAGGCGACATCTACCTGGAACTGGGTAAGTATGAGCAGGCAGCTACGTGCTACTATCAGTATCTGCGCTATCAGGGATTCCTCAATCCGAGTAACATCTCTGTCAACTACAACGACTTCATGAACACTCGGTTCAGTGAGTACAGCCCCATCTTCAAGAACTTCACGGAGTGGCCTGCCGACTACAACGCAGCCAAGAACAACACCCTTTACAGTGGCACACCTATATGGGAGAACTCATTCGTACATACTGCCTCACCTGGTGATGTCATCTCGTACATCCCGATGGCCGTCAACTACACGATGGGCAAGACGACGGACGTTCCTGCTGCCTACGGCTATAACTATTATGGTACGGAGCGTAACATCTCTGTCGTTGTTGACGACCCGATGGAGAGCGTCTTCAACTGCCCCAAGACCGAGGGCATACAGATTGTTCCCTCTCAAGCTTATTGCGACTCAGCCCGTCGTGCCCAGTACTACTATTATACGGAACAGGTGAAGGTGTCGCCTTTCAACTGGATTGTAAAGAACATGGCTCTTGGCGATGGCCGTGCAAGCATCATTTGTCAGGGTGAAGGTGCTGACTCTTCCTACGTCTATACCTATAAGCCTTCTACAGCTTATATCTACCTCTACCGCAATGCCACCGTCTGGCTCCACTTGGCTGAGGCTATCAACCGCATGGGCTATCCCGATGCCGCTTTTGCCGTGCTGAAGAACGGCCTGCACTCCGAGCTGACCAACTACCGTTACCTCGAGGTGTACCTCAAGGACCAGGCGGGCAACGACTCCATTGACGAGCAGGGCAACAAGGTGCTCGACATGACGCAGTCGCACATCGACGACAAGTACTACCTCACGCCTGAGTCCTACGAACTGCTGACCACCCGTCTGCCGTTCCTTGCCCAGGAGAACTCCGACGTGTTCAAGAACGGTACTACGAAGTCGTTTGTCGGCATCCACTTCCACGGTGCGGGAGCCGTCGAGGACCTTTATTCCTCCTATCGCTACAGCACGGTGCTCAATGCCAAGATTGCCGACATCAACAGGAAGTTCGGGCTCAATCTGACGAACTACACCAAGGACGACTACATCAACGCTATGGAGGACTTGCTCTGTGACGAATATGCAATGGAGTTTGCCTTCGAAGGTACCCGTTTCTCCGATCTGCGTCGCCTGGCTCTGCATAAGAATCAGGCAGGCACCTACGGTGGCAACTTCGGCGACATCTGGCTCAGCCGTATGCTGCAGAACAATGCGCCTGGCATCACGACGCACAACTGCTACTTGCCTTATAAGTAGGTCGTAATAACGTAATATCGTAATATCGTAATAACGTAATTAAAATAGTGCATTATGAAAAAGATTACTACGCTCGCCTTTATGGCATTCTTTGTCTGCCTGGGCGCTATGGCTCAGGTAGAGTTGGGCGACATCCACTTCAGCATTGCTAATGGAAAGAAGGTCAATCCCAACAATGGTAAGATTACGGTGACGTTCCCCAATGTCACTGGTGTTGAAGACCCCACTGCCACCACTTTCGTGCTGGAGGGTAACTTCGGCAACGAAGACTTGGCCTTCGACGGCGTTGAGGGCACCTTTGCCGAGGGTATCACCTTCGACTTGGTAGAGTTTGAACTGCAGCCCTCTACGGAGTACACGCTGAACATTACCTCGGTGAAGGTCAATGGCGTTGAACTGGCCGCTGAGGGTGGCTATGCGCTCAACTTCAAGACCCGTGGCACAGAGCGCAAGACATCGTGGACATTCCAGATTGACCAGGAAACCAAGGACAAGATTATAGCCGATGACGGCAACGACCCTGCTTTCAATGAGAGCAACGGCGGAACCTACTGGAAGTGCATCAAGACTGACGAGCGTCACTTCATCCATCAGACCCTGCGCGACAGCGAGATTATGCTGGATGCCGACAACATCCTGCCCGTCACTGAGGATTTGACGTTCACTGCCGGCACTGACAAGATGTTCGTTGGCGACCTTACAGGCTCTTTTGCTGGCCTCTTAGTGTTCAATGCCACCAATCTGACGATGACGATTCCCGACTGTAAGGTGGGCGATGTCATTACGTTCAACGGTGTGAATGCCACCAAGGGTAACTCCTCTAAGCAGACTTGCATCCAGGCCTTGAACGGCGGCGCCATTGCTCCCGAAGGACTCGTTTCGTCGACGGGCCTCCAGGACTCTATCTGGGTGAATGCCAACGCCAACTATAAGTTCGAGGTTCAGGTGGATGGCGACCTCACCTTCCTCTTTGGCAATTTCCGCATGAAGAGCATCACCATTTCCGAGGCTCAGGAGAAGAAGCCCTGTAAGTACAACGTCGTTGCTGTCTACGAGGGCGAGGAGAGCACCATCGTGCTCAAGGAACTCGTCGCTGAGACTGAGGCCATGTCGGGCACCAGCGTCAAGATGCAGTTCCCCTACTGGCTGAAGGACGAGGAGGGCAATGTCTATCAGCACGCTGCCATCAGCAAGGAGTTCAACACTTCCTTCGAGCTGAATAGCGACACCACGTATGTACTCAGCTACACCAAGACCGATATGGAAGGTGCCGTCTACCTCTCTGAGGGCGAGGACATTCCTGGTGCTACCGCTTGTACCCAGGCCAATGCTGCCATCCGTTCCTCTATGTCTAAGGCTGGCTACGTCACCGAGGACACCAAGCTCGTGACCCTGCAACCAGGTTCCTATAAGATTCGCGCCATCCTCTTCGATGCCGCCAAGGAGCCTAACTACATCTGCACACTGACCAAGGGCGAGGGCGAGGAGAACGAAATCTACCTATCGGCTTCCGCTACCAACTGGACTAACGCTGAGTCCGACCTGCTGGAAATCACCGAGCCTACCGACATTACGCTGAAGGCTGGTGGTGGAGAGAGTCAGGGCATTGACGTCATCGTCATCTACGCATTTAATGATGACCCAGGCGATGTTGATGCCATCCAGGCAGTCGGCTCTAAGGCTCAACGTTCGTTCAACGTCTATAAGGTGGTTAAGGACGGACAGATTCTCATCGAGACTGAGTACGGCACCGTCAACGCTGCTGGTCGTCAGGTGAAGTAAAATGAAGGAACTGCTCTTATTGGTTCTTTCCGTCATGCTATCGGCAGCAGCTATCCCAGCTGCTGCCGATGTGGTTTGGTACGACGGACAGCACCCTGTGACCTACCAGGTGCAGGGCAAACTTTCGCCCGTGGCGCAGCAGGCGCTGCGCATGTTCTCCGACGACATGGAGCTGGTGACGGGCCACAAGGCCGTAGTCGCCAAGACTGCTCCCATCCGCATCGTTCAGGGACGCGGCAGCGACGACGGCTTCCGCCTGAGCGTGCAAAACGGTCAGCTTGTGGTCGAAGGCCACAACGCCAGGGGCACGGCCTACGGCATTCTCGAACTGTCGCGTCTTGCTGGGGTAACGCCGTGGGTGTGGTGGGGCGATGTCCGTCCCCATAGCCGTTCCAGTCTCAGTTTGCCTGCGACGTTTACCTACGAGCATATACCCAGCGTGGCGTATCGCGGCATCTTCATCAACGATGAGGACTGGAGCCTACGTCGCTGGTCGCCTGACAATATGGGACCGCAGACCTACCGTCGGTTGTTCGAGCTGATGCTGCGCCTGCGTGCCAACACGCTCTGGCCCGCCATGCACGATGTGTCGCCGGGCTTCTACACCGTCAAGGGCAATAAGGAGATGGCCGACTCCTTCGGCATCGTCATTGGTACCAGCCACTGCGAGCCCCTTCTCCGCAACAACGTCGCCGAGTGGGACCACGTGTCCCGTGGTCCGTACAACTACATCACCAACGCCGCCCAGGTGCGCCGCTACTGGGCCGAGCGCCTGCAGCAGGTAAAGGGCAGCGACGTGCTCCTCACCCTCGGCATGCGCGGCATTCACGACGGCTCGATGGAGGGCGTAAAGACCCCCGAGGAGAAACTGCGGGGGCTGCAGCAGGTCATCGACGACCAGCGCCAGCTCATTAGCAAGCATTATAATAAGAATGTGGAGCGCGTTCCCCAGGTCTTCATCCCCTACAAAGAGGTGCTCGAGATCATGGAGAGCGGTCTCCGCGTGCCCGACGACGTCACGCTCATGTGGTGTGACGACAACTACGGTTACCTCACCCGCCTGCCCGATGCCGAACAACAGCAGCGGCAGGGTGGGGGAGGCGTCTATTACCACCTTTCTTATTGGGGGCGCCCTCACGACTACCTCTGGCTCACCACCACCCAGCCCGGACTCATCTATACCGAGATGCGTGCCGCCTACGACCACAACTGCCGCCGACTGTGGATTGCCAACGTCCATGACCCCAAGGTGGCCGCTTACCAGCTCGAACTCTTCCTCGATATGGCGTGGGACATCAACTCTATTGCTCCTGGTGAAGGGGGCTTGGTGAATTCATCCATCACCCTTCACCAACACTACGAGAACTGGCTGGTTTCACAGTTTGGCGGAGTGGTGGGCAAAGCCATCTTCCCTGCCATGCGCGAGTTCATCCGCCTCAATGCTATTCGCCGCCCTGAGTTCATGGGGTGGACGCAGGTTGAGCTTGACAAGAAGCGCTATCCTGGGGGCAAGTCTGTGCCCACCACCACGGAGTTCTCGCTGACGGAGGCTTATAAGCGTATGGAGGCTTTCGCCCGCATCGAGGCCACCGTCGACGTCTATCGTCCGTTGGTGATGGAGGGTCGTCAGGATGCCTACTTCGCTCACGTCCTCTATCCCGTCCATGCCGCTGCCGCCATGACGCGCAAGATGCTCTCCAATGAGGAGGACAGCCATCGCGCCTACCAGCAAATCCAGCAGCTGACGGAGCATTACAACACCATGAATGGCGGCAAGTGGCACGGCCTCATGTCAGCCGCTCCGCGTGACCTGCCCGTCTTCGGCGAGACCCGCACCCAACTGCCGCAGCACCCCTCTATCGGCCGCTACATCGCCCGCAATGCCTACATTGCCACCTCTAACCTCTCCCCTGTAGGGAGTGGGATTGCTGGCTCCCCTCCCTACGGGGGAGGGGCCGGGGGTGGGGCTATCCAAATGCTCGGCCACTCAATGAACGCAGTCGCCATCCCCAAAGGCTGCGAACTGACCTACGAGTTCGAAACTCCCCTCCCTTCGGGTGAGGGGTCGGGTGAGGGGCTGGCCGTGCTCTATACCGCCATGATTCCCACCCAGCCAAGCGACCGTGGCGACCTGCGCTACTCCGTGCAGCTGGACGACCAGCAGCCCGTCGTCATCTCGCTGAAAGAACCTTACCGTTCTGAACGTTGGAAACTGAATGTGCTGCGTGGCCAGGCGCTGGCGAAGACAGCTGTCAATCTGACCAAGGGCAAGCACACATTGAGGGTGAAAGCCCTCGACGACCACATCATCTTCGACCAGTGGATGATTGACTTCGCTAAGGACCGCCAGTTCTACGTCATTCCCGTTACCCCTTGATATGTCCTGTCCCCAGGTTTGGGTAGGGTAAACTCAACCGAAGGATAGGAACGCCTAACTGCTTGACGTAATGTATGTTATAAATTCTCGAGAGAATTTTGAGGTTTCCCCTAAGTAAACCCATGCTTAGGGTAGGGTAAACCCTCAAATTCTCTCGAGAATTTAAAAGACAGTCGGCGGTAGTCTGGAAGATTGCTCCGTTTGTTGGTCGAGTTACCCCGGCTTAAACTCCCAGATACACCGTTCTCGCAAAAAACTTTGGAAAAATATCAAAAACAGTTGGGATAGTTCGCCGATTATTCGTAACTTTGCATCCGACTATAAAAATACTAACGTAATATGAAAAGAATCGTTTCTATAGCCTTAGCTGCAGTAGCCTTGACAATGCAGGCGCAGACAGCCCGTAAACTGACAGTGAACATCACCCCCGACGGTAAGGCCAACATGGTTTGTTACCTGCCTGAAACACCTACGGGGCGTGCCGTTGTCGACCTGCCTGGCGGAGGTTACTCCCATCTGGCTTTGCAGCATGAGGGTCACGACTGGGCCGACTGGTTCAATCAGCAGGGCATAGCCTTTTTCGTTGTTACCTACCGTATGCCTAATGGCGACCGTACCATTCCTCTTGGCGATGCACAGCAGGCTATCCGTATTGTCCGCGACTCGGCCCAGGTGTGGGGCGTCAACCCCCGCGATGTGGGCATTATGGGATTCTCGGCTGGAGGTCATTTGGCTTCGTCGGTGTCGACCCATAGCGAGTACGACTGCCGTCCCGATTTCAGCATACTCTTCTATCCCGTCATCTCGATGGATGAACGCGAGACCCACAAAGGCTCCTGCGTAGGTTTCCTTGGCGAGCTGGGTATGAAGAATCCTCAGTTGGTTAAGGAGTGGAGCAACCAGAACGCTGTGCGTAGTCATCTGACGCCGCCTGCTGTCATTTTGATGGCCAATGACGATGGTGCCGTTCCGCCCGTTACCAATGGTGTGGCTTATTACACGGCCATGCGCCGCTCTGGAAACTCATGTGCCATGCATATTTATCCCTCGGGGGGACATGGTTTCGGCTTCCGGCCTTCCTACAAATATCACGACCAGATGCTCAGCGATTTGCAGTCATGGCTGCTGTCCCTTCGCTCACCCAAGTCTGACGCCATCCGCGTGGCTTGCATTGGCAATAGTATCACCCACGGCTCGGGTATTGACATGATGGACGAGAAAGGGTATCCCGCTCAGTTGCAGCGACTGTTGGGCAATGGCTATCTGGTGAAGAACTATGGGGTGGGGGCCCGCTGCATGATGTCAACCTCCGACCATCCCTATATGAACGAGCAGGCATGGCGCGATGCCAAAGCCTTCCAGCCTCAGGTTGTCGTCATCAAGTTGGGCACTAATGACTCGAAGGATTTCCAGTGGAACCAGTCGCAGTATGAGCGCGACTATCAGGCCATGATTGACACCCTGTGCTCGCTGCCCTCGAAGCCTGCGATATACCTCTGTACGCCCGTCAAGGCATTCCGCGACAAGTGGGGCATTACCGATTCTGTCATCGTAAACGGCGTTATCCCTTCTATTCAGAAGATTGCCCGCAAGAACAAGCTTACCCTCATCGACCTCCACGCAGTCATTACCGACCCGAAGGACATGACAGCCGACATGATTCACCCTAACGAAAAGGGTGCTGGTAAGATGGCGGGGCGGATAGCCGAGGAACTGAAGAAGTAATTGGCTGATTCGCCGTCGTCACTTCAGGTAGTCGTCGCTGTCGGAACCTATGTAGTAGCCTGGTTCGGGCGGCTGGTTGTAGGCCACGTTCTGGGTGGCTACCGATAGGCGGTAGGGTATGTCCTCCATCAGGCAGTTGATGCGGTAGTCGGTGGGGATGGTGGTGACGTACAGGCGCAGCTCTGTGGACTCGCGGTTGCGGACGAGCACCTCCTCGCGCCAGTCGCCCAGCAAGTCGGCTTGCAGGCAGGGGTTCGACTTGGTGCCGTTGTTGAACTGCCCGTCCAGTTTCTGCACATCCACAATCGTTTGCTGTTGCCAGTCGTACTTCGATACGGTCTCGTGGTCGAGTAGTTCGCGCAGCAGGTCGCCGTCCCACCAGATGCCGAAGTTGATGGAGAGGCGTGACCCTGTAGACCCACCCCCAGCCCCTCCCTGTTGAGGGAGGGGAGCAGATAGTTCTATTACTGTATTATCGTCTTTGGGGGTACTACTCCCCTCCCTCAACAGGGAGGGGTCTGGGGAGAGTCCTCTTCTTATCCCGTGACTATCCGACGACCACATCTCGCAGCCATAGCTGGTTGGGTCGATGTCGGCAGCCATGCAGCGGCCTACGTCCGTGTTGCTTTTGATTTGGAAGATGACCTCGCCCGTTCGTGCGTCCCTGAGTTCCGAGCCGTCGCGCTTGTTCTCGTGGCAGTCCCAGATGTATAGCTTGTTCGTCTTGGGGTCGGCAATGAGGTGCATGGCATCACCGTGCCCGAAGCCCGTGTTGTAGAGACCCGTGCCGTCGTGGTCGATGGCCATCGAGCCGTAGGTTATCTCGTCGTTGCCGTCGCCGTCCACATCAGCCACGCGCAGGTTGTGGTTGCCCTGTCCCGCATAGCTGCACCACTCGGGCACATTGGTGTCGAACGTCCAGCGGTTTCGCAGTTCACGTCCGTCCCAGTCCCAGGCGGCAATGACGCTGCGGGTATAGTAGCCTCGGCAGAATAGCGCGCTTGGACGTTTTCCGTCCAAGAACCCTACCGCCGCAAGGAAGCGGTCGGAGCGGTTGGCTCGGTTGTCGCCCCAGGCGCTGGCGTCGCCCCGCTGGGGGATGTAGGGCTTGGTGTCGAGCATGCGGCCAGTCAGACCGTCGAATACGCTGAGGAACTCAGGCCCTTCGAGTATGCGTCCAGCCTGGTTGCGGTAGTCGGCGAGGGAATCGCCCACCACTGTGCCCAGGGCGTCGCGGGTGCCGTCTGCGGTGCGGCACATCATCTCGGCGCGTCCGTCACCGTCGAAGTCGTAGACCATGAACTGCGTGTAGTGCGCCCCAGCTCGGATGTTGCGGCCTAAGTCGATGCGCCACAGGCGGGTACCGTCCAGTCGGTAGCAGTCAATCAGTACTGGCCCTGTATATCCGTCGTGCGAGTTGTCGCGGGCGTTGGTGGGTTCCCATTTCAGGAATATCTCGTACTGTCCGTCACCGTCTACGTCGCCCACCGAGGCATCATTGGCCGTGTACTGGTAGGAGCCGTCGTCACGCCAACGGCCTGGCCGGCGACCTGGTGGCGGTGTCTGTTGCATGACGGGCACCTTGCCGCCCTCGGGCTTCTGGAGGGGTATGGTCAGGTAGCCAATGGGGGCATCTGCCTTCAAGAGCCATTTCCCGCTGCTACCGCCGCCTCGCACTTCGTAGGTAGCATCGGTCTGGAGTGGCTGCTCGTCAATGAAGAAGGTGCCGCCGGTGGTGAGCGGCTTCGTGTTCAGCTTCACGCCGTTACGGTACACGTCGTAGGGCTGCCCCTTGGGGTCGCTCATCAGCGTGCGCCAGCTGACGGCCACCTTGCCGACCTCCGTCTTCACGGCCACGACGCCTCGGTTCAGCTGTTCGCGTTGCAGCTTACTGTAGTCATAGTTCGTCTGGGCTGTTGTCGGCATGGCCGTCATCAGTATCATCCCAATGGTCGTTAGTAGTTTTCTGTTCATCTGTTTTTGTAGTTTGGTAATATGCGGGCAAAGGTACGAATAAGTAAGCAAATAGCCAAGAGATTCTTGAATTTTATTTGTATTCACCGGCTTTTGGCATGACTACCCAACACAGTCTTGTGCTAATAACTACACAAGTATTGTTAATAAGAACTAAATAATTTGGAGGTTACTACAAATTGTAGTTACTTTGCGGCAGTTATTTCGCAGACGAAGAAAACGAGGCGATTATGAAGAAACTGACCGACAAGGAACTGACGATTATGGAGGTGCTATGGGAGCGTGGCGAGCAGTCCATCCGCGACCTCATCAGCAACCTCCCTGGAACTGCCGCCCACTTCAACACGATAGCCACCTATGTGCGGCGACTCGAGATGCACGGCATGATTACCCATAAGGAGTTAAGCCCGAAATTCTATTTGTATGATGCAGCCGTTACACGCGAACAATATATCAATGCCATTCACAAAGAGAATGTTGATAAGCTTTTCGGCGGTTCGTACATGAGCTTCATCTCGAAACTGGTGGAGGAGCACGACGTGAGCGTTGACGAATTGAAAGAATTGATACGAATGGTAGAGGAGGAGTGATATGGGCAGTTTTGTAGTATATGTTCTTGAGTGGGCGCTGTGCTTGTCGGCCTTCCTGCTGTTGTACAAGATGTGTTTCAGCGGCAGTACGTTCCATCGTTTCAACCGTTTCTTCCTGTTGGGCAGTGTGGTGGTTTCTGCTATGCTGCCGCTTGTCCACATCACGGCCAACGAGCAGATGGAACCCATCGCGGAGGTCTGCCGACTGAACACCGAACAGTTTGAGACCGTACAAATGCAGGTGACAGAAGTGCGGGAGCAACCGTCAGTGGGACAACGCATTTTTGTCTTTATGACGCTCGCTTACATTATCTATATGGCGATTCAAGTAACAGGCTGGCTGAGATCGGTCGCGAAGATGCTGCTCTTTCTGCGGGGGAAGCGTACGAGGAGAGTGGGGCGCTGGATTCGGCTGGTGGTTCACAACGACGAGTACGGCCCATTCAGCTGGATGAACTATATTGTCATTTCGGACAAAGAACGAGGCTTCGGCCGTCGTGCCAGCATGCACCATGAACTGTCGCACATCAAGCTGCTGCACCCTCTCGACCTGGTGTTCATCCTGCTGTGTACGCTGGTCAACCCCGTGTGCTGGCTTGTTATGAAGGAGATAAAGGTGGTTCACGAATACGAGGCTGATGATGAAGTGATCAATCATTATCACATCCGTAGCCGTGACTATCAGCGATTATTAGTCATGCGGACAGTTGGGGCGGAGGCCTACGCACTGGCCTGTTCGTTTAATCTTAACATTAAAAAACGAATTATCATGATGAAGAAGAAACAGTCAACGTGGTGGCGCCTGACGTGGATGGCCGTCACCCTTCCGCTCGTAGGCTTTGCGCTTACGGCATTCTCGAAACCCAAAGAAGCCTTGAAAGAGGTCGTGGACAGTAGTGTCAGAATCATCGAACAGCCTATTGCCGAAGCACTCAGCTCAGATGTTGAGGAGCCAGAGGCCATAGAAACGCCCGCTCCTGCACCTGCCAAGGAGGTGAAAGCCGTAGAAGCGTTGAAGGCCAGCGATAAGATTACCGGCACGGTAAAGTCAAAGAACGGCCAGCCGCTCCAGTCCGTCAACCTTGTTGAGATAGACGAATATGGACGCATCGTGGCCAACAGCATCACCGACAATAACGGCAACTTCTCATTGAAGGTGGTGAACCCCAAGCACAAGATCCGTATCTCTTACGTAGGATTCAAGAGCCAGATACTCGACATCAAGGATGCCACAGTCAGCGTTACGCTGGAGAGCGACACGAAGATCAACGGCACCACAGTGCATACCTGGCCAATCAGCATCGACGACAACGCCCCACACTTCAAGGACGAAGATCCCCAAACAGGCGATGAAGCGACGTTCATAGTGAAAGAGGAGATGCCCAGATACTCTGGCGGAAGCGAAAAAATCGACGACTATCTGGCAGCCAACCTGAGATACCCCCATGTCACCAGAGAGATGCTGACAGAGGGAGAGGTCACTGTGGAGTTCACCGTCGGCAAGACAGGTCTCATCAGTTCTCCCAAGGTCATTGAGGTTAAGGCATCCTCGCCCCTCGTCACAATCGAGATTGGTCAGGCTGCCAAGAATGGCAATGAGGAAGCTATCGAGACCATGAAGGCCTACGATGATGCCATCGAAGCCATGAAGGAGGAGGCTATCCACGTGGTGCGCAATATGCCGCGATGGGAGC
This sequence comes from uncultured Prevotellaceae bacterium, assembly GCA_947168395.1. Taxonomy (GTDB): domain Bacteria; phylum Bacteroidota; class Bacteroidia; order Bacteroidales; family Bacteroidaceae; genus Prevotella. The sequence goes on along the minus strand of CAMVLT010000001.1, from coordinate 142,218 downwards.
CTGGCCGACAGAACGGCAAACGCATAGAGACTACGTTTACGCTGCCCGTCAGCTTCAAGTTGGACAAGCCTTAACGCTGAGCGCACTTTCGATACCGTCCCGCTGATAGCGATGTGACAATCGAAGTAGGGAACTCCCACTAACAAAAAATAACAGTTTTGTTGTGGGAGTTCCCTATTTTTTGATTACCTTTGCACAATCTTACGGATTTAATACTGTTTATGAAGGAATTTGTCATATCAGAAGCGAAGGCCGAGACGGCGGTGCTGGTGGGACTGATTACCAACCAGCAGGACGAGGCTAAGACCAAGGAATACCTGGACGAGCTGGAGTTCCTGGCCGAGACGGCGGGGGCTGTGGTCGTCAAGCGGTTCACCCAGAGGGTGGGCGGTCCGAGCGCGGTGACCTACGTGGGCAGTGGCAAGCTTCAGGAGATTAAGCAATATATCAAGGACTGCGAGGATGCTGACGAGCCGTTGGGCATGGTCATCTTCGACGATGAACTGACGGCCAAGCAGTTGCGCAACATCGAGAAGGAGCTGCAGGTGAAAATCCTGGACCGCACCAGTCTGATACTCGACATCTTTGCCATGCGTGCCCAGACAGCTGAGGCCAAGGCTCAGGTGGAACTGGCGCAGCACCGCTACATGCTGCCTCGCCTGCAGCGGCTTTGGACGCACTTGGAACGTCAGGGCGGCGGCTCAGGCAGCGGTGGCGGCAAGGGATCGGTAGGACTGCGCGGCCCTGGTGAGACGCAGTTGGAGATGGACCGCCGCATTATACTGCAGCGCATCACCCTGCTGAAACAGCGGCTCAGCGAGATAGACAAGCAGAAGACGACGCAGCGAAAGAACCGCGGACGGCTCATACGAGTGGCACTCGTAGGTTATACCAACGTGGGCAAGTCGACCATGATGAACCTGCTGGCTAAGAGCGAGGTGTTTGCCGAGAACAAGCTGTTTGCCACACTCGACACGACGGTACGCAAGATGACCATCGACAACCTGCCCTTCCTGCTGGCCGACACGGTGGGCTTCATCCGCAAGCTGCCCAGCGACCTGGTGGAGTCGTTCAAGTCGACGCTCGACGAGGTGCGCGAGGCCGACCTGCTGGTACACGTGGTGGACATATCGCATCCCGACTTCGAGGAGCAGATACAGGTGGTGGAGAAGACGCTGGCCGAGCTGGGCTGTGCCGAAAAGCCGTCGATGATAGTGTTCAACAAGATTGACGCCTACACATGGACTCCCCAGGACGAGGATGACCTGACGGAACCCACGCGCGAAAACATATCGTTGGACGACCTGAAGCGTACCTGGATGGCCAAGCTGCAGGAGAACTGCATATTCATATCGGCACGCGAAAAGCAGAACATTGAGGAGCTGCTCACCGTATTATATAAAAAGGTACGCGAGCTGCACGTACAGAAATATCCCTATAACGACTTTTTATACCAAGATTATGAATAGTTTCAGACAACTGACACAAACTGAGATAGAACTGTTAGAGAAGAACGTGTGCTGGGCTGAGGACTGGCAGCGGGTGATGGTGGCTGAGGGGTTCCGACCCTACAACTTCCACCGCGTCATGTTCTATGGCGACATCCGACTGGGCGAGTTCCACAAGCAGGTGGAGGTCAGCAAGGGCTTCTTCAAACATTCGGGCATCAACGACGCCACACTCCGCAATGTGAGCGTAGGCAACGACTGCCTGATAGAGAAGGTGGGCAACTACATCAATAACTACACCATAGGCAACGACTGCTACATATCGAACATCTGCACCCTGGAAACTACCGACGACGCCACCTTTGGTGAAGGCTCAGTCATATCTGTGCTCAACGAGATGGGCGACGGCAACGTGACGATATTCCGTGAACTTAACTCACAGATGGCGGCATTCATGGTGAAGCATCACCGCGACAAGGAACTGAAGCAGGCACTACAGCAGATGATAGAAGACGAACTGCGGGTGACAAGGCCTGAGCGGGGCATCATAGGGAACAACGTGAAAATCATCAACGCCAAGGACATCATGAACACCATCATCAAGGGGTTCTGCGAAATCAGCGGAGCCTCGCGGTTGTCGGAGTGTACGGTGATGTCGTCAATGGATGCGCCAGTGTTCATCGGAACGGGTGTCATCTGTGAGAACAGCATCATCTGCGACGGGTGCAGCATCAACAACTCGGTGAAGATGCAGGACTGCTTCGTGGGTGAGGCCTGCCAGATAACCAATGGATTTACGGCTGAGGCCAGCCTCTTCTTCGCCAACTCGTATATGGCCAACGGCGAGGCCTGCGCTGCTTTCTGCGGCCCGTTCTCGGCCAGCCATCACAAGTCGAGCCTGCTCATTGGCGGTGAGTTCTCGTTCTACAATGCAGGGTCGAACACCAACTTCTCGAATCATGCCTATAAGATGGGGCCCATGCACTATGGCACCCTGGAGCGCGGCACGAAGACGGCCTCGGGGTCGTACATCCTGATGCCCGCTACTATCGGAGCCTTCTCCGTCTGCTTCGGCAAGCTGATGCACCACCCCGATACGCGATACCTGCCCTTCTCGTACCTACTGGCCTACGGCGACGACTGCTACTTGGTGCCTGGACGCAACATCACCACCGTCGGACTGTATCGCGACATCAAGAAGTGGCCCAAGCGTGACAAGCGCTCGAAGCAGTCGAAGAAGTCGATTATCAACTTCGACTGGTTGTCGCCTCATACCGTAGGCGAAATCATGCAGGGCATCAAGATACTGAAGAACCTGCGCAGTGCCAGTGGCGAGAACGTGTCGACCTACAACTTCCATGAGTACGTCATCAACGCCACGTCGTTGCAGAAGGGCTTGAAGTACTATGACATAGCCCTGCGCATCTACATGGGTGCCGTCCTGAAACGTGCCATGAAGGAGGGCTTCTTCGGCATGCCTAAGTCTGAGGTGGGTAAAGGCCCTTGGGCCGACCTCAGCGGACTGCTGCTGCCCGTCAGCGAGGAAGAGCGCCTGATTAGTGATATCAAGGAGGGCCGGATTGAAAACATCACTCAGGTGCTGGAAAGGTTTGAAGACATCAACAATCATTACAGCGACTACCGCTGGGCTTGGTCGTACCAGCTCATACTGGACTACTACCATCTGACGGAGATTGACGAGGCTGCCTGCGCTCGTATTCGTGAGGACTATGTGCGTGCCCGCCGTGCCTGGATTGCCGAAATCCGCAAGGATGCTGAGAAGGAGTTCGCTATGGGCGATGTGGAGCAGGAGGTCTTCGATGACTTCTTGGAGAAACTGGATCATGAAATAGATTACGAAAACTGATCTTTAAAGGTAAAAAAGTAAAAAGGTAAAAAAGTAAAAATAGTCATTGGAATGGAGGAGGATGTTATCTATAAGTTGAGCAAGAAATTTGCTATACGTATTGTTAAACTCTATTCGTATCTATGCAATGAAAAGAAGGAATATGTTATGTCTAAGCAGTTGTATAGGTGTGGTACAAGTATAGGGGCAAATGTCGCCGAGAGCCTTTTTGCCCAAAGTGATGCTGATTATCTTAGCAAACTGAAGATATCTCTGAAAGAGGCCAGTGAGGCTAAATATTGGTTGGAGTTGTTGTTTGAGTCTGATTATCTTTCCGCACAAGAATTTGATTCAATGACAAATGATGTCAATACGATTATAGGAACTACAGTAAACATAATTAATAAAAAACAAAAGCAATGAGAAAGTATTTCGGATGGTGTTTTTTACCTTTTTACTTTTTTACTTTTTTACTTTTATTCTCGTGCAGTAAGTATAAGTATGAAAGTGTCAAGGGTGATTTATCGAAGACCCGTATCTACACGTTGGATAACGGTCTGAAGGTGTACCTCAGTGTGAACAAGGAGCAGCCGCGTATCCAGACATACATTGCTGTGAGAACGGGTTCGAAGAACGACCCTGCAGAGACCACCGGACTGGCCCACTACTTAGAGCATATCATGTTCAAGGGAACGGGAAAGTTCGGCGTGACTGACTCGGCAAAGGAGGCTCCACTGCTGGCCGACATCGAGCAGCGTTACGAGCAGTATCGCAAGCTGACAGACCCTGAGGAGCGCCGTCAGGCCTATCGCGGTATCGACAGCGTCAGTCAGGTGGCTGCTCAGTACTTTATCCCTAACGAGTACGACAAGCTGATGGCAGCTATCGGCTCGGAGGGTTCCAATGCCTTTACCTCGAACGATGTGACGTGCTATGTCGAGAATATACCCTCGAACGAGGTCGAGAACTGGGCCAAGATTCAGGCAGACCGTTTCCAGAATATGGTCATCCGTGGTTTCCACACCGAGTTGGAGGCCGTCTACGAGGAGTATAACATCGGCCTGACGCAAGATACGCGCAAGCTCTATGAGTCGTTGTGCAAGAAACTGTTTCCGACCCATCCCTACGGCACGCAGACCACCATCGGCACGCAGGAACACCTGAAGAATCCGTCGATTACAAATATCAAGAAGTACTTCGCTAAATGGTACGTGCCCAATAATGTGGCCATCTGCATGGCTGGCGATTTTGACCCTGACGAGGTGATTGCCACCATCGACAAGTACTTCGGAGGATGGAAGCCTGGCGAGGATGTCAGTCAGCCCACCTTCCCTGAGCAGCCCACGTTTAGCGAGCCGCAGGATACTACCGTCATCGGACCGGAGGCTGAGACCATCTGGTTAGGATGGCGTTTCGACCGTGGTGCCTCGTTGCAGAGCGACACCCTGCAGGTCATCGAGTCGATGCTCAGCAATGGTACAGCAGGACTTATCGACCTCGACATCAACCAGCAGATGAAGATGCTCAGTGCATGGGGTGGGGTAGAGTCGCTGATGGACTACTCAGGCTTTATCCTGGCTGGTACGCCGAAGGAAGGCCAGACGCTTGACGAGGTGCGCTCGTTGTTGCTCGACGAGATTGCCAAGCTGAAGAAGGGCGATTTCTCGGACGACCTATTGCCCTCGGTCATCAACAACCTGAAGCTGCAGTACTACAATGCGCTGGAAGACAATAGTTCGCGTGCTGATATGTTTGTCGATGCCTTTATTATCGGTAAGCCCTGGGACCAGGTGGCCTCACGTTTGGACCGCCTGGCTGGTATCACCAAGCAGCAGATAGTGGACTTTGTAAACCTCCACTTCAACGACGGCTATGCCGCCGTCTATAAGCGTCAGGGGGTAGACCCCAACCAGAAGAAGATTGACAAGCCCCAGATAACGCCGATTCCCACCAACCGCGAGAACGTCAGCCAGTTTGTGAAGGACATCCAGAGTGCCGAGGTGAAGCCCATCGAGCCGAAGTTTGTCGACTTCCAGCGCGACCTCACCTTCGGTAGTGTGCAAGAAGGCTTCCCCTACGTATATGTCCAGAATAAGGAGAACGGCCGTTTCCAGTTAGCCTTCCGCTATGAGTTTGGCAAGCAGGCCGATGTGCGCTACGACTATGCTGCCGACTATCTTGACTACTTGGGCACTGACAAACTGACTGCCGAGCAGGTGAAGCAGCAGTTCTATAAGCTGGCCTGCAACTACGAAATCTCTGTGGGTGAACGTGTCATCAATGTCACGCTGAACGGATTGAGCGAGAACATGGCCGAGGCACTGGCCTTGCTGGAGGACTTGATGCAGCATGCCAAGGCCGACCAGCAGGCATACGACCAGTATGTGAGTCTGTTGGACAAGGCTCGTGCTGATGCCAAGCTCGACCAGCGCACCTGTTTCGATCAGCTTTTCAACTATGGTGTCTACGGTCCCTACAACAGCAGGCGCAACCTGCTGACCACCGCCCAGCTGCGTGCCACCAATCCGCAGGAGTTGCTCGACCTGCTGAAGCAATTGTCGCAGTATCAGCACACCTTATTATATTATGGGCCGATGTCGGAGAACCAGTTGACGGAGGCACTTGCCTCTCATCTCTCAAACATCCAGTCTCAGGTCTCGGATATCCCTCAGAACAAGCCCTATGTCAGTCAGGCTACACCGCAGAGCGAGATTCTCATTGCTCCCTACAATGCCAAGAACATCTATATGCGGATGTATCATAACGAGCAACGGCAGTGGAATGTGAAAGAGGCTCCAGTCCAGGCGCTGTTCAACGAGTATTTCGGCGGTGGCATGAATACCGTTGTATTCCAGGAGATGCGCGAGACTCGTGGCCTGGCCTACAATGCCTGGGCCATCTATCGTCAGCCCGCTGTGAAGGGTGATCCTGAGGACTTCTTCACGCATATCATCACGCAGAACGACAAGCTGATGGACTGTGTGGGCCACTTCCACACGATTCTCGACACGATTCCCCAGAGCGAGACTTCGTTCCAGATTGCCAAGGAGGGACTTACCAAGCAGTTGGCCAGCCGTCGCGTCACGAAGTTCGCACTGATCAATGCTTGGATTGCTGCCCGCGACATGGGCTTGGACTACGACATCAACAAACCTATATATGAGGCACTGCCCCAGTTGACGATGAAGGACGTCGTTGACTTCGAGCAGCAGCAGATAGCCCGCAAGCCCTATCGCTACATCATTCTTGGCGACGAGCGTGACCTCGACATGAAGTCACTCCAGCAGTATGGCCCCGTCCGCCGTGTCTCTCTCGCCGAAATCTTCGGATATTGATATTAAGGAGACAGGGAGTCAAGGAGATAGTGTAGGGATTATGTCATCCTGTCAAGAGATATTGACTATATATCTACAGAAGAATTCTCTGAGCTCCGTGATGCTTTGGAGGATGCGAGCAGAATGCTTTATTTGTATTGTAATGGTATAAAAAATAATAATGGAATAAAAGATTAACTGAGGCAGTCTGACAGGATTAGGAAATGTCTTGAACTTCCTGATCTCCTTGTCTCCCTGTCTCCTAAAAAAGATGAACTATGGCAAATGTAGTAGATTTCAAGTACGCCCCGATGTTCCAGTTGGGCGAAGACAAGACCGAGTACAGACTTCTTTCCAAAGAAGGAGTGACCACTGCCGACTTCGAAGGCAAGGAAATGGTGAAAGTCTCTAAGGAGGCACTGACACTGTTGGCCCAGCAGGCCTTCCACGATGTGGAGTTCATGTTGCGCCGCGAGCATAACCTGCAGGTGGCTGCCATCCTGAGCGACCCCGAGGCTTCCGAGAACGACAAGTATGTAGCCCTGCAGTTCCTGCGCAATGCCGAGGTGGCTTGCAGGGGCATCCTGCCTTTCTGTCAGGATACGGGCACTGCCATCATCCACGGTGAGAAAGGCCAGCAGGTATGGACGGGCTTTGAGGATGAAGAGGCGCTCTCGCTGGGTGTCTATAACACCTTCACGCAGGACAACCTGCGCTACTCGCAAAACGCTCCGCTGAACATGTACGACGAGGTGAATACCCGTTGCAACCTGCCTGCCCAGATTGACATCGAGGCTGTCGAGGGTGCTGAGTATCGCTTCGTCATGGTGGCCAAGGGTGGCGGTTCGGCCAATAAGACCTATTTCTATCCGATGACGAAGGCCACGATTCAGAACGAGGGTACCCTGATTCCGTTCCTCGTCGAGAAGATGAAGAGCCTCGGCACGGCGGCCTGTCCTCCCTATCATATTGCTTTCGTTATTGGCGGCACCTCGGCAGAGAAGAACCTGCTGACGGTGAAGTTGGCCAGCATTAAGTACTACGACTCACTGCCCACTACTGGCGACGAGACGGGCCGTGCCTTCCGCGACATCGACCTGGAGCAGAAACTGCTCGTCGAGGCCCAGAAGATTGGTCTTGGTGCCCAGTTTGGCGGTAAGTACTTGGCTCACGACATCCGTGTCATCCGTCTGCCTCGTCATGGTGCTTCTTGCCCCATCGGTATGGGTGTCTCGTGCTCGGCCGACCGTAACATCAAGGCAAAGATTAACAAGGACGGTATCTGGTTGGAGAAGATGGACGACAACCCCTCTGAACTGATTCCCGCTGAGTATGCCAAGGCTGGTGAGGGCAGCAATACCATCACCATCGACCTGAACGAAGGCATCGATGCTGTCCGCAAGGAACTGTCGAAGTATCCCGTCTCTACCCGTGTCAACCTGAAGGGTACCATCATCGTGGCACGCGACATTGCCCATGCCAAGTTGAAGGCTCGTCTCGATGCTGGCGAGGGTATGCCCGACTACTTCAAGAAATATCCCGTGCTCTATGCTGGTCCTGCCAAGACGCCCGAGGGTTATCCCTGCGGTTCTATGGGTCCCACCACTGCCAACCGTATGGATCCCTACGTGGACGAGTTCCAGGACAATGGCGCTTCTCTCGTCATGATAGCCAAGGGCAACCGTTCGCAGGTCGTTACTGATGCCTGCCAGAAGCACGGTGGCTTCTATCTCGGCTCTATTGGTGGCGTGGCTGCTGTCCTGTCGCAGTCAAGCATCAAGTCCATCGAGTGCGTGGAGTATCCCGAACTCGGCATGGAGGCCATCTGGAAGATTGAGGTCGAGGACTTCCCCGCCTTCATCCTCGTTGACGACAAGGGCAACGACTTCTTTAAGACACTTAAACCGTGGAGTCCGTGTAAAAGGTAAAAGGTAAAAAGGTAAAAAAGTAAAAGGGTAAAAGAGTAAAAAGGTGAAAAAGGAAAAAAGGAAAAAAGGAAATGATGGAAAAGATAAAGGAGATAGTGTTGAATAGACTGGTGAAGAGGATTTTACCTTTTTACTTTTTTACTTTTTTACCTTTAAATCTCTATGCTCAGCCTGAAGCGATTATTCGAGGTGATTGCACCCCCGACCTCTCCGAGGGTGCCTCTACCACCCGTGGAGTCCGTCGGGTGTTGCCTACGCCTACTAAAACGTGGGATGCCAGCAGAATCTATAAGCAGATGGTGATTCTGGTGGAGTTCTCCGATTTTTCTTTTAATCGTGAGGACCCTCGCGAGGCTTACGACAAGATATTCAATGAGCCGGGCTACAACGAGCGTGACGGTGCGGGCTGTGTGGCTGATTATTTCCGTGAGCAGTCTGGTGGGTTGTTTAATCTTCAGTTTGATGTTTATGGCCCTGTCAAGGTGAGCTCGAAAGCCCAGCCTTACGGAAAACCTACATCTGATACTCGCAACTATGGTAACGAAGTTTTCAGGGAGGCCACCAAGAAGGTGGTGGAGGCGAATCCCAATGTTGATTTCTCGCAGTACGACTGGAATGGCGACAAATATGTCGATCAGGTTATCTATGTCTATGCAGGGTATGCGGGAAATCAGGGTAGCAGCGCTTGCTATGGGTATATTTGGCCTAACACAGCGTGGTTTTCTTCTGTCTCTGCACCTGGTGGCATCAGGATTTCCAATTATTCCTCCAGTGCTGAACTGTGGTATAGCAGCAACAGTAAACACTCGTTTGGCATTGGCACCATTTGCCATGAATTTACCCATTGCTTGGGCTTGCCCGACATCTACCCGACTTCAAGTATCGCAGGCTATTCTGTCGTTGACGAATGGGATTTGATGGATGGTGGCAACTTTACCAACTATGGCTGGTGTCCCCCAAACTATACGCCGTTGGAAAAGATGCTGTTGGGCTGGCTCTCTCCCATCGTGTTGACGGAACCTGCCACTATCAAGAACCTGAAGCCCTCGTCTGAAGGTGGTGAGGTCTATTGCATTAAGCATTCTGACAGTGAATGGTATCTGTTGGAAAACCGCCAGTTACGTGGGTGGGACTATGGATTGCCTGGTCGTGGACTGGTCATCTATCATGTGTACTACGATGGGACGGTGTGGGCTGGCAATACGGTGAACAACGACAGAGATAAGCGGCGCTTCGAGTTGGTTCATGCCGATAATCTGGATTACGATGCTTGGACTGTCATAGTGCCTTCCAATAAGAATCCTTATCAGCGTAGTCCTCGTATGGGTAACATTCGTCTGAGTACCTCTCCTTATCCGTGGACCACTGATTCAACGACTTTTGTGAACAACGAGCTGACTGACACCTCTCTCCCTGCTGCGAAGATGAATTATCCCAATTCCAGCGGCAGCTCACTGTTAGGAAAACCCGTCACCAATATCCAGATGGACGATGAAGGCCTGATATCGTTCGATTTCATGGGTGGTGACCCGTCAGATGTCGAAAATGTTCCATGTTCAACGTTCCATGTTCAACGTTCAACGTTTGATCTTTCAGGTCGCAAAGTCTCTCCCAACCGTCCTGGAATGTATATAATAAGGTATAAGGATGGAACTATTAAGAAAAAGTTTATTAAACCATAAAAAGCAAAAACTATGCGTGTAATTATTGAACCTAATTATGATTTGATGTCCCAATGGGCCGCCAATTATGTGGTGGCACGTATCAACGCAGCCAATCCGACCCCGGAAAAGCCCTTTGTGCTTGGACTCCCCACAGGCTCTTCGCCTATTGGTATGTATCGTGGCTTGGTAAAGGCTTATCAGGATGGTAAGGTGTCCTTCAAAAATGTGGTCACCTTCAATATGGACGAATATGTCGGTTTGCCTGAGGAGCATCCCGAGAGTTACCACTCTTTCATGTTCTCCAATCTCTTTAACCATATTGACTGCCCGAAAGAGAATATCCACATTCTTAATGGCAATGCCACTGATTTGGCTGCTGAGTGCGAATCCTACGAGAAGGAAATCGAGAAGTTCGGAGGCATCGACCTCTTCCTGGGTGGCATCGGTCCCGATGGCCATATTGCTTTCAACGAGCCCGGCTCTTCATTGGGCAGCCGTACCCGTCAGAAGACCTTGACCACCGACACCATCATTGCCAACAGCCGTTTCTTCGACGGTGATGTCAACAAGGTGCCCAAGACGGCTCTGACCGTTGGCGTCGCTACTGTCATGTCAGCCCGCGAGGTGATGATTCTGGTCAATGGTCATGCCAAGTGCCGTGCCCTGCAGGCCGCCATCGAGGGAAGTGTCAACCATATATGGACCATTTCCGCCCTCCAACTCCATCCTCATGGCATCATCGTCTGCGACGATGCTGCCTGCGATGAACTGAAAGTCGGAACTTACCGGTACTTCAAGGATATAGAAAGCAAGAATCTGCTGTAAAAAACGATACCTAAAAGCCGCAAGTTCACGCTTGCGGCTTTATTGTTAAGGATATTGAATTTCCTGCGAAATCGCGAAATTCCCCATTTTTTATTTTGTTGTGTCGGGATAATTTACTACCTTTGCACACGACTATCGGAAAAAGGGCATGCCTAAACTACTCTGTTTGCGATAATATTATTGGTTTGTTTTAACTAACGTGCTGATAACCAAAGCTTTCTGGTTGCTCGTTGGGAACTATGATTGTGTGCCTTATTGTAATTTGATTGATAATTATTGTATTTATATGAAACGATTTCTTGTTTTTTTCCTTGCTGTCATCAGTGTTCTCTCTGTCTGTGCCCAGGGTATGACCGACAAGCAGGTGATCAACTACATTGCCCGTCTGAAAAAGTCGGGAGCGACTCAATCGCAGATTGTGACAAATCTGATGCAACGCGGCGTGAATATGGAACAGATTCGCCGCCTTCGCAATCAGTATGAGAGTCAGGTTACCGGTGGCAAGGGAGCTGCGGCTGGAGCTGTCTCTGCTCCTGTGGAAACACTTGAGCAGAACCAGGACGGAACAGCTTCTCAGGAGCTGAACACCGCCAAGGTAGGCACTACGGGCGAGGTCTATGCCAATGCAAGCGAAGAGGCCGATCAGGTGAAACATGATATCCAGGCTACGCAGGGCAAGAACGATGATGTTCAGGGCAAGAGGGTATTTGGTCGCGACATCTTCCGTCAGCGTGCCTTGACGTTCGAGCCTAATGGCAATATGCCAGTCCCTGAGAACTATGTGCTTGGCCCTGGCGACCAGGTGGTCATCGATATCTACGGTGCTTCCCAGCAGACCCGCGTCCATACCATTTCTCCGGAGGGGACTGTAACGGTGTCTGGCTATGGCCCCATCACGCTGAGTGGCTTGACGGTGGCAGGTGCCCAGGCCAAGTTGCGCAGCACCTTGGGTTCCCGTTATCAGAGTTCCGATATGCGGGTTACGGTTCATAACAACCGTACCATCATGATCAATGTGATGGGCGAGGTTCGTACCCCGGGTACCTATCATCTGAGTTCTCTTTCCACGGTGTTCTATGCCCTTTATCGTGCAGGTGGTATCAGTGATTTGGGTACCCTTCGCAATGTGAAGGTGTTCCGTAATGGCCGTTTGGTGACGGTAGTCGATATCTATGAGTATATCCTCAATGGTCGTTTGGCTGGCAACATTCGTTTGCAGGATAATGATGTCATCGAGGTCAGTCCCTACGAGTGTCTCGTTGGCATCACCGGCAATGTCAAGCGCCCTATGTTCTATGAGATGCGCAAGAACGAAAGTGTCGCCACCCTGTTGAAATATGCCGGTGGCTTTACCGGCGATGCCCATAAGAAGTCCGTCCGCCTGATGCGCCAGAACGGTGAACGCTACTCTATCTTCAATGTCAATGAGTTCGATATGGCTAACTTCAAGTTGGAGGATGGCGATGATGTGACCGTCGACGGTATGATCAACCGTTACGACAACATGGTCGAAATCAAGGGTGCCGTGTTCCGTCCAGGTCAGTATGAGTTGGGTACTAAGGTTAATTCCGTCCGTACCTTGATTGAGGCTGCCGAGGGTGTCACTGAGGATGCCTTCACCACCCATGCCGTCATGCATCGTCTGAAGGCCGACCGTTCATTGGAAATCATTCCTGTCGATGTGCAGGGCATCTTGAACGGTACGGTGGCTGATATTCCCCTGAAGAACGAGGATGTGGTTTTTATCTCCACCAATGCCGACCTTCGTCAGGAGCGCACCTTGACCATCACGGGGTATGTCATGTCACCTGGCACTTATCAGTATGCTGACAACACTACGATTGAGGACCTCATCATCGAGGCAGGTGGTCTTCGCGACCAGGCTTCATTAGCCCGAGTCGATGTGTCACGTAGAATCCTCGATCCCATGGCTACCAAGAAGCACCGTGAGATTGCCAAAACCTTTACGTTCAGCCTCAAGGATGGCCTGTTGATTGATGGTGACCGCAGCTTTACCCTCGAACCTTACGATGTTGTCCATGTCTATCGTAGCCCGGCTTTCCATACAGCACGTAACATCACGGTTACGGGTGAGGTCAACTATGAAGGCAACTTTACACTGCCCAACAAAAACATGCGTCTCAGCGACGCTATGGAGATGGCAGGTGGCGTGACGGAAGATGCCTATCTTCGAGGTGCCCGTCTGGTCCGCGTGCTGAATGATGAGGAGCGTGTTCGTCGTCAGGCTACTTTGGAGGCTATACGTGACCTTATGACAGATGTCAGAGACTCTATTGCATGGCGAAAGATGGAGCTGGAAAACACTTATATTGTGGGTATTGACTTGGCTGAAGCCCTGAAGCATCCTGGTGGCGATGCCGACATCATCCTCCGTGAAGGTGACCGCATCTATGTGCCCGAGTACGACCCCATTGTGAAGGTCTCTGGCGACGTGATGTTCCCGAATACCGTGTTCTATGAGAATGGTAAGAAATATAAACACTACGTGAAGCAGGCTGGTGGTTTTGGCGAAAGGGCCCGTAAGTCGAAAGCTTTTATTGTCTATCAGAATGGCACGGTTGGATTGGTGAAGGATGGTGCCAAGCCGGAGCCAGGTTGTGAGATTGTTGTTCCGAGTAAGACACGTCGCGGCACTTCGGTAAATTTGGCTAACATTCTTGGCGTTGGTCAGTCCTTGGCTTCTATTGCTACTTTGATAGTTGCTCTAACCAGACTGTAATGTTCACCTCTTAAAACTTAAAGAAATGAGCGAAGAAACAAAACAGATACAGCAGCAAAAGGGTGGCATAGACTTTATGCACATCGCCCAGTTGGCTTGGAAACACCGTAAGTTATATTATAAGGTGTTGGGCATCACGTTTGTCCTGGCCTGCATCATTGGCTTTTCCATTCCCAAAACATATAAGTGTGAGGTGATGTTGGCACCAGAGTTGTCCAGTTCCGCCAGCAGTAATTCATTGTTGTCACTGGCATCCTCATACGGTTTGCGAGTAGGTAGTTCATCCATGATAGGCAATAGTGATGCCCTGTTCCCTACGCTTTATCCTGACATGATGATTTCTACGGACTTCCTGACCAGTCTGTTCCCAATCCAGATACGCCAGACCGATAGTTTGACAACCAAGAGTTATTATGACTATCTGAAGAACGACCAGAAGCGTGCTTGGTGGAGTGCTGCCATCGGCGGTGTCATTGGTGGCATTGCCAATGTCGTTTCCAGCATGTTTGCAAGTGACAAGGACAGCCTTGAACTGAATGATGCTCAGGTGGATCCCTTCATGCTAACGGATGACCAAACAAATATAGCCGAGTTAGTCGCAAGAAAGGTTGTCTGTGATGTAGACCAGAAAACGTTGGTCATCACCATTGATGTCGTTGACCAGGATCCCTTAGTCTGTGCCACTTTAGCTGACTCTGTAAAAAATCGTCTGCAGGCTTTCATCACCAAATACCGTACCAACAAGGCCCGTGTAGACTTGGAGTATTACGACAACCTCTGTAGGGAGTCAAAGGCCCAGTACGATAAGGCTCGTCAGATTTATGCTGATTTTGTCGATGCCAACAACGACCTTATCCTTGCCAGTGAACGTGCCAAGCAGACAGATTTGGAGAACGAGATGCAGTTGCGTTACAATGCCTACGTCAACTACTCCTCCCTTCGTCAAGGAGCCGAGGCTCGTGTACAGCAGGCTACCCCAGCTTTCACAACCCTACAGAACGCTACTGTACCTGTCAAACCTGTTGGTCCACGTAAAAAGCGCATTGTGTTGATATTCTTCTTCTTAGCCATCATGGGCACCACCGCCTATTTGCTCCACAAGGAGAACGAACTTCTCCCCATGTTAGGCTTGTCAAAGTAAAACTTATGGAACGCTTCTTCAATACCGCAGGACCAAATCGTCCGGAAGAGCAATACACTATCGACCCGCTGACTCGGTTCGACTTGGACGAGGTGCTGATGCTGATTCGGCAGAAGAAGTATTTCGTATTACATGCCCCCCGGCAGACGGGTAAAACATCTTGTATGCTTGCCCTGCGTGACTATCTCAATGAGCATAGTGAGTATTATGCAGTCTATGCTAATGTGGAGGGAGGTCAGGCTTCCAGAAATGATGTTCAGAGCGTAATTAAATCTTCGGTCGACACGATAGCCGAACAGATGAAGTCTGTTGTTAAGAGCGAGATTCCTTTGACAATAAGAGACGGCGTTCAGGACATAGGCAAGGATGCCATGCTTGCCACCTTTTTGAGAAGGGCTTCCGAAGCCTTTGACAAACCTTTAATCCTTGTCATTGATGAGATAGATGCCTTGGTGGGCGATAGTCTTGTCAGTTTCCTGAGACAAGTATGTTCCGGATATAACGACCGCCCCCAGTCATTCCCTAACAGCATTATCCTCTGTGGAGTTCGTGATGTGCGTGACTATCGCATTGTGCTTTCCAATCAGGACATTGTCACTGGCGGTTCGGCCTTTAATATAAAGGCGGAATCACTGCATTTGGGTAACTTCTCACCTGGTGAGATTTTCAGCTCTATATGCAGCATACGCAAGAGACAGGACAGGAATTCGATGAGGCATGTTTCCCAATGATATGGCAGGCCACTGAGGGCCAGCCGTGGTTAGTGAATGCTTTAGGCTATGAAGTGACGATGCGCATGAAAGAGAACCGCAATCGTTCTGTCCGTATCATTCCCGAAATGATTTACAAGGCTCAGGAGCAGATAATCTACCGCCGTGACACCCATATCGACATACTCATTGACAAGTTGAAGGAACCGCGTGTCAAGCGTGTGATAGAACCCATTCTTGCCAACAGCGAAGAAGCCGATGAGGGCTTGATACCCTCTGACGATATCCAGTATGTTGCGGATATGGGGCTTATCAAACGCGAAAAGGGGCAGACTATCAGGATTGCCAATGCCATCTATCGTGAAATCATCCCCCGTGAACTCACTTGGAGCACTCAGGAGATGATGGCTCAGCAGCCCCAATGGTATCAGAATCCAGACAATAGCATCAACATGGAGAAACTGCTAACAGACTTCCAGCAGTTCTTTCGTGAGAACAGCGATGCGTGGATTTCTAAGTTCGATTATGCTGAGGCTGGCCCCCAGCTGTTGTTGCAGGTCTATTTGCAGCGTATTGTTAATGGTGGTGGGTATATAGACCGTGAGTATGGTTTGGGACGTAAGCGCACCGACCTGCTCATACGCAAGCCTTTGTCTGTTGGCTATGGTGGCCCTGTTCAGCGCATCGTCTTGGAACTGAAGATCAAACGAGGCTCTTTGGAGAAAGTCATTGCCGATGGCCTTCGTCAAACCTTTGAGTATATGGATGCTGTGGGTAGTGTAGACGAAGGCCACTTGATTATTTTCGACCGTTCGAAAAATAAAACCTGGGAAGAACGCATCTGGCATCAGCCTAAAGAATATCAAGGTCAAACCATTATGGTTTGGGAAATGTAATTGTAAAGAATGAGGAGCCAAGTATTTATGCTGACCGTGAGGAGTTGGCGAAAATATTGGTCCATAGGTGTAAAAAGCTTGTTATGAGCATTAGGGAGCTTGAATCGGTGATAGCCGCTGAGGGCGGAAGTCCGAGGTCATAGCACGAGAGAAATATGACAGAGAAGTCAATAATTAGAATCAGATATGAAGAGAATTATCATACGAGACCTTGGACCAATAGCTGATGCTGATATCTTTCTTAAGGATGTTAACGTTGTTATTGGTGAGCAAAGCATTGGTAAAAGTTGTGTTCTAAAAGTGTCTTGTTTTTGTACATGGGTAGAGAAACGCATAGTGATAGAACAGAACGCACGACGCTTTGAGAAGAAGGACGTTTTTATTGAAGAGCTGGAAAACTTCCATCGTCTGAATGGATATGTCTATGAGAATACATATATTGGATATGAATCGGATTATATGAAATTCTCTTATGACAAAGAACACGGATTTTCTTTTGAATGGAAGGAGAACAGGTGGGAGTATAAACGACCCAAGGTGAGCTATATTCCTGCGGAAAGGAATTTAGTGGCGGTTATTCCGAACTGGTTTGAGGTGAAGTCCGTTGCTGATAATATCCAAGATTTTATGGCCGACTGGTCCGATGCAAGAAAATCTATTGAAAATGATAAAGAGATCCTTAATCTTGACGTGGCATACCATTATGACGAAGGTAATGACATGGATTATGTTAAGATGAAGAATGGGCGTTTCCTTCCGTTCTCGAATGTCTCAAGTGGTCTACAATCGTTGATACCCCTATATGTACATATAGTTAATATTACCAGTAAAAAGTATAGGGAGCGAGAAGACAACTCGGTGAAGCATAAGTCGGAAATTGAAAAGTTGGTAAACTCACTGGTTGAATTTTATGGTAAGAACGTAGGTGAGGCTTTTATAAAGAATCCAAAGTATGGAACAATTAATCAAGAAACTGGTCTGGAGAAGGAGTACATACCCAACCCAGAAATGAATAAATGGTTAATGAGAATGTTCCTTAATATATCAAGAATCCATCATTGTGAAGTTTTTCTAGAAGAGCCTGAAGAGAATCTATTTCCTCCGACGCAACAAATACTGATGAAGTCGCTTCTAAGATTTGTTAAGTCAGAGAAAGGGAATACGCTCTTTGTCTCAACCCATAGCCCTTATATTTTGGACATTTTATTGGAAAGAGAAGATTACGATTTTGGTTTGTTTTACATTAGATCATCAGAGAATGGCTCAATCGTAAAGTCTGCCACAGAGACAGATGTGCAGGATATGTTTGAAGGTGGAGTTGATGCATTCTTTAATATAGAAAGACTGGGTGATGAAGTATAACGACATTATGCCAGAGTGCTTTATTGATACAACACTTGTGGGATCGTTGCTTGATGCTAATGTAAGCCATAAACATAGCTGCAATGAGGTGGCTAGGGAAATGGAAAAGGGAAAATATAAAGATGCATTTGCCGTTGGTATAATTGACAATGATAAAAGAAAACTTTCTTATATAGAGGGTTTTGAAAAGATCGGTCAAACTGATAATCTGACATTCCTGAAACATAGAAATAAGCATCAGTATGTAATAAAAGTTGGGAAGGAACACAAGGCTATGGAGACCTTCATCAAAGCAAATGTTGAGGCTATTGGAATGAGGATGGAGGATTTCGGCCTGCCATCTGACATTTCAAAGCTGATAGAACAAACAAAAGATAGTGTTTCCACTTTGAAAGATCCCAGAATACTGAAATTGTGCAAGACAATGCGCCAGTCTCCAGAAGTGGCAAAGCTTCAAAACGTGCTTGAATATCTTGCTACATACAAGTATAATGCCGACATAGAAGCAATTAAAAAGATGATTTAGACGATATGCAGCATAATAGTATTTATGCTGACTGTGAGGAGTTGTTGAAGGTGTTAACGCACCGATGTAAGAAACTTGACGGCGTGGAATAAAATCAAACATCATCCATCATCCATCTGACATCTTAACCCTCTTCCATCATCCATCTGACATCTTCTATGGCTTCCTTGAAAGGAAATATCATCCTATTTTAATGTAACATGGCTTCTGTAAAAAAGGAACTTACAAAAGGCGTGTTTTGGATAGCTGTTGCCAAATATTCCGGCATAGTTATTCAGTTGCTGATTTCGGCAATCTTGGCCCGCAAGATTGCCCCGGCAGCCTTTGGAACTATTGCAGTGGCCATGGTTGTCATGTATTTCTTGGATATATTAGCCGATATTGGCATTGGCCCCGCAGTCGTTCAGTATAAGCAGTTGACAAAGGCTCATCTCAATAGCCTTTTTACGCTGACTGTTTATTTGGGAGTGTTTTTATCGGTAGTGCTTTATATGTTGTCTGGCGTGATAGCAGGTTATTACGCGGATACTATGTTGGAACGTATATGTCAAATCTTGTCCATAGTCATGTTTTTTCATTCGCTGAATGTGGTTCCCAACGCATTGATGCGTAAGGATAAGCGATTCAAGACAATAGCCTACCGTACTTTGTTCTTCCGCATACTTAGTGGCAGCGTTGCTGTATGGGGTGCTTTTCATGGGTGGGGCATCTATGCATTGTTGGTGTCACCTATTCTGACAGCCATTGGAGTTTTCGGCGTGAACTACTATAATTATCCGCTTCAAATGGTTTTGCGGTTGAACAATGAGGCAGTAAAGATGGTTGCCTCATTTTCATTTTTCCAGTTTGCCTTTTCGTTTTGTAATTATTTCTCCCGCAACCTCGACAAGTTGATTATTGGCAAGTATTTCTCCATGACCCAGCTCGGCTATTATGACAAGTCCTATCACTTGATGATGCTGCCCATCCAGAATGTTTCATACGTTATCGAGCCTGTTTTGCACCCCGTCCTTTCCACCTTGCAGAGTAGTAAGCATGAATTGAAAGCCAAGAACCAGAAGTTGGCTGTTATCATCTCCAATATCAGTTTCCCGATAGGTTTGATGCTTTATTTTTGTGGTGCGGAATTAATCAGAATAGTATACGGTGGTCAGTGGGATGCTGCAATACCTGTGTTTCGCATTTTGGCTTTGTCCCTCCCATTGCAGATGATACTCTCTACTAATGTCCCGGTATTTCAGGCAGCAGGAAAGACCAATCATCTGTTTGTCAGTGGTATGCTTAATACTTTTTGCACCGTTACAGGTTTTTTTATTGCTGCGCATTGGGGCGGATCTATTGAGGCTGTGGCATGGTCATGGGATATTACGCTGACAATCAACTTCATTAACACATATTTTCTTCTCCATGTTTTTACATTAAAAGAATCAGCCATTTCTTTCTATGCATCCATAGTACCGCAGTTGCTAAATTCTTTTTTGACATGGATAGTTGTGACCTTGATAATTAGTGCTATTCCTGACCAAAACCTAATTGTCTCGTTGATATATAAGCTCTTTTTGGTTCTTCTCTGTACTATAATATTTGCAACAATGCTAAAACAATACAATGTCAGAGAAATAGTGAAGATGTCTCATGGATTCTTACATAAAAGATTGTAAGTTAAAGAATGGCTATGAAGGGGTTCCTTGTTCTGTATATCTTTTTCGTTGCTTCTGTTAGTCTGATGTCCTATAAAAAGGGCGTCTATTTGGTATGGCTAACACTATTGTTTGTTCCAACTATTATTTTGGAACAAACAATTAAAATGCGATTATCCATGGAAACAATTCTGTTGTTTGGCTCTGTGGTTTCTGAAATGCGATTTGAAGAGCGAAGAATGTATTGGAAGGACTTTTTCACGGGAAATCAAAAAGCAATCATTGCATATCTTTTTGTCTCTGTTACGATTGTGCTATTGTCTCAGACAGTACCACTAAATGTGCAATTCATACGTGTGTTCGAGGAGATTGTTATGCTGCTTTTTGCCTTACAAACTTTTTTACTTGTTAAAAGTGAAGGGAAATCTGCATTTACATTAAGACGTTTTATTTGTTGGGCGATTGTCTTTAACATTGTATATTGTGTTTTCTTTGAGGTGTTAGTGGGTATTAATCCTGCGGGCATGCCCCTTTATATTCTCTTGGGTGAAGATGACAATCAGTTTATTACTGATATGATTGATTCTGAACGAGGGGGTATGAGTTTTCGTGCCCAAACGGTTTATCGGCATCCGCTGTCATTGGGACAATATATGTTGGTGATGCTTCCGCTCTTTTTGATGAAGGGGAAACTTATGCTTAAGTTCATATTTGCCTTTTTGATATGTAGTCTTATTGTTTTGTCTGGTTCAAGAGGAGCTATGGCACCTATGATTATTATCCTTTTCTTAAGCTTTAAAAGTAATATTGGATCGAATTTGCGTAAATTCGCTTTGTTTTTAGCGGGTGTAGCAGTAGCCATC
The DNA here is from genome assembly GCA_947168395.1 of uncultured Prevotellaceae bacterium. GTDB lineage: Bacteria > Bacteroidota > Bacteroidia > Bacteroidales > Bacteroidaceae > Prevotella. Next base: position 121,315 of record CAMVLT010000001.1, on the reverse strand, counting down.
AGTTTTGTGCCAGACAAGCAGTGGAAACAGTTTAATAGGGATATAGAACCATTTGTTGCAAGTCTTCAATTTTGGGATGACCAAAAACAATATGAGAATAAGATTGATGGCTCCTCTATGGAAATGAGATTAAACCAATTTGATGCAGCTATAGAAGAAATAGACGATAATCCTATTTTTGGTCGGGGATATGGTTATAGAGATTATTATATATATATACATAATGCTTTACACCCAGATTTGCTTGGATTTGAAAGTGTTCTATTGCTGTATTTGGTAGAACGAGGATGGTTTGGCCTCTTTTTTTTCTTTTTTATAGCTTTTTATATTTATAAGTTGTTCAGAAACGAAAAAACTGATGGGAACACGATAAGATACGTCTTTATTGGCTATCTGTTGTCGATTATCATGACCGGTGTCCGTCCTTTAACGTTGTTGTTCGTATGTCTTTCTTGTACTATAGCGTATGGCATTTCTAAAAAACAAGAAGAACAGCTTGTAGCAAATATGGAGCTTCAAAGCGCTGGATAATTATAATTCTTTGATGTAGTACAATATGAAAGTCCTGTTTGTCACCAGGGGTTTCCCATCCGAAACAGATATTATGTCTGGCAACTATGAAGCAGTCCAGGCAAAAGCATTGGCTGCTAAGGGTTGTCAGGTCTCAGTCATATCCATTAGTCTTAAGTCCTTTCTTCATATATTCAGCAGAGGCATGATTTCTCATCGGGTAGTAGATGGAGTCGATGTGTATTTATGCACAAGAATCCGTTTCTCCACTCGTTTTTGGTCTACGCCAAAGTTGAATGCTTGGGTAGCAGATAGAGCATACAGACAGGCCTTTAAGAAATATGTAAGTGAAAAGGGAATGCCAGACGTGGTTCATGCCCACATTGTAAGTGTTGCTTCTCCTGTCTCATTTGTGAAGGATGAATATCATTTGCCCTTTGTTATTACAGAGCATTGGACAGCAATGAATAGAACAGAGATTCCCGAATGGCTGAAACAAATATCGTTCGTGTATCATCGAGCAGACCGTGTGATCTGTGTGTCTCAAGCTTTGTCCGATTCTTTGAAACGGAATTTCAATGTCAATAGTATTGTTATTAACAATATGGTGAGTGACCAGTTCTTTAAATCTTTTAGAGTTGAACGTAACGACAACACCTTTAGATTTATAGCTTGTGGCGCATTTCGGACGAATAGGAATAAGGGATTTGACATACTGGTTGATGCATTTGCCCAGGCTCATTTCCCGAAATCGGTATCCTTGGATATTGTTGGCGATGGTCCTGATAGACCTTTTATTGAAAGTAGGATAGCTGATTACCATCTTTCTGATCAAATTCATTTGCTGGGTACAATTCCTCCCGATGAAGTAAGTGATTTGTTATGTACTTCTGACTGCTTTGTTCTTTCAAGTCGTTTAGAGACTTTTGCCATAGTTGTGATTGAGGCAATGGCAAAAGGACTACCTGTCATTGCGACAAGGAGTGGGGGGCCTGAGACCTTTTTACGTCCAGAACACGGAATACTTGTAGAAAAAGAAAATGTAACAGAATTGGCTGAGGCTATGAAATATATGACGGAACATCATCAGGAGTATAATTCAGAAAATATCCGCCAGTTTTGTCATGACCATTTCTCTCAGGATATTATTGCCGATCAAATATTAAGTGTATATAATCAATTGTTAAATAATAAAGTAAGTTAAGTATTATGGAATTAAAAGATTTTATTGAGAATTTTGCAGCTCAGTTCGATGACACTGACGCAAGTGAGATTAAGGCAGACACCGTGTTTAAGGAGTTGGATGAGTGGTCTTCATTGATTGCTCTTTCTGTCATTGCTATGGCCGATGAGGAGTATGATGTGACGCTGAAAGGTGATGACATCCGTAATGCTAACACTGTAGAAGATTTGTATAATACAGTAAAGTCTAAGGCATAATCATAAAAGATGGCTTTTCTTAGCTACAGGAATGTTCGTGTTGCGGGAATGTCTGTTGGTGTCCCCAAACGTAAAGTTTGTAATTTAGACGTTGCGGATATTTCGAAGGATTACGATGCGGCTTCTTTTGTTGAGGTTACTGGTGTCAAAGAACGGAGAATCGGAGAACTGACTGTTTCTGATTTGGCTGTTCCTGCAGCTAATCAGTTGCTTGATGATTTGGGCTGGGAGAAGTCCACTGTTGATGGCCTTGTGGTGGTTACTCAGCATGGCGACTATATTGTTCCAGCCACATCTTGTATTTTGCAAGACAGACTCGGACTTACTAAGGAGTGTATGGCAATGGATATATCCTTAGGATGCTCCGGATGGGTTTATGGCTTGTCTTCACTTGTTAGTATGATGAGTAATGGTAACCTTAGAAGATGCCTCCTAATCTGTGGAGATGCACGGCGTCGGGTGGAGTTCAAAGATCCATTGTTTGGTTTTGCAGCGACAGTAACTGCTTTGGAGTATAATGAAGAAGAAAACGAGATGTGTTTCCATCTTGGCACTGACGGAAGTGGATACGATGCCATTATCATTCCTGATGGTGGCGCCAGGAACCAGATAACTCCTTCGTCCTTTGTTCCTCAGGAAATTGATGGCAGGGAATATACACCATTACAGTCGAGAATGAAGGGTATGGATGTGTTTTCGTTTGGTATTACCACGGCTCCTAAATCTGTTAAAAAGTTAGCCGAGCATTTCGGATTCGACTATTCTTCTTATGACTATTTAGTACTTCATCAGGCAAATATGAAGATGAATAATATGATAGCCAAGAAGTTAAAATTTCCGATAGATAGAGTTCCTTCATCTATGTGGAATTATGGTAATACTTCATCAGCATCTATTCCACTGACAATTGCTACTCAATTAAAAGATGCATGCTCAAATGGAACCGTAAAGTTGCTATGTTGTGGTTTTGGGGTAGGCTTGTCATGGGGTACAGTTGCTTTGGATGTTAACGGTATTATTATTTCGGATTTAGTAGAAGTTGAAGAATAATTTATTATTATAAGATGACACAATTATGGAATTAAAAGATTTTATTGAGAATTTTGCGGCTCAGTTCGATGACACTGACGCAAGTGAGATTAAGGCAGACACCGTGTTTAAGGAGTTGGATGAGTGGTCTTCACTGATTGCCCTTTCCGTCATTGCTATGGCCGACGAGGAGTATGAGGTGACACTGAAAGGTGATGACATCCGAAATGCCAGCACAGTTGAGGATTTGTTTAATACTGTTAAGTCGAAATTGTAATTATGGCATTTTTCGAGTTTAAGAATGTTAAGATTGCCGGTATCTCTGCCGGTGTCCCTAAGAATATTGGTAACAATCTCCATCCTACTGAATATGACAAAGTGTCGAGCGATTATGCTCCGGAAGATTTCGTGAAGACAACCGGCGTTTTGGAACGCCGTTATAGTTTTGAATTGACGACCTCCGACTTGTGTTATGCTGCTGCTGAGAAATTGATTGCTGACCTTGGCTGGGAGAAAAGTGAAATTGAGGGGATCATCTTTGTTTCTCAGACCCCAGATTATATCCTGCCTGCAACGTCTTGTATTCTTCAAGATCGTTTAGGACTGAGCAAAGAGTGTTATACCGCAGACATCTCCTTGGGATGTTCTGGCTGGGTGTATGGCTTGAATATTGGAGCCTCACTCGTTAGTAGTGGAGGGCTTAAAAAGGTTTTGGTCCTGTGTGGCGATGCCAAAGGACGGGCAAAGACTGCTGTACGTCGTTTGAATCCTTTATTTGGTAGTGCAGGCACTGTGACAGCCCTCGAGTATCAAGAAGGTGCTCCTGCCATGCAGTTCCATTTTGGTACTGACGGAAGTGGCTTTGATGCTATTATCACACCAGATGGAGGATCACGTAATCCTGTTACTGTAAACAGTTTCGAAAATTATGAGTTTGAAGGATCCGAAACGCATCGTTTGGCTGCTCGCATGAAGGGTATGGATGTGTTCTCATTTGGTATCACCACAGCTCCGAAGTCTGTTAAGAAGTTGGGTGAGCGTTATGGATTCAACTATTTGGATGCCGACTATTTCGTATTCCATCAGGCTAACATGAAGATGAACGACATGATAGCTAAGAAGCTGAAGTTGCCCAAGGAGAAGGTTCCTTCCAGTATGTACCATTTTGGCAATACAAATGGTGGTAGTATTCCAATGACAATAGTTTCAGAGTTGAATGGCAAGATTGAGGATAAAGAGACTTCCTTTATTTGCTGCGGCTTTGGTGTCGGCTTGTCTTGGGGTACAGTCGCTTTTAAGACAAACAACGTTGTAATTTCCGACCTTGTTGAAGTCTCGGACGAAGAAACAGATAAAGTACATGTCGTATAATCCATTTTCATTAGAAGGTAAGACTGTTCTGGTAACTGGTGCGTCATCAGGTATTGGCAGGACTACAGCCATTGAGTGCTCCAAGATGGGAGCGAGTGTTATTATTACTGCTCGTAATGAGGAACGCCTTCAGGCCACAATGGATAGTCTTGACACTAATGGCGGCCAAACTCACCAAATGGTTCTTGCTGATCTTTCTTCCGAAGAAGGAGTCAATGCATTAGTAGATGAACTGCCCCACCTTGATGGAGTCTCTTTAAATGCTGGTATTGTAAAAACCTTGCCAGTCAAGTTCATCAATAAAGATGATCTTACTGAGGTGTTGAACGTTAATATGTTGGGGCCTATTCTATTGGCTCAGCGTCTTTTGAAGAAGAAAAAGATTACCAGAGGAAGTTCTGTCGTTTTCACATCCTCTATTGGAGGCGTGATGATTTCAACAGTAGGTAACACCATGTATGGGGTATCAAAGGGCGGCCTGAATGCATTCATGAAAGGTATGGCTCTTGAGATGGCATCCATAGGAATTCGGAGTAATAGTGTAAACCCCGGATTTGTAGCAACCAACATTCTCTCTGCCGGGACAATCTCGGAAGAAGATCTTAAAAAGAATGTGAGTGCCTACCCATTGGGACGTTTTGGTAAACCTGAAGATATAGCTCATGCTATCATTTATCTTCTTTCCGATGCCTCCTCATGGGTGACTGGTCACACATTGGTTGTTGATGGTGGCGTAATTTTGAGGTGAGGATGCAGAGATTGTTGCATAATAAAGTATGCATCATTACTGGTGCTGCACAAGGCATAGGCAAGGGCATTGCAGAGCGGTTCGCATCTGACGGTGCTGTTGTCTATGCTTGTGATTTACGTGAAGGCTCCATGGATGAATGGGCCAAGGTGTGTGCGGAGCGCAACGATACCCGTATTGTTCCAATGTACTTCGATGTGGCGGATGCCACAGCAGTGAAGAATAACCTCATGGCTATCTTTAAGGCGGAAAAACGTATTGATGCTTTGGTGAACAATGCTGGGGTTGTTTTTAATAAGAAAATAGGTATGATAGTGCGTCAGGAGACGGAGCTGATGTTCCGCATCAATGTGATTGCGGTCATCGAACTGGTGCAGCTCTGTTCCCGGTTGATGGCTCGCACTGGTGGCGGCTCCATCGTGAACATCGCATCGGTGACGGCTGTACTTGGCTCACCTGGTCAGTCGGCCTATTCGGCAACTAAGGGTGCTATTATGTCATTCACCAAGTCGGCCGCTAAGGAACTGGCTCCACAGGGCATCCGTGTAAACGCAGTGGCACCAGGCATCGTAAAGACCGAACGCTTCGCTGAGCTGTATGAAAGCGACGGCGCGAAGATAGACCAGCGTATCTCACGGATAGGGTTAGGACGTTTAGGCACTCCCGAGGATGTTGCCAATGCTTGTGCTTTCTTAGCTTCCGATAGAGCCAGTTACATCTCCGGGCAGATACTCGGGGTGGACGGCTGCGCGTCTATATAGTCACACAGATCTCACAGATCTCTCAGATTTTTTAGTATGATTTATGAAATCTGTGTGCAAAACAAATGATTATCTGTGTGATTTGTGAGATCTGTGTGCGAAATAATTATCTGTAAAATCTGTGTGACGCAAGAGTATGACAGACAATGAGATAACTTACCAGATTCGTGGTGCAATCTTTGATGTCTATAATGTCTTAGGACCTGGATTGTTGGAGTCCGTGTATGAGGAAACTCTGTGCTTTGAACTGGAACAGCGTGGACTGAAAATCGAAAGACAGAAGCAAGTTCCACTTATGTATATGGGGAGTGTTTTGAAAACTGATTTACGCCTTGATATCATTGTGAATGATCAAGTCATTATAGAATTGAAATCAGTAGAGACACTTAAGCCCGTTTTCTTCAAACAGATAAAGACATATTTGAAATTAGCAAACAAACATCTCGGACTGCTCGTTAATTTCGGAGAGAATGACATGAAGGACGGGATCCATCGCATCATTTTATAAATTATCTGTGGGATCTGTGAGATCTGTGTGAGAGAATATGATTTTGAATTTAGATAAATGGCCAAAAGATTCTTTGGCCGCGGTTGATTCGCAGGATAACAAGCTGACATACGGAGAATTGTTGGCGTTCGCGTCAGAGGCGAGGAAACTGATGCCCGCCCGTTCATTGTTCTTTCTATTGGTGGAGAACAATGTTGGGGGTATCGCTTGGACGATAGGTAATATCTGTGTAACCAATGTTCCCTTGATACTGAATGCTCATTTGGATGAACAGCTGTATAAGAGCCTTTATGAACTCTACCAGCCTCCATACGTCTGTGTGCCTGAAGGGATGGCAAATCGATTTGACTATGAGAAGGTCATCACCTGCTATGGCTATACACTGATGAAGACAGGCAACGATGCCTGCCCGATGAATGATGAACTGTCGCACTTGCTGCCGACCAGTGGCTCTACAGGAAGTCCGAAGTTAGTGCGCCATAAGTATGAGAATATCGAGGCGGCAGCCCTGAACATCTCCACCTTCTTTGAACTGACAGAGAAAGATCGTCCCTTGATGGTGCTACCATTATATTATACGATGGGCCTCTCAATGGTGTTCAGTCATTTCTATGTGGGAGCCACCGTGTTGATAACCAACTTGAACATGACTGACCGCAACTTCTGGAAGTTCATCAAGGAACAGCGGGCAACGAGTTTCACGGGTGTTCCCTATAGTTTTGAGATTTTGAACCTGATGCGTTTCTTCCGTATGGATTTGCCTGACCTTACGCTGTTGACGCAGGGTGGGGGACGGATGCCAAAGGAACTGAATCTGAAGTTCGCAGAGTATTGTCGTGACCACGGCAAGAAGTGGATTGCCACCTACGGACAGTCGGAGTGTACGGCCCGCATGGCCTGGCTCCCTCCGAAGTGGGCTATTGAGAAAGTGGGCAGCATAGGAAGAGCTGTGCCCAATGCAGAACTTTCGTTGATAGATATGGACGGTAACCCCATCACCACTCCGAATACGGAGGGTGAGATGTGCTACCGTGGGAAAAACGTGACGATGGGCTATGCCCGTTGTCGTGAGGACTTGCTTTTGGGTGATGAGCGTCACGGTTTTATCCATACTGGTGACTTGGCCTATTTCGATGAGGATGGCTGTTATTATATTGTAGGCCGCATGGGAAGATTCCTGAAACTATTTGGAATGCGAGTCGGCTTGGATGAATGTGAGCGCATCATCAAGGGAAAGTTCCCTGGACTGGAGTGCGCCTGTGTGGGTACTGACGAGAAGATGATTGTCTATCTCACGGATGAGAAATACAAAACGCAGGTGAAGGATGAGCTTGTCAGTCGTCTGAAACTCGTCGCCTCTTCCTTCGAAGTCAGGATTATCGATGAGATTCCGAAGAATGAAGCTGGAAAAACTTTATACGCTAAACTATAGCACACAGATCTCACAGATCACACAGATTGCAATTTCTGTGAGATTAGTGAGATCTGTGTGACAAATAATAAATCAGTGTAATAAAAAATGGAAAATTTAGAGAAATACAACAACGCATTTGTAGAAGTTTTTGGTGCCAACGTGGAAGATTTAAACGATGGCTATGGTAAGGAAACGGTAGAGGAATGGGATTCCGTTCACCAACTGAGCCTTGTGGCTCAGTTCGAGGAAGCCTTCGACATCATGTTCGACCCCGAGGACATCATGGATCTGACTTCTTATGCCAAAGGTAAGGAGATCCTTGCTAAATACGAGGTTAATCTATAATGTCACACGGAAATCACGGAAATCACGGAAATAAAAATTCTGTGCTTTCTGTGCTTTCTGTGTGAGAAACAAATTTGAAAATGGCAAAGTGGGAAATAAAGAACGTTAATATTGCTGGTGTGTCGATGGCGGTGCCGGAACATACTGTGAAGACTGCTGATATTGACCTCTTTACTCAGGAGGAGGCCGATGTGTTCGATAAGACTGTCGGCATCAAGTCACGCCACATAGCTCCTGATACGATGTGTGCATCAGATATGTGTCAGGCGGCTGGGGAAAAGCTATTGGCAGAGCTGGGCTGGGAGAAGGATAGTATCGATGCACTGATTTTTGAATCCGTTACAGGTGATTACCGTACCCCTCCTACCTCTTGTTTGCTACAGGACCGTATGGGACTCAGTGAAGACTGTTTCTGTGTGGACATTCCCATGGGGTGTTGCGGTTGTATGTATGCCATCGTCGTGGCAGGCAATCTGCTGACCACAGGACAAATCAAGCGTGCCCTGCTCCTTGTCGGTGATACCGCTTTGCGGATGGGGTCTATGAAGGATAAGAGCCGCGTTCCCCTTTTCGGTGACGGTGGAACAGCACTCGCTTTGGAATATGACGAAACTGCCCATGACATCATCATTGATTTCCATACTTTCGGAAAAGGTTCTGAGGCGTTGATGACCCCACATGGTGGATTCCGACATCCGGCAACACCAGAGTCCTTTATATATGAGGACTTTGGCAATGGTATAGTCCGTGCTCCTTATCATACAATGATCAACGGCATGAATGTATTCTCGTTTGCCATCAGCCGTCCCCCCAAGTCTGTGGAACAGTTCCTGGAAGACTATCAAATAGACCGTAACACAGACATCGACTATTTCCTGATACATCAGGCCAACAAGATGATTGTTGACCGTGTGGTGAAGAAGTTGAGACTGCCCTTGGAAAAGGTCCCCTATAATTTGGAAGAATTCGGAAATCTTGGCGGTGCTTCCATTCCGTCACTGATGGTGACAAGGATTGCCGACAGGTTAAGAACAGAGGAAACGACAATCCTCGGCTCCTCTTTCGGCTTAGGTCTCAGCTGGGGCACCATGCTGCTGAAAACCAAGCCAATGATAGTGCCGGATATGATGGTGCTGTGATATTAAGAAAAACGAAACAGTTGACGATGAATTATCAGAATCTTCCATTAGGAATCCAGGGTTTTGAGAAGATACGTCAAGGTGGATACCTTTACGTAGACAAGACTTCCATCATCTCTCAATTGGTGAATACTGGAAGCTATTATTTTTTGTCTCGCCCTCGCCGATTTGGTAAGAGTCTTTTGTTGTCAACACTCCATGCCTATTTTAATGGAAGGAAGGACTTGTTCGAAGGGTTAGCCATCGCTGAACAGGAAAGGGAGTGGAAACAATACCCGATACTTCATCTTGACCTCAATACCGAAGATTATGAAAATCCTGATGCTCTGCGAAACAAATTGGACGCAGTGCTCTGTGAATGGGAGCAATCGTATGGTAGTAATCCTACGGAAAAGTCCCTACCTCTGCGTTTTGAAGGTATAATCAAACGTGCCTGCAAAATAACCGGTGAACGTGTCGTTATTTTGGTTGATGAGTACGACAAGCCTCTATTGCAGACTATAGGGAACGAGGCATTGCAGGATGACTACCGTAAAATGCTCAAGGCATTCTATGGGGCATTGAAGTCAGACGATCAGTATATTCGCTTCGCATTCTTGACGGGAGTTACAAAGTTTGGTAAAGTCAGTATATTCAGTGATTTAAACAACCTGACAGACCTGTCGATGAATTGGCAATACTACAATATATGCGGCATCACTAATGAGGAACTTGACGGTTTCTTTATGCCATATATTGAACAAATGGCTGTTCAGAACCAGATGTCAGTTGATGAAGTACGAAATAAACTTCGGAGCATGTATGACGGGTATCACTTCACAGAGGAATCCCCAGGTGTCTATAACCCGTATAGTCTGTTGAATACCTTTTATACGATGCGTTTTGGCAGTTACTGGTTTGAGACAGGTACACCTTCCTATCTTGTGGAATTGCTGAAAATCAGTAATTATAACCTTGAGCGGATGGCAAACGAACAGACTACAGCCGAAGTCCTGAATAGTTTAGACATAACATCCGCCAGTCCCATCCCCTTCATCTATCAAAGTGGCTACTTGACAATTAAAGGCTATGATTCTCGTTTTAAACTGTATCGGCTTGGGTTCCCAAATGAAGAGGTGGAAGAAGAATTCTTGAAGTATCTGATACCATACTATACACCGTTTAATGAGGTTGAGGCACCTTTCCAGATAGCTCAGTTCGTACTTGAAGTAGAGGCTGGTGAAACTGAAAAATTCCTGAACAGACTAAAGAGCTTCTTTGCCGATATTCCCTATGACCTTGTTCGAGATTTGGAAAACCATTATCAGAATGTACTTTTCATTCTTTCCAAGTTACTGGGCTTTTATGTTCAGGCAGAATATCATACCAGTGAAGGACGAATCGACATGGTGCTTAAAACTGCCGATTATGTCTATGTTTTTGAGTTCAAATTAGATGGGACGGCAGAAGATGCCATAAGGCAGATTAACGATAAATCGTATGTTCTTCCATTTAACCCAGAGGACAGACACATCATAAAGATTGGACTGAACTTCTCTACCCAGACGCGTAACATAGAAAAATGGTTGGTAGATAGTTAATCTGTGAGATCTGTATGTCTTTGAGCTAAAGGTTAATGGATCGGCACAGGAGGCACTTGAACAGATAGATAGGCGTGGCTATGCCATCCCCTATCAGAGTGATGGGCGGAGGGTTGTCAAGGTTGGCGTGAGATTCGACAAAGACACATGGACGCCTGTGGAGTGGATCGTCAGCTAATTGAAGTCTGTAACATAAAGCTAAGTCTTTTTAGAATAAACGTTATAACGGATGCAGAATCAAAAGATTGGAATTGTAACTTGGTTTTACTATCCTAACCCCGGGACTGCTTTTCAAGCCTATGCATTGCAGCGGTATATCAATAGTATACCCCATTGTGAGGCTGAAATACTGAATATGTTAAACAAAACAAGAGATTGTGTTAATGCTCCTATAAATCACTATTATTCAAATTTTTACGGTTTCTTCTCATGGCTTGTCAGAGTCTATCTTGGGATAAAGTCGTATAATTATTGTAGCTTCCAAAAAAAGAGTATAGTAAAGTATCCTGATAAACCTTTAAGGCGGGAAGAATATTCGTCTGCAACTGAAAGGTATGACTGGATAATTATAGGTAGTGACCAAATGTGGAACCTAAACGTCAGAGGATCTGACACTTTTAATAAGTTGTTTTTTCTTGATTTTGTTAAGAGCAAACGTAAAGGTGCATACGGCCCATCTGTTGGTAATGATGTGTGGCCTGAAAAAACTAAAGGACAAATAAAAGAATTGCTGTCAGATTTCTCGTTTATTGGAGTTCGTGAGAAGCAGGCTGTCTCTATGATTCAAGAAATAGTAGATGTTCCTGTGCATTGGTCTTTGGATCCGACATTCCTGTTGGATAAAACGGATTGGGCTAAAATAGCGAGAAAACCCAAGATTTCTGAGGACTATATCTTTGAATATTGCATCATCAAATCACCGTTGTTGCGGGCCGTAACGGAAAAACTATCTGAGATGACGGGGCTCCCGATTATAGAGTCTCATGGCGATTTGCGTAAGCATGTGCCATCAGCCCGAAGGATGCCACATCCGAGTGCAGATACATGGTTAGGCTATTTGATGAATGCAAAATATGTAGTAACTGATAGCTTTCATGGTTGTGCTTTTTCTATTAACGCTAACAAAGATTTCTATACTACTGTCACCATAAACGGGTCAAGAATATATAGTATATTGGAGTTGTTTGGCCTTCAAAACCGTGTGCTCAAAAATGCAGATGAGATAGATTTGACAAATACAATTGACTGGAATTCTGTTAATGTCCGGTTGGAAGACCGGAGGATGGAGAGTCAAGAATGGTTGAAATCATCTTTACTGAAAGAGTGATGTTCGATAACTTACGTGGATAGCTGGATACAGTATGGAGAGCGTATGTGATTTTGATAAGTGTACAGGCTGTGGCTTATGTGCTTTTAGTTGTACCAAGGGTTGCATAAGTATGTCTAAGCGTGATAGTTTTGGACATCTTTATCCCATAGTTGATACAGAAGCCTGTATTGATTGTGGCCTATGCCAGAAGAAATGCCCTGTTTTGAATCCTGTAGAGCAAAGAGAACCCTTTGCAGCTTATGCCGCTTGGAGTAAGGATGAGAATGATTATAAGTCGAGTGCATCTGGTGGCGTTGCTTCTGTGATATCACAATATGTGATAGAAAACGGAGGAGTAGTCTATGGCTGTTCAATGCTCCCAGATATTGAGGTAAAACATATCAGGGTTGACACCATTTCTGATTTGGCGAAATTGAAGGGCTCCAAATACGTTCAAAGCAATATGGCTGATGTCTATCCCCTGTTGAAAGAGGATGTAAGAAGTGGACGCATGACTTTGTTCACTGGAACTCCCTGTCAGGTAGCAGCTGTAAAAAAGATGTTTAAGGATCAGCCTGACAATTTGATATTAGTTGATTTGATTTGTCATGGTGTGCCATCATTGGAGATTCTAAAGAGACATGTTGAGAGGGTAGCCAGTTATCCTCATTATAGTAATGTGATTTTCCGTGATGGGTATTATGTTTGTCTTAAAGTGGAAGCAGATGGTAAAGAAGTATATAGCCGTCGTCATATTCCACGTCCCCGTCGATATGATGAATGGTATTTGGATACTTTTTTGGATGGTTATACCTATCGTGGCAGTTGTTACAAATGTAGATTTGCATGCCTGCAGAGGGCTTCTGATATAACTATTGGTGATTTCTGGGGTTTAGGTAAAGATATATCGTCTGCAAATATCCCCGCTCGTCCCTATGGTTGCTCTGTTGTCCTTCCATCAACGGAATGTGGCAAAAAAATAGTTGAAGGTATAAGTTCTAAGACTCATTTATATGAGCGAACTGTGAAAGAAGCGGCTAAAGGAAATGGTCAACTAAATTGGCCTACTCCTCTTTCACGTAGGAAAAGATGGTTTAGGAAAATGTTTCCGATTGTGGGAGAAAGAGCGTATAGGCTAATTACTATTGATAAGTATTTTAAAAGTCGAGTAAAAAGGGCTTTACCCCAATGGATATTGAGAATTCTCAGGAAACAGTAAGGTAAGTAGACTGTATAGAGTTGCAATAATATATGTTATGAGTGAAATTCAATTTATGGAGAAACCCGACTGGGTCCCATGGAAAGATGTGTGTGATTGTATTCACGATGCAAATATTGTGAATGATAAGAGAGGCTTTCATATGCCGTTTGCTGACATTACGCCAGAGGAAATAGAAAAAGAATTGGAGAATGGGAAATGTTTCATCGCTCTACGTGATGGAAAAGTGATTGGTACCGGAAGCTATAGAATTCGTAATCTTAAAAAATGGTATAGATGGGGGAAAACCGTATATTATTGTTTGGACGGTATAAGGCCAGAATATCAAGGTACTGATGTGTATTTTGGAATAGCGGAGCTAAGAGATAAATCTATTAGGGAAAGTGGTGTTAAGGTTTTCCAATTTCATACATCTGAAAAGAATAAGGTTGTTATCAAGCTAAATTTGAAATACGGATATAAACTTGTAATGTTTAGACCAAATGCTGAAGAGTATGAATATTATTCAGTTACTATGCTAAGGTGGGAAGATGGTTGTCCTTTCCCAGACTGGTATCTGAAGTTTATGTTCAATCTATCCAAATATATTTCTAAGATTTTCTTTACTCCAAATTCCAAATTTAGGCCGAGCCTAAAGAGATTGTAAATCTTGCAATTGTTATAATATGAAGAAAGTCATCACATACGGAACATACGACCTGCTGCATCAAGGGCATATTAATCTGTTGCGACGGGCAAAGGAATTGGGTGACTATCTGATAGTAGGTGTCACCAACGACAGTTTTGACCGTGACCGGGGAAAACTGAATGTCCGTAATAATGTTCTGGAGCGAGTAGAGGCAGTCAAGGCAACAGGCTATGCTGACCAAATCATCATTGAAGACTATATAGGTCAGAAAATTGATGATATCCAGAAATATGATGTCGATATTTTTGCCATCGGTTCCGACTGGGAAGGTAAGTTTGACTATCTGAAAGATTATTGCGAGGTAGTCTATCTGCCACGAACTGAAGGCATCAGTAGTACACAACTGCGAAATGAGAGCCAGGAAGTGATTCGGGTTGGCATTATTGGATGTGGTAGGGTAGCCAGAAGATTCCCTTTTGAGGCCGATGTCGTGAATGGAATCGATGTATGTGCTGCCTACGACATCAACCCTGATGCCGCAAAGTCGTTAATAACTAATTGTAATAGTGAAATTGCTGCTTATGAGGATTTGGAAAAGTTTTATGAAGCAGTTGATGCAGTATATGTCGCCACTCCGCATTTGTCTCATTATCAGTACATCAAAGACGCTTTAGAACGAAAGAAACATGTGCTTTGCGAAACTCCGATGGTTCTTAATGGCGATGAGGCTAAGGAACTGTATCTGTTGGCTGAGCGGCAAGGTGTAATTTTGATGGAAGCAAATAAGACCGCCCATTGTCCTGCTTTTAATCATTTGATGGTGCTAATTAAGTCAGGACTTATTGGTGAGGTGGTTGATATTGAGGCATCTCTATCGCAGCTACTCGACAAAAATGGTCGCGAATTTGACCGTGAACAGAGTGGAGGCGCGCTTTTTGAACAAGGTAGTTATCCACTTCTGCCCATTTTCAAACTGATGGGAATTGACTATCAGAACATTGACCTTTATTCACGTATGGAAAATGGTGTTGACATTTATACGAGAGGTGTCTTTAGATATCCAAATGCGACCTGTTCTTTCAAGGTCGGACTTGGTGTGAAGACAGAAGGCAACCTTGTCGTTTCTGGTACAAAGGGTTATGCATACGTGCCAGCTCCCTGGTGGTTAACGGATTATTTTGAACTTCGTTATGAAGATCAGAACCAAAACAAGAAGTATTTCTATAAATGGGATGGCTACGGTCTGAGATACGAAATTCAGGAGTTTATCAGTTGTATTTTGAACAAGCGCTTCTCCTCTGCTCGTTTGCGCCGGAGGGAAAGCATTCAAATGGCATCGGTGATGCAGCAGTTTATAGAAAGAAAGAATTTTTATGAAATTTGATTCATTGCTTAATATAGTATAAGTTATGTATTATTTAGACCCTAAAATAGAGAATTTATATAGAATATTTGATCAGAACGAACGTAAAGATTATCTGAGGCTTGACCTTAATGAAAATCCTGGTGGTTTACCACAAGAGTTTATTGACGATGCACTGAAGGATGTGACACCTCAATTCGTGGCACAATATCCAGAAACCTTGCATTTTACTGATGTATTGGCCAGGTTTCTTGGCACGGATATTTCGCATTTATGTTTGGTTAATGGCTCTGCAGAAGGTATTAGATACATTATTCAGGCATTTACTTCACCAGAAGGTCGTATTGTCGGGGTTGTGCCAAGTTATTTCATGTTTCAGGTATATTCTGAGATGTATGGTAGAAACTTTGTTAAGATACCGTACAATGAAGACTTAACTATGAGTGTGGACAACATAATCAAAGAACTGACAGACGATACACAATTGCTGATATTGTTAAACCCAAATAATCCAATGGGTAATGTTTATTCGGAAAAGGAATTTCAGCAGATTATGGACGTGGCAAACGATAAGCAGATTACGGTGCTGATCGATGAGGCATATCACTATTTCTATCCTGGTACTTTCATTAACTACGCCTTGAATCATGAACATGTGTTTGTAACACGCACCTTCTCGAAACTGTTCTCAATGGCAGGATGTCGATTGGGATATGTTGCTGGTTGGCCAGAAGGAATTAAAATGGTTCAAAAACTTTGTACACCTCATAATACCAATGCTTTTGCATTGAGAATTGCAGAAAAAATCATAGAGACTCCTGGGGTATTGCAGTCTTTGATAGATAAATTCAATGAGGGGCGTAGTTGGTTGATAAAGACTCTCGATAAAAATGGATATGAACATAAAGGCGAAGCCGGTAACTTCCTTTTTATCAAGACAAGGACAGATGCACAGATAATTGTGGATAGGATGAAAGCAGAGAAGAAAATCCTTATAAAGTCTTATCCTAATGTAGGAGAGTTCGGAACCTGTTTGCGTGTATCTATCGGCGAGAAGAAATATATGGAGTATTTCATGGAAGCTTTATTACAGATAGACAAACCTTGATTGATGTGATTTACGTATTCGATTATGATAAAAAACGTAATATTAAAAAGAGCGATTAAAAGCATCACATCTCCAATCTTATCATTCATTAACAAGATCTTCCCCAAAAATGATAAGATTATCTTGCTATATTCTGCTAACAAAGGTATCGCCTTTTGTAACATAACACTTAGAAAGTTTTTGCTTGAAAATGGCTATGAGAAGAAATATAAAATTTACTGTGGTATTGAGAAAATGAAATATGCTGAGGATATTCCTCAGGTGACTTTCATTAGTGGTATAAGATCCATTTTAGTGTTTTGGAGGGCTGGTCATGTATTCTATTCTGCAGGCCAGATTCCAATAAAACCAAGCAAAGACCAATGTGTGATACACATGCAACATGGCAATGCTGACATAAAAAGGATGGGCAATATTTCCCATATAGGAAATGGGGATGAGTTTTTCTTTACTTACATGATTGTCCCCTCTGACTTTTATGTTAAGATTGATGCTGATGCCTATTGCTGCAACGAAAGTAATATTGCTGTGGCTGGTGATCCAATGTGTGATGAATTATTGACTGCACCAAGAAATCTGTATGATTTCAGTAAATATGATAAGATTCTTCTGTGGGTACCAACATTCCGTCAATCAGAAGAAATGGGATATAATGATTCGAACATGGAAACATTGGTTCCTATGTTTAAAGATGAAGAATATTACGAGTTGAATGAGAGATTAACTGAATACAACATTCATTTGATTGTAAAACTTCATCCAGTTCAAAAGGCCCCCAAAGGGACAAAAAGGCATTTTAGTCATCTCAGTGTTTATTCGCACCAAGAATTTTCTGACACGAAATATGATATTTATACATTGATGGCTCAGTCGGATGGACTAATAGGTGATTATTCATCGGCATCGATGCAATATTTATTGTTGGATCGTCCTATGGCCTTTGTTGTACCTGATATTGAGGAATACGGAAAAACGAGAGGCTTTGTCTTTGAGCATCCGGAGGATTATATGGGAGGACATATTGTCAAGACAAAAGATGAGTTCTATCAATTTATTGATGACTTTGCAAATGATAAGGATATTTATCGTGAGAAACGTCACTGGGTATGTAACCAAATCTACAAATATCACGATGCTAATAGTTGCAAGCGAATCGTGGAGTTGAGTGGAATGACATTGGACTGAAAATTGGCAAAAGGTTTATAAATGCTATTTAATTCTATTTCTTTTCTTATCTTCTTCCCTTTGGGAGATATGATCTTTTCTTTGATGGTTCTCATCTTAACGAAAAAGGTGCAGATGAGTATTCAAGAATTGTTGCTCATGATGTGAAACAACTGGTAAAATGAGGGTAGAAGGATAAAATGTGGAAATCTTTTTGTTTTTTTGTTTTTCTGTTTTTGGGACTCCTTAATGCTGACTCACAATTACTTCACCCAGTTGTTGGAACCTATAAGGGGAAGTCTGCGCAGGACATGGCAATCTATGGTGATAAAGCTTATTTGATGAGTGACGGTGGGTACTGTAGGGTCTTAAACCTTCTTACTGGTATTGTGGAGAAAGAATTCCACCTTGCCTGCTCCAACAAAAAGCCTCATATAAATGCCGTTTGCTTTGGCTCGGAAAAGATGGAAGATGCCGGTATTCCCGTGATATACGTATCTGCAACTGACAAACCTCATTGTTGTTATGTGGAGAGTCTTACTAAAGACAGTTCAAAGACAGTCCAAACAATAGAAGCGATGGAAAACGGTAAGATTTATGCCAACCACAATTGGCTCGTAGATAACGAGAATAGCCTTCTTTATGGTTTGAAATGCTTTTGGCATCAATATATTGATGACGTTGGCAACGTCAAGACCGTCATTACCAAATACCGGCTCCCCAAATTGGATGAAGGGGAGAAGGTCGTACTCTCGGAGAGAGATATTCTAGATCGGTTTGATGTCTGTTTTCCCAATGCCTTGCAGGGGGGAGTCATAAGGAGAGGAAAACTTTACATAGCATCAGGTATGCAAGAAAAAGAAAGAAATAATACAGAAACAGAGCGAGCAATTATCGTAATTAATCTGAAGAAAAAGAGAATCGTTAAGAAAGTTAATATAAACCTCTTGACAACAAACGAACCAGAAGGAATCGCTTTCTATCATAATAAATGTTTGTTGTTCTGTGGTCAGACGGGAGGACTGTATAAAGTAAATCTTTGATATTTCTGGCTAATCAAGAATTTGTCGTTGTTTTCAAAAAAAAGATATATGTCGTGTAGACTTGTCAAAAAAATTATATTGACAGGAACTTTGGATATGAGTCATATACTGACAAAGCAGGGAGTGGTATATACTTTCCTGAATCCTGTCTCATATCTTGATGCTATTAGTTACAAAAAGCTATTCGATAAATTTGATGGAATTTTTGCTGATGGGTCTATTTTGGTTGGGGCTATTTTGTCCGTGTATGGAAAAAAAGTGGAGAGATATAGTTTCGACATGACGTCTGTCGCACCAATGCTTTTTAAATATGCAGAAGATAATGGAAAAACAGTCTATATTGTTGCTTCGAGGCAAGAACAGGTGGAAAAGGCTGCAGAGATATTGAAACAGCGCTATCCGGCACTTAGCTTTGATGGGCTGCGCAATGGCTATTTTGAAAACGAACAAGATATAGATGATGAAGTGAAGAAAATTGTGAGTGTTAATCCTGATTTCCTCATCGTAGGTATGGGTATCATTAAACAGGAAACTTTTTTGGTGCAAGTAAAAGAAGCGGGTTTTCAAGGAATAGGTTTTACTTGTGGTGGTTTTATTCATCAAACGGCCCAAGACCAAATAGATTATTATCCTGCTTGGATTGACAAATATAATCTGCGTTTTTTATATCGAATGTATAAGGAACCGCATACAAGAAAACGCTATATTAAAGCAGGATTCCTTTTCCCGTGGAAATTCGTCTGGGAGCGTTTCTTCGGCTAAATTCTACTGGCACGGACTTCACTGACTTGGTTTCCTGAGCAGCTTCCAAAAAGGTGATGCTTTGTGCCAGTTTTGGATTGAGTTGAATATCCATTGTCATGTGGGAACAATAGGGGCGGTATTCGATTTCTATGCGGGTACAGCAAAACGTGCTCACCAGTGGTGGCAGGATCATTCCTTGGAATGGCTTTACCGTCTATGTCTTGAGCCCAAGCGGATGTGGCGGAGGAAGATGGATGATGGATGATGGAAGAGGGAAGATGGAAGAAGGAAGATGGATGATGGATGATGGAAGAGGGAAGATGGAAGAGGGAAGATGGAAGAGGGATGATGGATGATGGATGATGGATGATGGAAGAGGGAAGATGGATGATGGAAGAGGGAAGATGGAAGAAGGAAGATGTCAAAGATTTCAGATAAAGTGATAGATTATATATGTCGGTGATTTTTTGCGTAGAGAGTTTGGAATTGACTTGATGGTGTAAAACCAAAGAAAAATGCATTTTCCTTTGGTTATTTGCTCGTTTAATCGTATCTTTGCCACCGAAATGAAAGAGAAAGGATGATTTATGTGTACATGTATTGCTGAAATTAAAGCTTCATATACAAAGGTGAGACACCAAACTGCGGAGGTGGCTCAACAACAGCTTGATATTGACGATTATCTGGATAAGGTAATTGTTGTTCGTAAGAATTTGGAACAGATTACCGAGGCAACAAACAGTTTGGTAGAGACGGTTCGAGACCACTTTACAGAGTTTGATGTTCAGGAGACAACGGAGCTGCTGGCTCATTCTACACCGATTTTGATATTGATGGATCAGCTGCATCAAAGGTTGGTGGAGTCACCTCTTTATCCTGGTCTGAAAACCACTATAGAGGATTATTGTGACTGCGTGAGCGCTTTTCAAGAGTTATGTATTGACTTACAGACATTTAATATTGATCTAAGACACGACGAGGAATTCCAAAAAACGAGTGAGTTGCTTCGCTCAATCGCATAGGCCTTATGGATTTTTATACTACCACGACATTTCGTAAGTCGATAGATGGGCTTAAAAAAAGACGAGGGATGGTTATATGTCAGTAACTAAAGATGTGTGTGAAGCTCTTCAGAATATGCCCGATAACATCTTGCGTAATACCAATGATCGTGTATATCAATATCCGGAATATAGGGTAGTGAAACTGCGAGTTCCGAATTCTTGTCAGCACTTGCCCAAGAATAATGGTTTCAGGCTGATTTATTGGGTCTCGATGCGTCATGACAATGTAGTATTGATGTGTATTTATCCTAAACGCGGTCCTCTGGCTGCTGTTGATTTGGTGAATGCAGAATATACGAGGTTACAAACGGAGGTGTTTAATGAGAGTAAATCCTGTATGCTTCACCAGGTAGATATTCTTCAAGGTCTCAAGGAATTGAATCTGAATGCCAGTCTGCAAGGTGACAAACAAAAGGATTGAAGCCTTGGCTGCGGACTATACGGACAGGTCGGACGCATGTCGTATGTCAGAAGGATGATGGATGATGGATGATGGAAGATGGATGATGGAAGATGGATGATGGATGAAGGAAGATGGATGATGGAAGATGTCACACAGATCTCACAGATAACACAGATAAAGTGATAGATTATATATGTCGGTGATTTTTTGCGTAGAGAGTTTGGAAGTTAAGGGAATATTGTGTAAATTTGTGGCGTGATTTTTAAAAGATTGATAAATATGTGTCAGACTCAAGTTATATCAAGAAGGATAGGACGAATAGGAAGGAGGTCTTTTGACCGTAGGATGAGAATCGCCTCCCCGATGTTCGTAGAGAAGCGTGGCGAATTGTCGCGTATTTTGAACGAAGTGGACAAGCTCTGCGAATGTCTACATAACGAGTTTGCTACAATTACTCAGGAGGACTATCGTATGTTTGGACCTGAATTGAGGATTGTAATTAGTACTTTGAAATCGCTGCGCCAAGAGAGTCTCACTCGTAAAGAATTAAAGACATTTAATGACCGAATGCGTCAGCAGATAGCTGATTTGGAGGAACTTGACCATGATATTCGGGTGTTCCGAGTTGATGCTCCCCAAAATAAGGAACTACAGGCTGCGATGAATATGCTTGGTAGTCTTGATCTTTCAAAATACGTCGAGCAATAATGATTTGCTTTGTAAGTGTAAGTACATTCCGAAAACGCATAGTAGAACTGTTGAAAGTGAAACGAGGCGTTTATGGCGGGGTGACAAATGAGATTTGCCAAGCATTCAAAGATGCAACTATAGAGCAGATAAGACAGAATCGGGATATGATACTATTGAATAATGATGCGGCGGTTATTAAACTCCGTATGCCCGACAAGAAGCAACATTTGTCAAAGGCTGATGGGTACAGACTGATCTATATGGTTATGAAACAATCGCCTTTAGTGGCACTTCTTGATGTCTATCCTAAACGCGGTCCTTCGCAGCAATTGGATATTGAGGATAATGAGACTGCAAGGCTTGTGATGGAGTTTGTTACTGAACTACAGGCCAACCTTCTTGTTATGCATGACATCAATGATAATCTCAAGAGTATAGCTCAAGAATAGAATGGTTTTGATAATTATAAATGTCGGTGACTTTTTTGCGGAGATAGTTTGGAAGTTAAGGGAATAATGTGTAAATTTGTGGCGTGATTGGAACATTAAACAGAAAATAAGGTTTGCATCATTACTGGTGCAGTTAAATAGGAGTATATGGGAAGCGACTTCGTAAGATTCGACTGGGCCATGAAACGGCTGCTACGTGACAAGGCCAACTATGTCGTGCTGGAGGGTTTGATAACGACCCTTTTAGGCAAGAAAATTCGCATTAAGAAACTGTTGGAGAGCGAGAGCAATCGTGATAGCGAGGATGATAAGCAGAATCGTGTTGACCTGCTTGCTGAAGATGAGCAGGGGGTGCTCTATCTCATGGAGGTTCAGAATGAGACGGAGTTTGCCTATTTCCAACGTATGCTCTTTGGTGCCTCCAAGCTTGTGACGGAATATATCAACCGTGGTCAGGGGTACGAGAACATCCGCAAGGTGTACAGCATCAACATCGTTTACTTCAACTTGGGGCAGGGTAAGGATTACGTTTATCACGGAAAAACAGAGTTCCGCGGACTGCATGATGGAGAATTGCTTAACCTGTCGCCATTCCAGCAGCAGAAATTTGAGGTGTCGGAGGTCAGTGAACTCTACCCGGAATATTTCATCCTCAAGGCAAACGACTTCAACCGATGGTCCAAGGTTCCACTGGACCAGTGGATATATGTGCTCTGTAATGGCGATATCCCTGAAGATGCTGATGCCCCAGGTCTGGCTGAAGCCCGCGAGAAACTGCATATTGCAAGAATGTCAAAGGCAGAGTTGAATGCCTATTATCGTCATCTGGACAATGTTGTCATACTTCGTGATAACATTGATACTGCCAGGAATGAAGGCATAATCGAGGGGCGTGCTGAGCAAAGTCGGGACATGGCCCTTAAAATGAAGGCTCGTGGCTTTGACGTGGTGACGATTGCTGACCTCACAGGCTTGACAGAGAAAGAAATCGAGACGTTGTAATGAAAGATATGGAAAGATAGTTTGGAAGATAAAGAAATCCGATGAAAAGCATTTACCCGTTTCTTTTTCAACCGAATCTTCATACTGTGGTGTGGGGAGGGGAACGGCTGTGTTCCTATAAGGGATTGGCTGATTCCGAGGACTGTATTGGGGAGAGTTGGGAGGTGAGTGCCGTTCCGACGAGTATGTCTATTATTGCTAATGGTGAACTGGCGGGGATGGATTTGGTTTCGGCTATCAGCAAATATCCTGTGGAGATATTAGGAGGGGCTGTGAGTGAGCAGTATCATGGGCAGCTGCCGTTGTTGGCCAAATTTATTGATGCCAAGCGTGACCTGAGTGTTCAGGTTCATCCCAATGATGAGATGGCGCAGCGGATGCATGGCAAGATGGGGAAGAGCGAGATGTGGTATATCATCGATGCCAAGCCGGGTAGCTATCTGTTTGCGGGCTTTAAGGAGAAGATAACGCCCTACGAGTATCGAAAACGAGTGGAGGACGGCAGCATTTTGGAAGTGCTCGCAAAGCATGAGGTGAAGTCGGGCGATGTGTTCTATCTGCCTGCCGGTCGTGTTCATGCTATAGGAGGCGGCATCCTGTTGGCCGAGATTCAACAGTCCTCGGATGTCACTTACCGTATTTTTGATTATAACCGGCCGGGCATTGACGGTAAGCCCCGTGAGCTGCATACCGAGTTGGCTGCTCAGGCGTTGGATTATACCGTCTATCCAGAGTACAAAACGGAACATCGCGATGATACGGATGTGGCCCATAAGCTGATTAACACCCCGTACTTTAGCGTCAAGGTGATTGAAGCCACTGCTCCTTTCCACCGTAATATGCTGAAGTATGATTCCTTCATAATCATTATGAACTTGAAGGGTGATTGCCGTGTAAAGATGAGGGCTACCGGTGATGTGATTGTTCTTCCTGAAGGAAATTCTTGCTTGATTCCTGCTGCTATTGCTGACTATGATTATATTCCATTGAACGTCTCTGCCAAGGTTTTGGAAGCGTTTGTCAACAACAGAAAGACTCTTGGCCAGATGATTTCTGATTTCTTGAGGTTGAGTTGAAAGGAAAAATAAAAAGTTTAGTTTTTGCCTACATTGTCTACATTGTGGCATAAGTCGTTGGTAATATGGAAAATGTGATATGTAGACAGTATGTAGGCAATGTAGACAAAAGACGAAAATGGGAGGAAAAACGATGATTGACTTTAAGAACATACCTGATTGGTGGGCGTTATGTCCTGGTGAAAACTGTCCTAGGGCAGGTGAATGTCTGCGGCATCGGGTATATTATGAGGCTCCGACTCGGTTTTCGCAGTGGGCCTGTGTGCTGCCGCATGTCAGGAGAGACGGCGAATGCTGGTATTTCCAGAAAGACGAGATAGTCAGGATGGTACGGGGAATGAAAGCTCTTTATGCTGCTATCCGTGACAGACGGGTTTGCGCTGATATCAGGAAAGATTTGATGGCCTGCTTTGGCAGCAATGGAGCTTACTACCGCTATCATAATGGCGAACGCTGGATGAACCCGGAGATGCAGCAAATGATACAGGCGGTGCTGAAGCGGAATGGCTATAATGGGGAGGCACAGTACGATGAGGTTGTGTTTTCATACGACTTCACGATACGTCCAGAGGCAGATATTTAGAAACTCCACCCCCTGGAGCAATTCCCTCCACCCCATGGAGTAAAATGCTCCACCCCGTGGAGGGAAGAGAGAAGTAAGGGAGAAGTGAGAAGGGATAGGTGAGAGATGAGGTTTTCGATAGTCAGAACAGATAAGAAGAGGGTGCAGCACCTGACGGTGAAGTCGGCGGAGTGGTTTCTGGAACGTATTCAGACTGATACCAAAGCCGGCGACATTGCCGGACTACGCGAATACTTCGCCAGAAACGGGGCAACAGAAGGTTATGAGCTGCGGACACCAGTGGCCAGGATATACCCATCGGTGGAGTTGGCCAAGAGCGAGAATGGCAACTTGGAGATTGTTGCCATGAATGGGCTGGTGGTCCTGCATGTGGGTAGCCTGATGAGAAAGGACGATGTGGAGGCGGTGAAGGAGGCTTCGATGATGCTGCCTACCACGTTTGCCGCTTTTATGGGGGCAGACGGTCGGAGCGTTGAGATACTGGTGTCGGTGGCCCGTAAAGATGGTGCTGCATTGCCTCGAACGGAGTCGGAAATGAACATATTCTGCCAGACGGCATACGAAGCTGCCTTCGGTGCATACAGTGGTCTGCTTCCAAAACCTATTGAACGTCAGACGGTTTCGGCCAGAAGCAGTTTCCTGATGACGCTGGATGCAAAACCTTATTACAATGATCAGGCAACACCGTTGCAGGTGTCGCTCTCGTTGGGACATCAGGATGCGAAAGAGACGGTGGTTGAGGAGCTGCGCGAGTTTGACCAGCAACTCTATGCCACTTATGAGCTGATGTATCGGCGGGCTGCTGAGGTGGCCTACGAGGAGACGGCCGACGTGATAGAGTCGCAACGCTATGATGCTTATATCACGGAGTTGTCGCGGCAGCTCTGCGAGATGGGCGTGCCAGAAGAGGAGGCTTTTCTGCATATACGAAACCACCACGTTTACAAGAAGATATACGACGAGGATACGTTCCGTGCCATTGTCTCGGCTGTCTATTCCGAAGAGCGGCCGAAGCGGCAGGGTGGGGGAGATATGGTGAGCCGTGAGACCCGGCGGCTGATAGGTTTCCTGCAAACTCGCTACGTGTTCCGCTACAATACGGTGATGGGCTATACGGAGTACCGCCCCAACAACACTTGGTCGGTGGGCTGGCAGGCGTGCGACGAGAATGCCATCAACGGCATTACGCTGCAGGCGCGGCTGGCGAACCTCGACGTGAAGGAAAAGGACGTGCGCCGTTATGTACACTCCGACATGATCCGAAAGAGCGACCCCGTTGGCGACTTTTTGGTACATGCCTCCGACAAGTGGGATGGAAAGACGGATCATATCGCCCTGTTGGCACGATGTGTACCCTGCAATATTCCGCAGTGGGAGCATTGGTTCAAGAAGTGGTTCGTGGGAATGGTTGCGCAATGGATGTATACCACCCAGGAATACGGTAACTCGGTGGTGCCGCTGCTGATTTCGCCACAGGGCGACGGCAAGACGACCTTCTGCCGCATGATATTGCCGAAGGAACTGCGCTGGGGATTCCTGGAGAATCTGGACGTCAGCGAAAAACGGACGACGCTGCAGTCCATGCACAGCTTCCTGCTGATAAACTTGGACGAGTTTAACAGCATCAGTCCCAAACTGCAGGAGGGATTCTTGAAGAATATCATCCAACTGCCGAATGTGAAAATCAAGCGGCCCTACGGCAAACACGTGGAGGAGTTCAAACGTAATGCCTCGTTCATCTCGACAACCAACGAGTCGAATGTGCTGAGCGACCCGACGGGCAGTCGGCGGTTCATTTGTGTCAGGCTGACGGCTCCCATCGATACGAGTTACAAGCCCAACTACGAGGGGCTGTATGGTCAGGCTTACCAGATGGTGCTGAACAGGGAGATAGACTGGTGGTTCAGCCCCGAGGAGGTCAAAGAACTGATGGAGCATAACCTCCAGTTCCAGATTGTGCCACCCGCCGTACAGTACTTCAACGAGTACTTTGAGGCGGTGCAGGATGAGGAGAAGGGTGAGTGGATGTCGCCGACGGCTATCTATGATGAACTGCGTCGTATAGCAGGAGCCGGGCTGAAAGCCAACAGCGTGACGGCTTTCGGGCGGCATCTGAAAAACATGCCGGGCCTCCTGCAGAAGCGGATTACGAGGGGAATGCTCTATCTGGTACGCAAAAAGAAATAGTTGTCTACATTGTCTACATATTGCCTACATAATTTAATTGTCAGAATATCAGGTATTTGCGGTTAAATGTAGACAATGTAGACAAAAATCAAAAATTGTGCAGTTGGAGAAAATCAAGATATTGAATACTGAGGTGGTGGCAGTTACCCAGCAGGAACTGTTAAGGGAACTGCATCATGGGGTCGTGGTTACACCGAACATCGATCATCTGGTGCAGTTGCAGACGAATAGGGAACTGTATGAGCTGTACAGAAGGACGGAATGGGTGATATGTGACAGCCGACTGCTGTATCTTTTTGCGAAACTATTACCTACGCCATTGCCTCAGGCTATTCCCGGAAGTAGTTTCTTCCCAGCGTTCTATATGCATCATAAAGATGACGAGAATTGCAGGATATTCTTGTTAGGAGGCATGGATGGTGTTGCCCAGCGTGCTATGGAAAACATCAACCGGAAGGTAGGACGGCAGATAGTTGTCGGAGCATGTTCGCCGAGCTATGGATTTGACGAGAAGCCAGAAGAGAACGAGGAGATAGTAAGGATGATCAATGCGTCGGGGGCCAATGTGGTACCCGTCTGTGTAGGCTGTCCGAAACAGGAAAAGTGGATTTATGCCCATAAAGAGCAGATGCCCGGAGTGAAAATATGGATGGCGTTAGGGGCAACAATAGATTTTGAGGCAGGAAATGTGAAACGTGCTCCGAAAATATGGCAGAAAATGTACTTGGAATGGTTCTATCGGTTTTGCAAGGAGCCGAAGCGGCTGTTCAAGCGCTATTTTGTTGATGACATGAAGTTCTTCTGGTACTTCGGGAAACAGTTGTTGGGGGTGTATCGGAATCCTTTTGAATGAAAGAACAGGAATGAGAACAGAAACTATATTTGAGTTTGTCAAATACTCGATAGGCAGCATAGCTCAGTTTGCGCCTACTGAAGAAATAGACTGGGAAGAAATGTATGGGTTTGCCAAAAAGCAGACCATTATAGGCGTGTTGTTTATGGGTATAGAAAAGTTGCCCAAGGAGCGTCGGCCAGAGAAGAAACTGCTGATGAAATGGTATGCACAGACAGAGCGGATAAAGCAGAAGAACGAAACGATAAATGCAGAAGTCGTTACGGTCTTCGACCGATTCCGAAAGGCAGGTTTCCGAGGGTGTGTGTTGAAAGGCCAAGGTATGGCCAGCCTTTACCCAAATCCGTTTTTGCGAATAGCAGGTGACATTGATATTTGGATAGAAGGCAGCAGGAGGGAGATTGTTGATTATGTCAACAGTGTTTGTCCTGGCCAAAAGTTGCGTAAGATACATATTGATTTCCCAATTTTCCAAAAGACCTTGGTGGAAGTACATTTTACACCATCGTATATGTTTGCCCCATGGGCTAACAAACATCTACAACGTTGGTTCAAGGAGCAGGCAGAAGAACAATTTGGACATGAAGTGGAATTGCCTGGCGGAGCAGGGACAGTTTGTGTGCCAACGTTACCGTTCAATCGCATTTTCATACTTTCGCATATCTATAAACACCTCTTTTCTGAAGGCATTGGCCTCAGGCAGCTGATGGATTATTATTATGTGTTACGTTGTGGATTTACGGAAGAGGAAAACAATTATGACCGGAAAGCATTGCGATCTTTGGGAATGTATAAGTTTGCCGGAGCCGTGATGTATGTCTTGCAGAGGGTATTCGGACTGCAAGATGATTTCTGCATTGTGGAGCCAAACAAGAAAGCGGGCGAGTTCCTGTTGTCGGAAGTATTGCAAAGCGGGAACTTCGGACATAACGATGAACGGTATGTGGTTCCAGAAAACGAATCGGTCGCACACCGATACTTTCGGTTGAGCCACAGAAGTCTACATCTGATAACGAAATACCCAACAGAAGCATTGTCAGAACCATTGGTCAGAACGTGGTTCTTCTTCTGGAGATTCCTGAATAAAAATTAAGACCAATTAATATGCGTTCAAATAGTCATTCCAACAATTTGATAAGGGATATAGTCATCGTAGGGGACTTCGTCATATTGAATGTCCTGTTGCTATTATTCTTCCTGTATTTTCCGCCAATGGAGGCATGGGCGTTCCAGAAGGAGCGTATCTTCCTGATTACTCTGAATGTGGCCCTGCTGGTAGGGCAATTTTACAGGCCACCCATTATCCACATGCGTATTGTCTCGGTTGGTGACATCATCAAACGAGTATTGGGCTTGGTTGCTTTAACAATTTTGTTGGCATACTTGATTATGAAGGGTATAAGCCTTCACAATACAAAGGTTGGAATGCAGTTGATGGTGTATGGCGTTACTCTGGGAGCGACGTTGCTAATGGCGCGCTTCATTGAGCGCCAGATTATCAAGGCCTATCGATTGGCTGGCCGCAACATACGTCGAGTACTGTTTGTAGGTGCTGACCCTGAGTTGCTCAGTGTTAATGAGAAATTGATGAGTGATGCTTCCAAGGGCTACAGGATGCTGGGGTATTATGCTGATCATGATATTGAGAATATGCCTGAAGGCACTCAATTGACGAGGCTTGGTACGTTAGCAGAATTTATGACCGAAGGATTCAATCATGATGCCCAACACAATGTGGATGAAATCTATGTGTCGCTATCCCGAACGCAGCGTGATACCATCAGAAAAATTTCCGATTTCTGTGACCGGAATGTGGTGCGGTTCTATTATGTGCCAGTATCGGTAGAGACGTTGGGCATCAACCTGAAGCGGGAACTGTTGGATGATATCGAAATATTCACGACGTACGAGAATCCGTTAGAGAATCCGTTGAATAAGTTTATAAAGCGGACGTTTGACATTGTGGTGTCGAGTGTGGCCTTGCTTTGTCTGCTTCCCTTCTTCCCGATCATCTGGATTATCATCAAGACACAGAGCCCGGGTCCGCTGTTCTTCAAGCAGTTGAGGACGGGACTGGATGGCAAGGAGTTCTATTGCTATAAGTTCCGGTCGATGCATGTGAATGCTGATGCTGACAAGGTGCAGGCGACGGAGAACGACCCGAGGAAATATCCGTTCGGTAACTTTATGAGAAAGACGAATGTCGACGAGTTCCCGCAGTTCTGGAATGTGCTGAAGGGCGATATGTCGATTGTGGGACCGAGGCCGCACATGTTGGCTCATACGGAGATGTACAGTCAGCTGATTAGCAAGTACATGGTGCGCCACTTCGTGAAACCTGGTGTGACCGGCTGGGCTCAGGTGACAGGGTTCCGGGGGGAGACGAAGGAGCTGTGGCAGATGGAGGGACGTGTGAAGCGTGACATCTGGTATATGGAGAACTGGAGCGTGTGGTTGGATATCCGTATTATGTGGATGACGGCGAAGACCATATTCGTCCATGACAAGAATGCGTACTAAATTTGATTCACATCGATGGATTATCTGTATCATATTTTTGCTCCTTACAGGGTGTGTCCGTTGGGAGCACATGTGGATCATCAGCATGGACTGGTGACGGGGTTTGCCATCAACAAGGGCATTGATTTGTGGTTCAATATACGAGAGGATGGCTTGGTCAAGCTGTCCTCTCGCACTTTTGAAGGGGATGTGGAATTCCATGTGAACACCCCGACGCAAGTCAGGGAGCACCATTGGGGGGACTATGCCCGTGGTGCCAAGTACGCACTTCGGAAGCGGTTTGAACTGGTGAAGGGTATCGAGGGTGTCATCCAAGGGTCGTTGCCCGTGGGTGGTCTGTCGTCATCGGCGGCAGTGTTGATAGCCTACGTGATGGCTTTTGCCAAGGCCAACGACATCACGCTGAAACCTTTTGAGGTGGTGAAGATTGCGTCGGAGGCGGAACGTGAGTACATCGGACTGAACAACGGACTGTTGGATCAGGCATGTATCGCCTTGGGAAAGAAGGATGAACTTCTCTTCTTAGACTGTGACACCAACGAATACCGGCACATCAAGTTCGGTAGTGCCAACGCAAGCCTCTCTAAACAGGGTGGTTTGGAGGGCCTCTTCGAGATCGGTATCTTCTTCTCGGGACTGACACGCAGCTTGGTGAACTCCGACTATAACCTAAGGGTGTTTGAGTGTAAGACGGCGGCATGGAACATGCTGGCCTATATGGACCAGCCGTTGAAGACGTTCGACAAGACATTCCTCCGCGACATCCCAAAGACGACATTCGAGAAAACACGAATCGCCATGCCCGCCCGATTCGCACGGCGGGCAGAGCACTTCTACAGCGAGTATCGTCGGGTGAGGCAGGGCGTGACGGCCTGGGAGACGGGTAACCTGAAGCTGTTTGGTAAGTTGAGTTTCGATTCCTGCGAGAGTTCCATCCACAATTATGAGTGCGGTTCATCCGAGCTGATTGCCATCTACGAGATTATGCGGCAGTTGCCCGGTGTCTATGGCGGCCGTTTCAGCGGTGCCGGTTTCAAGGGCGCCTGTATAGCTTTGGTTGACCCTGCTTATAAGGAGAGCATCGAGAAGACGCTGACGGAACGCTACTTAGAGCAGTTCCCAGAATACGAGAAAACCTTCCAAGTCTTTTGGGTGCGTCCTGATGATGGGGCGAGGTTTGAAGACAAATAATAATGATGAACAAATTGGCCTGAAGGGCCCGTAAGCTAATAGCCCAGGACAACGTCCTGGGGATAAGTATGGAACAATATATTCGCCCTGAAGGGGCAAAAGCTGATTAGATTATGCCACAATCACTTTGTAAAATATATCTACATGTTATCTTTCATGTCAAGACTACCAGTCCTACGATACAGGAAGAACATTTAAAACGGTTGCATAGCTATATCGGTCAGTTAGTTAATTCTACTGGTTGCCAAGTCATTCGAACTGGTGGCGTTTCTGATCATGTGCATATTCTTTGTCTATTGTCAAAGAATGAAACTGTTGCTCATTTGGTAGAAGAAGTGAAAAGAAATAGCAGCCGATGGATAAAGACATTGGGTGATTATTATCGTATGTTTGAATGGCAGGGGGGATATGCGGCATTCTCAGTTAGTGAATCAGTTTTACAAAAGACATTGGAGTATGTGGATAACCAGAAGCTGCATCACAAGCAGACATCGTTTCATGATGAGTATCTGAGTTTTTTGAAGTTATACCATGTCCAATATGATGAACGATACGTGTTTACCGACTAACGGTTTTTGGCTTTTGCCCTTTCAGGGCGTGTCCTCATCATCGCAATTACCCAGGGCGATGCCCTGGGCTGGGAGTATGTTGGCCTTTCAGGCCGTTATTAGAGTAACGTATTTGCTTAAAACATTCGTTTGACAGAAAAGGAATAAATCAATTAAATAAAGTGTGATTAACATTGTTATTGCGGCGGGTTACGCCACGAGATTAGGAGAGTTGACGAAGAACTTTCCGAAGCCATTACTGAAGATTGGGGAGTCGACCATCCTTAGCAGGATGCTGGACGACATAGATGCGATTCCGGAAATTACGGAACATGTGATTGTGACGAACCATAAGTTCGCCAAGTTTTTTGAGGAAGATCCCCTCTTGTCACCTTGTTTAGCGGGAAGTCCTGATAGGAGGTGGAAGAAACCCATAACGATTCTTGATGATGGTACATCAACTAACGAAACACGTCTTGGTGCCGTCAACGACCTCCTTCTTGCAATCGACTACATAGACAAAAAGTCCTCCCTAAACAGGGAGGATTTAGGAGGGTCCGGGCCTTCTCTATTGGTCGTTGCCGCCGACAACCTGCTGTTTTTCTCGTTCCAGGAATTTGTGGACTTTGCTTTGGAGAAGCAGACGTCGTGCATTATGTGTCATGAGCAACCGTCGATAGAGAAGTTGCAACGGACGGGTGTCGTGGAGTTGGATGAGAACTGGCGGGTGCTTGGTATGGAGGAGAAACCGCAGGTGCCGAAGAGCCACTGGGCTGTGCCGCCGTTCTATATCTACCTGCAGAAAGACCTCGACCTGGTGCGCCACTCGGTGGAGAACGGCTGTGGGAAGGATGCGCCGGGGAACCTGGCCCACTATATGGTGGAGCACACCGTGATGCATGCCTGGCCGATGAGTGCCGGACGTTTCGACATCGGCAGTTTGGACACTTATTATGAAGCAGTGGAAAGGTTTGGGGAAAGGTAAAAAGGTGAAAAGGTAAAAAGGTGAAAAGGTAAAAAGGTAAAAAAGTAAAAAGGTAAAAAAGTAAAAAGGTAAAAAAGTAAAAAGGTAAAAAACGATATGCAGAACATAGATTTGAATGGCAAGA
This sequence comes from uncultured Prevotellaceae bacterium, assembly GCA_947168395.1. Classification (GTDB taxonomy): domain Bacteria; phylum Bacteroidota; class Bacteroidia; order Bacteroidales; family Bacteroidaceae; genus Prevotella. The sequence goes on along the minus strand of CAMVLT010000001.1, from coordinate 88,217 downwards.
CCATATTCGTGACGGGTGCAGCCGGGTTTATCGGCAGCAACTTGGTGAAGAGACTATTGAATGACGTGGAGGGTGTGACCATCATCGGCATTGACAACATGAACGACTACTATGACGTCAGTCTGAAGGAATATCGACTGAAGACCCTCTCTAACTCATTCCCGAGCGAAGCTCGCCTACCCGTAGCCTTTCCCTGTTTAGGGGGAGAACCTGATGCCCCCCTAAACAGGGGGGATGGGGGGGCTTTCCATTTTATCAAGGGTGACATCGCCGACAAGCCGACCATCGACGGCATTTTTGAGAAGTACCGCCCGGCTGTGGTGGTGAACTTGGCCGCCCAGGCCGGGGTGCGTTATTCCATCACCAATCCTGACTCCTATATCCAGTCGAACATCATAGGGTTCTATAACATCTTGGAGGCTTGCCGTCACTATCCCGTGGAGCATCTTGTCTATGCCAGTTCGTCGTCGGTTTATGGCGGCAACAAGAAGGTGCCCTTTAGTACGGATGACCGAGTGGATAATCCGGTAAGTCTGTATGCGGCCACAAAGAAAAGCAACGAGCTGTTTGCACATTGTTACTCGAAGCTGTATAACATCCCTACTACCGGTCTTCGCTTCTTTACCGTCTATGGACCTGCCGGACGTCCCGACATGGCATATTTCGGGTTTACGAATAAGCTACTGAAAGGTGAGACCATCCAGATATTTAACTATGGTAACTGTCGTAGAGACTTTACCTACGTGGATGATATCGTAGAAGGCATCGTGCGTGTGATGCAGGGAGCTCCCGAGAAGAAAACAGGTGACGACGGGCTTCCCGTGCCGCCATACGCCGTCTATAATATTGGTGGTGGTCAGCCGGAGAACCTGCTGGACTTCGTGAATATACTACAGGAGGAACTGGTTAGGGCAGGAGTTCTTCCCGAGGACTATGACTTCGAAGCCCATAAGCAGCTGGTTCCCATGCAGCCAGGAGATGTACCTACCACGTATGCAGATGCCACGGCTTTAGAGCGTGACTTCGGCTTCAAACCTTCGATATCGCTTCGCGACGGACTCCGCGCTTTTGCCGAGTGGTACGCGAAATTCTACAAAAAATGAGGCTGCGGAACAGCCTCATTTTTGTTTTACGACTGGAAAGCGTCGCGTTCGTCGGGCTTGTAGGCCTTGTTGTTGTCCAATACATAAATTTGCAGGTCGGTGAAGTAGCCGGTTGTCTGCAGCTCTTTCAACTGTGACTTGGCGAAAGCCTCGTCGATAAACTCCTTGGCGCTGGCCAGATGGTTCGTAAACTCCAGTTTCTTCTTCTCCGTGTCTAAGACGGAAATCCATTCGTCTTTCACGCGGTCACCAATAACGAATTTTTTGCTCATTGTGTAGATTATGTTTTTAAGTAGTTTGTTGTCCTTTTGACGGTGCAAAGTTAAGCATAATCTGCATAGGTTGTATCATTTTTCGGGCAAAAAATCGTGTAAACGTTTGAGTTCCGTTGCGAGGAAAGCGGGGGTGTAGCCTTTGGTGCTGCGTGCCACTTCCTCGGGTGTGCCGACGGAGAGAATCTCCCCCCCCTTACGGCCGCCTTCGGGTCCCATGTCGATTATCCAATCGGCCTGGCAGATGACATCGAGGTTATGCTCGATGATGATGACCGTGTTGCCACGGTCCACTAACCGATGGAGCACCTGCATCAGGATGCGGATGTCCTCGAAGTGTAGTCCCGTGGTGGGCTCATCGAGGATGTAGACAGTCTTTCCGGTGTCGCGCTTCGACAGTTCGGTGGCTAACTTCACCCGTTGGCTCTCGCCGCCACTGAGGGTGGTGGACGGTTGGCCTAACTTGATGTAGCCGAGGCCGACATCCTGGATCGTCTTGATTTTGCGGAGTATTTCGGGCACGTTCTCGAAAAACTCCACTGCCTGGTTGATGGTCATGTCGAGCACGTCGGCTATCGACTTGCCCTTGTAGCGCACCTCCAAGGTCTCGCGGTTGTAACGCTTGCCGTGACATTCCTCGCAAGGCACTTGGATGTCGGGCAGGAAGTTCATTTCGATGGTCTTGTAACCATTGCCGCCACAAGTCTCGCAGCGTCCGCCCTTGACGTTGAACGAGAAGCGCCCCGGCTTGTAGCCACGAATCTTGGCTTCGGGCAGGTTGACAAACAACGAGCGGATGTCGCTGAACACGCCGGTGTAGGTGGCGGGGTTGGAACGAGGTGTGCGGCCTAACGGTGACTGGTCGACATTCACCACCTTGTCTATATATTTCAGTCCCTCGATGCTCTCGTAGGGCATGGGCCGTTTCAGTGAGCGGTAGAAATGCTGTGAGAGAATAGGCTGCAGCGTCTCGTTGATAAGTGTCGACTTGCCGCTGCCCGAAACGCCGGTCACGAGAATCAGTTTCCCCAATGGGAACTCCACCGTGACGTTCTTCAGGTTGTTGCCGGTGCAGCCATGGAGAATTAAAGACCCCCCATCCCCCCTGTTTAGGGGGGCTTTTGGGACGGCAAGAGCCTCCCCTAAACAGGGGAGGTTGGAGGGGTCTAAATACCTTGCCGTCAGCGTATCAGCCTTCAGCAGCTCCTTTGGCGTACCCTGGAATACCACCTCGCCACCTTTGCGGCCAGCCCGCGGACCGATGTCGATGATGTAATCAGCGGCCAGCATCATGTCGCGGTCATGTTCGACGACGATGACCGTATTGCCAAGGTCGCGCAGTTCTTTCAGTGAGCGGATGAGGCGTTCGTTGTCACGCTGGTGCAGACCTATAGACGGTTCGTCGAGGATGTAGAGCACGTTGACCAACTGGGAACCAATCTGGGTGGCCAGTCGGATGCGCTGGCTCTCGCCACCCGACAGCGAGGCTGAGGGACGGTTCAAAGCCAAGTAGTCGAGACCGACTTCTAACAGGAAGTCTAATCGCGTGCGTATCTCTTTTAATATCTCGGCAGCTATTTGCTTTTGCTGCTTGTCCAAATGCTCTTCCGCTTGGTCGAGCCACTCACGCAGTTCCGCAATATCCATGCTGGCCAGCTCGGAGATGTTCTTATCCCATATTTTGTAGCTAAGCGCCTCGCGATTCAGACGTTGTCCATGACATTCGGGACAGACGGCTTCTGCCAGGAACTGGTCGGCCCACTTCTGGCCCGCAGTCGAGTCGTCGTTCTCCATGACCTGCCGCAGATACTTGATGATGCCGTCGAACGCCACGAAGTAGTCGCTCGAAGTATGTACCAGTTCCTTGTCGATGCGGACGTTTTCGAGCGAGCCGTAGAGCACTTCCCGGATAGCCTCTTCGGGAATCTCCTCAATAGGAGTCTTTAGCGTACACTCGTATTTCTTCAGGATGGCATCAATCTGCCAGAATATCATCTGGTTTTTGTGCTTGCCCAAGGGTGCGATACCCCCTTCATAGATGCTCTGTTTCCGGTTGGGGATAACTTTTGACAGGTCAATCTCGTTGATGTAGCCAAGCCCTTTGCAATGCGGACAGGCTCCTTGGGGCGAGTTGAACGAGAAATTATTGGGAGCCGGGTCGCTATAGCTGATGCCCGAAGTAGGGCACATCAGGCGTTTGGAGAAAAACTTGATTCCTCCCGTGTCCTTGTCGAGAATCATGATCAGTCCCTCGCCCTGTTTCATAGCCAGTGCCACCGACTTCTTCAGCCGTTCGTCATTCACTCCACCATCTTCTATCTTCAACTTGTCAATCACCACTTCTATGTCGTGGTTCTTGTAGCGGTCCACCTTCATGCCGCGTGTAATCTCCTGCAGTTCTCCGTCGATGCGGATGTTCAGGTAGCCCTTGCGGCGCATTGACTCGAACAGTTCACGGTAATGACCCTTGCGGCTGCGAACGAGCGGAGCTAGGATGAGGATGCGATGGCCCGTGTATTCGTGCTGTATCATGTCCACCACCTTCTCCTCCGTATATTTCACCATCGGCTCGCCGGTCATGTAGCTATAGGCCCGGCCAGCCCTGGCATAGAGCAGACGCATATAGTCGTAGATTTCGGTAGTGGTGCCAACGGTGGAGCGGGGATTCTTGTTGGTTGTTTTCTGTTCGATGCTGATGACCGGGCTGAGTCCGGTAATCTTGTCGACATCAGGACGTTCCATGTCGCCGAGGAAATTGCGGGCGTATGCCGAGAACGTCTCGATGTAGCGACGTTGTCCCTCGGCAAAGATGGTGTCGAAGGCCAGCGACGACTTGCCTGAGCCGCTGAGTCCGGTGATGACCGTCAGCGACTGTCGCGGAATCTCGACGTCGATGTTCTTCAGGTTGTGGACGCGAGCTCCGAAGACTTCTATTTTTTCTTGCATGGGGCTAATGAGGCTAATGGGGGCTTATTCGGTTTCTGAGGTGCCGGTCTCTTTGGTATAGCCCCGCAACAGGTTGACATCCTTACGGATGTTATACTCACGTCCGTCGGCACCTTTGGCCTTTACTAATACAAAGTACACGCCTTGCTTGACAGGTGAGCCATTGAAGGTGCCGTCCCAGCCCTTTGAAACATCCGTCCACTCGAAGAGCTTCTGTCCCCACCGGTTGAAAATATAGCCGTGAAACTCGACGATGCTTCTCCAGTGGGCAGAGCTGTTAGGGTCGTTCACACCCTTGGCACCGTAGATCTCGTTGATATTGTCACCGTTTGGCGAGAAGGCATTGGGCATCTCCAAACGGCTCTCGCTGATGGTCACCTTGATGACGGCAGAGTCCAATTCAACGTCGGCGTCGGTGTACCTTGCCTTCAGTATGACGGAGAATGTCCCCGATTCCACGAAGCGGTACTGCGTCTCTTCCTCGTACCGTACCACCAGGTCCTTAGCGGTGTCATTCTTACGGATATGCCATTCGAAGGCTACGGTATGGTCGCCTATGTCCTCTGGATTGGCACGGAAAGTAACATCGAGAGGAGCCTGTGCCGTGAAGTCCTCCGTGGTGTCTACCGTGTTGTTGTCATCGTCAATGTAAGTTGCCGATGGAGTCACTTTCTGGGCGCTTGCCATGAGTGGCAATAACAGGCCCAGTATGGATAATAAATAATGTCTTAATCTCATGTCTTCAATAAATTCGGTGCAAAGATACGAAATAATTTGTAATTCATAATTCATAATTCGTGATTTTTTAGTACTTTTGTAGCGCAAAACAGAAAACAAAGGAAAATGAAACAAAGATTAAGATATATTCTGGTGGTTATTGTCACGCTCTTTGTGGCAGAAACAGTCTATGGACAGGCACCCCAAAAGTGGCGTGAGATGCATAAGGTGAAGAAGAAGGAAACCATCTTCGGCATAGCCCGTGACTATGGTCTGACGATACAAGAGCTGCTTGATGCCAATCCGGAAATGAACCAGCCCGGCTACGAATTGAAGAAGGACTCCTACATCAAGATACCTTTTCCGAAGGGGGAGGCTCAGACCCACCCCCAGCAGACCCACCCCCAGCCCCTCCCTGTGAGGGAGGGGAGCAATAACTCTGTAGGCGGAAAAGCGTCCACTCTCCTCCCTCACAGGGAGGGGCAAGGGGGTGGGTCTACTGGACCAACCATCCACATGGGAGTGATGCTGCCGTTGCACGACATCAACGGCGATGGGCGCCGCATGGTGGAATACTACCGTGGACTGCTGATGGCCTGTGACAGTCTGAAGAAACTGGGCATCTCGGTGGATGTTCATGCCTGGAATACCCCCGACAATGAAAACATTGCACCAGTACTGCGTGACAAGGATGCCAAGAAGTGTGACTTCATCATTGGACCGCTCTACTCCAAGCAGATGGCTGCGCTCTCGGAGTTCGTCAGTCAGAACGACATCCGCTTAGTGATACCGTTCTCCATCAATGCGCCGGAACTGTTCACCAATCGCAACATCTTTCAGATATACCAGTCGCCCAACAGTTTCAACGAGCAGGTCATCGATCAGTTCATGCGGCAGTTTGACGGCTATCATCCTGTCATCGTAGACTGCAATGACACCACCAGTCAGAAAGGTATCTTTACTTTTGGACTGCGCCGCAAGTTGGAGACACAAGGCATACAATACGATATTACCAACCTGAAGTCGTCGGAAGCTAACTTTGCCAAGGCATTCAGCAAGACGAAACCCAACATCGTTATCCTGAATACGGGACGTTCGCCGGAACTGAGAGTGGCTTTTGCCAAGCTGAACGGAATGGTCACCAACTATCCGGGACTGAAGATTACGATGTTCGGTTATACGGAGTGGATGATGTACACTACCAATCAGTTGGACAACTTCTATAAATACAATGTTTACATCCCGGCTCCCTTCTATTATAATCCATTGGCATCGAAGACCGTGCGCCTGCAGCGGAAGTACCGTTGGAACTTCCATCAGGACATGATGAACGCTCAGCCACGTTTCGCCCTGACAGGGTTCGATCATGCCATGTTCTTCTTGCAGGGCTTCCACAAGTATGGCAAGGACTTCACGGGAGCACGTGGCTCGTTAAACTACCAGCCCGTTCAGACCCCTTTGCAGTTTGAGCGCATTGGCAATGGAGGATTGCGTAACCGTTGCTTGCAGTTCATTCACTATCTGCCGGAACAAAGAGTGGAAAGCATCAACTTTTAATGGGTAAAAAAGTTAAGAATGGCTTATAGGATGTATAATAAGGTGCAAAGGCGGGTAAAGAGGACTTTACTTGTTTACCTTTTTACCTTTTTACCTTTATCGCTGTGCGCACAGGTGGGCGAGTATCGCAATGAACTGGCTGTGGGTGTCAATGGCGGCTTGACGATGAGCAGTGTCAGCTTTGTGCATGAGATACCGCAGAACCAGTTGTTAGGAAAAACCTTTGGCTTGACTTTGCGGTATACTGGTGAGAAGTACTTTAGCAGTATCTGTGCGGTGGTGGCCGAAGTGAACTATGCACAGATAGGCTGGGATGAGCGTATCTGGGATGTCAACGACGACCCCGTCATCAACGACGAGACCGGTCTGGCCGAGGAGTATTCCCGTGTCATTGACTATATTCAGGTGCCCGTCTTCGCCCGGTTAGGGTGGGGTAGGGAACGTCGCGGTCTGCAGGCCTACTTCCAGATAGGTCCGCAAATAGGCTTCTATCTCAGTGAGAAGACGAAGACGAACTTCGACATAGACCATCCGAACATGGCCAAGCGTGTGTCGGTCATTTCGGGACCTAAATATTCCAATATGTATCACATGCCGGTGGAGAACAAGTTCGACTACGGCATTGCCGGAGCGTTGGGTGTGGAGTTTACTGCTCCCAAACTTGGACATTTCATGGTGGAGGGCCGCTATTACTTCGGGCTTGGCAACATCTACGGCAACTCGAAGCGTGACTTCTTCTCGAAATCGAACATTCAGAATATTGTCATCAAGGCCTCCTACCTGTTTGACCTTGTCAAGAGTAAAAACCCTAAAATTAAATAGTTATGTTTGAAAACCAACCTAAAGGACTGTATGCGTTGGCATTGGCCAACACGGGCGAGCGATTCGGCTACTACACGATGCTTGCCGTCTTTGCATTGTTTCTGCGTGCTAACTATGGCCTCGATGCCGGATGGGCAGGCGAAATCTACAGCGATTTCCTCATGCTCGTCTATTTTCTGCCCATCGTGGGCGGATGGCTGGCCGACAAGTTCGGCTTCGGCCGCATGGTGACCATTGGCATCCTGATTATGTTTGCCGGCTATCTGCTGCTCTCCGTACCCTTGGGTGGCGACACGGTGGCTCTGATAGTCATGCTGGCCGCATTGGTGCTCATCGGACTGGGTACCGGACTCTTTAAGGGTAACCTCCAGGTGATGGTGGGCGACCTCTACAACGACCCGAAGTATGCCGGGCAGCGTGACTCGGGCTTCTCCATCTTCTACATGGCTATCAACATCGGTGCGCTGTTTGCTCCGACGGCTGCTGTGAAGATTATGGAGTGGGCACAGCAGAACCTCGGCACCTCGGTGAACGACTCCTATCATTTCGCCTTTGCTGTGGCTTGTGCCTCGCTGATTCTCTCCATTGCCATCTACTACATCTTCCGTGGCACGTTCCGCCATGTGGAGGGCGGCAAGAAGAAGGAGGGCGTGCAGGCTGAAGTTGAGGAGCTGTCGAAGGAAGAGACGAAGGCTCGCATCGTGGCACTCTGCCTCGTGTTTGCCGTGGTCATCTTCTTCTGGATGGCGTTCCACCAGAATGGTCTGTCGCTGACCTACTTTGCCGACGAGTTCACAGCCAAGACCTCGACAGGTGTTGAGGGTATGGCTTTCAACGTGTGGAACCTCGTGGCCATCATCTTTATTGTCTACGCCCTGTTCTCGCTGTTCCAGAGCAAGACAGGTAAGGGCAAGGCCATTTCTGCCCTGGTCATTTGCATCGCCCTGGCATTCCTTTTCCTGCAGTACGACAGCAGCTCTGGTGAGATTGTGGCAGTCTCGGCTCCCATCTTCCAGCAGTTCAACCCCTTCTATGTGGTGGCATTGACTCCCGTCAGCCTCGCCATTTTCGGCTCGTTGTCGGCCAAGGGCAAGGAGCCTTCAGCTCCGCGCAAGATAGCCTATGGTATGGTGGTGGCCGGACTGGCTTACTGTCTGATGGCCGTTGCCTCGTTCGGACTTCCGATGCCGCAGACTACTATTGGTGCCGATGGTGAGCCCGTTGCCGTGCATGTGGCCGATGTCACTCCCCAGTTGCTGATTTACACCTATCTTATATTAACGTTCGCCGAGCTGCTGCTCTCGCCGATGGGCATTTCGTTCGTCTCGAAGGTAGCTCCTCCGAAGTATAAGGGCTTGATGATGGGTGGCTGGTTTGTGGCTACTGCTATCGGTAACAAGCTCGTCGGCGTGGGTGGTTACCTCTGGGGTAACATTCCCCTCTGGGCCGTTTGGACGGTCTTCATCGCCCTCTGCCTTATCTCGGCTGTCTTTATGTTCTCTATTATGAAACGATTAGAGAAGGTTTGTTGATATGTCATTCATACCGTTTCTGGTTCTTATTATACTCATCTCATGTTGCGTTGCCGTTTTCGGCAACGCAACGTTGGATGGTGCCAGTCAGGTGTCGATATTAGTGGCCTCGGCAGTTAGTGTGCTTGTAGGCCACTTCTCCAAGCGGCTGAGCTGGGAGAACTTGGAACGGGAAATGACAAAGAAAATAGCCAGTTGTACACCAGCTATTATCATTCTTCTGCTGATAGGCGCCATCGGAGGTACCTGGATGGTCTCAGGTATTGTTCCGACCATGATTTACTACGGCATGCAAATCATCCGTCCCGAAGTCTTTTTAGTCAGCAGTTCGCTGCTCTGTGCCTTGGTCAGCCTGATGATTGGCTCCTCTTGGACGACGGTAGCCACCATAGGTGTCGCCCTTATGGGTATCGGCAAGGCTCATGGCTTTGATGATGGTTGGATAGCAGGCAGTATTATTACCGGTGCCTATTTTGGCGACAAGTTGTCACCCCTTTCCGATACAACGGTATTAGCCTCAAGTGTGTCAGGAACACCTTTGTTCACCCATATCCGCTATATGCTCTATACCACCGTTCCTACCTACTGCATCTCGCTGACTATCTTTCTGGTGGCAGGATTATCGATGACAGTAGACGGGCACGGCAATGTGGCTGAGTTTATGGACGGTTTGGAACATACTTTCGTGATTTCACCCTGGCTGTTGTTGGTTCCCGTACTGACGGGTATCATGATAGCCCGCCGATGGCCGCCGATGGTCGTATTGTTTTTGGCTATTTTTCTTGCAGCTGTAGTCGGGCTTGTTGTTCAGACGCCATTGGTACATCAAATATCGGGTGAATCGGGTGAGAGTCTGTACGCCTCCTACAAGGGCATGATGCAGGTGTGCTATGGCAGCACCAATATTGACACGGGTGTGCCGATGCTCAACGAATTGGTGCATACCAGGGGCATGGGTGGCATGATGCCCACCGTGTGGCTCATCATCTGCGCCCAGACTTTTGGTGGTGCCCTGACGGCTACTGGTCAGCTGCGCGATTTCATGCGTATTGTTCTCCGATTCGTTCGTGGGACAGCCTCGCTTGTCGCTTCCACTATTGGTACGGCCGTGTTCTGCAACATTGCCTTGGCCGACCAATTCCTGTCCATCGTGCTTAGTAGCCAGATGTTTCGTGATACCTATAAGAAGATGGGCTATGAGCCCTGCTTGCTGAGCCGTTCGTGCGAAGATGGCGCCACCGTCACCTCCGTTCTCGTACCGTGGAACACTTGCGGTCTGACACAGAGTACGGTGCTTGGCGTAGCCACGCTGACCTATCTGCCCTACTGCTTCTTTAATTTCTTGTCGCCCTTGACTTCCATCTTTGTTGCTATCATAGGCTGGAAAATCAGACGCAAATGTGGTTAGGCCTGTTGTTATCTGGATTTCTGACGCTGGTGGAGTTGAACTGCGAGAACCTCTTCGACTATCAGCACGACTCACTGAAGCAGGACACAGAGTACCTGCCTGAGTCTACGCGCCACTGGACAAGAAAGCGTTATTGGCAAAAGCTGAACAACATAGCCCAGGAACTGCTGTCGACATGCGATGACGGCATCCCCGACCTGATAGCCCTCTGCGAGACGGAGAATGACTCGGTGCTTCATGACTTGTGCAAGCGTTCCCTGCTTCGTAATGCAGGCTACGAATATGTCATGACCGACTCGCCCGACCTCCGAGGCATCGATGTGGCCCTGCTCTATAGTCCAGTGTCTTTTGCCCTGATTGGTAGTCGCAGCCTGCGGGTGATGCCAGTTGAGGGAATGCGGCCTACCCGCGACATCCTCTATGTGAAGGGACGAATCCTATCGGGCGACACCCTCCACCTCTTCGTTGTCCATGCTCCCAGCCGCTACGGCGGCGAACGCTACAGCCGGCCTTTCCGTCAGGCTGTTGCTGAACGGCTTTGCCAGACCGTTGACTCCATCCGTGCCGCCTCGTCCGATGCCAGTATACTGGTGGCAGGCGACTTCAACGACGAGGCTGACGGTCCGATTGCAACCTACATCGGCCAGCATGGTCTGGTAAATCTGACGAAGGATGCCCGAGGGCAGCATGGAGTCAAAGGAACCTACCGATATAAGGGCCAATGGGGCAGCATCGACCACATCTTTGGCAGCCCCTATATATATAATAAGGTGGACACGACCTACATCCATGCCCCCAAGTTCCTGTTGGAAGAAGAAAAAACGTATGGTGGCTTGCGTCCCCGCCGTACCTACAACGGCATGCGTTATCAGCCGGGCTATAGCGACCACCTGCCACTGGTAGTCCAGTTGCGGCGCAACGACTGACGCTTACTTGTGTCTGATGTTAGGCTGTTGCAGTCCGTAGCCTTTATGGCGGTCCACGAATAGCATGGCAACTGCAATAGCTGCGGCACCGAGGGCGGTGAAGCCGAAGATGAGCATCGATGTAGTGTATGTCGGGTCGGTCTCGTTGGCACGGCCCACGAACATGGGAATGATGGCACGTCCGAAATTCTGGATGAAGAAAATCATGGAGCAGGCTGTGCCGAGACACTTCAGCGGAATAATCTTTGGCACGCAGGGCCACAAGGCAGCGGGAGCCAACGAGTAGCCGATGCTCAGCATGACCATGAGGGCGATAGCTACGGTGCTGCTGTGCATGGGCATGGAGAAGCCAACGTGGACGGCAGTCAGCATCAGGGCACCAGTGATGACAAGGGTAACGCCCTTGCCGTATTTGTCGTAGACATAGCCGAAAAGGGGCGTCATGAGTATGGTGCCGAAGGGAGCTATCGAGGAGAACAGTCCGGCAATATCGGGGTCGACACCGTACTTCATCACCATCAGTTTGGTGGAGAACTTCAGGAACGGCGAGACGGCTGAGTAGAACAGCACGCAGAACAGCGTGATGAGCCAGAAGCCGGGTGAGCGCAGGGTGATGCCGATGTCGCTCCAGCGGAACTCATCGTCGGAGGACTCATGAGGCTCATTGGACTCATGAGCCCCATCCAACCTGCGGTCCATCACGCAGAACACCAAAAAGGCCAGCAGGCCTACAATGAGGAATGCTAACGAGAGTAGCAGTGGGGCGGGGAGCGTGAAGTGGCGGGCAACGGGAGCCGATATGCTCAGGGCAGCAGCTGTGCCGAGTCGTGCCATAGCCAGTTGGATGCCCATAGCGAGAGCCATTTCGTGGCCTGTGAACCAGCGCACTATAGCCTTCGAGACGGTGATGCCCGTCATCTCGTAACCGACACCGAAGATGGCGAACCCCGACGATGCCATAACCACAGAAGCAGGCATGCCGAACAGCTCTCCCTCAGGAGCAGAACTCACGGTATAGTACTTGATAAGCGTGCCGACGACCATCAGCGAGCAGGCTAAGGTGCCAGTGAAGCAGATGCCCATCTTGTCGAGGATGATGCCCGAGAAGAACAGCATCAGCAGGAAAACGTTGATAAAGCTGCCAGCCCCTGAGAAGAAACCGTAGTCGGAGGGCGTCCAGCCTAAGCCGCCTTGTGTACGCGGTGCCTCCAGCATGGCTTCTAAGGGCGACATGACGTCGTTGACAAAATACCCCATCATCATGGCCGTAGCCACGATGAATAGCACCGACCAGCGGGCCACCGGCGAATCATTCAGTCTACCTCTCACCTCTCACTTCTCACTTCTCACTTCTCACTTCTTCTTCACAGGGTCACAGGTCAGACCGCATCCTAATTTCTTGAATATTTTACGGTCAACCTCTGAGAGCATCACTGTTGAGTGTACCTGGCAGTTGCGCAGCTGTGGCAGTTGCTCCAGTGCCTTGCGGCAATTCTCATCGTGCTGCGACAGCACACTCAAGGCTACCAGCACCTCGTCAGTATGCAGACGTGGATTCTTGGCACCCAAGTATTCGGTCTTCGTCTTTTGTACTGGTTCGATGAGGCTCTGCGGAATGAGCTTTGCCTCGTGGTCGATGCCTGCCAGGTATTTGGTGGCATTCAGCAGCAGGGCGGCACTACAGCCGAGCAGCGGCGACGACTTGGCGGTGATGATGGTACCGTCCTCCAGCTCAACGGCTGCTGCTGTGTGGCCTGTCTCAATCTTCTTTTCGTAGGCCGCAGTGGTGGTACGGCGGAAGGCGGTAGTAATCTTGGCCTGGTTGAACAGCAGTCGTATCTTGTTCACCTCGCTCTCGTTGTCGGCACCGTCGGCCATCTTGTTGGTGGCAGTATAGAAGCGCCTGATAATCTCGTTGCGGCTGGCATCGCAGCACACCTCGTCGTCGCTGATGCAGAAGCCAATCATATTGACCCCCATGTCGGTGGGCGACTTGTAGGGGTTCTCGCCGTAGATGCCTTCAAACAGCGCGTTCAGCACGGGAAATATCTCCACGTCGCGGTTGTAGTTGACGGCCGTCTTGCCGTAAGCCTCCAAGTGGAAGGGGTCAATCATGTTCACATCGTTCAGGTCGGCGGTGGCAGCCTCGTAGGCAATGTTGACAGGGTGCTTCAGCGGCAGGTTCCATACGGGGAAGGTCTCGAACTTGGCATAGCCGGCACGGATGCCCCGCTTGTTCTCGTTGTAGAGCTGTGAGAGACAGGTGGCCATCTTGCCGCTACCGGGTCCGGGTGCAGTCACAATCACCAGCTCACGGCTCGTCTCCACGTAGTCGTTCTTGCCGAATCCGTCGTCCGAGGCTATCAGCTCGACGTTGTGGGGATAGCCGTCAATAGGGTAGTGGATGTACGAACGGATGCCCATACGCTCCAGACGGTGCCTGAACTGATCGGCAGCCCGCTGGCCGTTGTAGTGGGTGATGACAACACTGCCCACCATGAACTGGCGCTGCATGAACTCGTCACGTAGCCGCAGCACGTCCTCATCGTAGGTGATACCGAGGTCGGCACGAATCTTGTTCTTCTCAATGTCGTCGGCACTGACGACGATGACTATCTCGATGCTGTCGCGCAGCTGGGCCAGCATCCTCAGCTTGGAATCAGGCTTGAAACCAGGCAGTACGCGTGAGGCATGATGGTCGTCGAACAACTTTCCGCCAAGCTCCATATACAACTTACCGTCGAATTGTGCTATACGTTCACGGATGTGTTCCGACTGAATCTTCAGGTACTTCTCGTTGTCGAATCCTATTTTCATCTTCTAACCTTTTTACATTTTAAGGTGCAAAGGTAATCAAAAGAAATGAAATTCACAAAAAATCGCATCTTTTTTTCGCTTAATGCGTGGTATGTCAAATAAAAGATGTACCTTTGTAGGCAGAAACTAATCTCACAGAAAATGAAACGACTGATTACACTACTGACGATGGCCGTGACGACACTGACGATGACGGCCCAGACAACGGCGGATGACGTGATAGGAACAGCCCGCCGTGTGAACAACTATTTCATGGCTAAGTACAGCGACCCCACCATTCCTACCAACGTGAAGAAGGTGCGCCCCTCAAGCCTGTGGACCCGTGCTGTATATTACGAGGGACTGATGGCCCTGTACGAGGTTGACCAGGACCAGCGTTACATTGACTATACCGACAAGTGGGCCAACTTCCACCAGTGGACGCCACGCAACGGGGTGAACACCTGCGATGCTGACGACCAGTGCTGCGCTCAGACTTACCTGATACGCTACAGTCAGGTGGGTGGTGACGAGAAACTGGCCAAGATTCGCGAGAACCTGGACCACCAGATGCAGACGCCGAACGACAAGAAGAATGCCACCGCCAAGACCAAGGGTACGCAGCCGTCGCTCTACGGATGGTGGACGTGGATTGACGCTATTCAGATGGCTATGCCCGTCTATATGCAGATGTACAAGCTGACGGGCGAGGCTAAATACCGTGACCACGGCATGGCCATGTATCGCTGGAGCCGCAATGAGTGTGGCGGTGGACTGTTCAATGTGAAGGACGGTCTGTGGTGGCGCGATGCTGACTATGTGCCTCCCTACAAGGAGCCTGACGGCAAGGACTGCTACTGGAGCCGTGGCAACGGCTGGGTGTATGCTGCGCTGGTGCGCTGTATGAATGAACTGCCGAAGAAGGAGAAAGCCTACAAGGAGCTGAAGAAAGACTTCCTGCTGATGAGCGAGGGACTGATAAAATGCCAGCGTGAGGACGGTTTCTGGAACCCCAGCCTCGTGTCGACCAACTACGCCATGCCCGAGACGTCAGGAACGGCTTTGTTCCTCTACGGCATCAGCTGGGGTATCAGGCAGGGCTACCTGAAGGAAAAAATCTATCGTCCTGTGGCCGACCGCGCCTGGGCTGCTATGGTGAAGACTGCCGTTCACCGCGATGGCTTCCTCGGATGGATGCAGGGAACGGGTAAGGACCCGTCGGCTGGTCAGCCGCTGAGCTATGACAAGGTGCCCGACTTCGAGGATTATGGCACTGGCTGCTTCCTTTTGGGGGCCGCAGAGTACTATAAACTGCTGAAATAAGTATAAAAAAGTATAAATTATTCGGCATAATCTATGCTATCCGTGCCAAAATAACTACTTTTGCACCAAAGTATATCTTAAAAGTAAAAAGGTAAAAAAGTAAAAAGGTAAAAAAGTAAAAAAAGTAAAAAGGTAAAAATAAGGAAAGAATTATGAAAAAATTTGTACTTACAACGATGATGCTCGTCTGTGGCATCGCCTTCGCTTCGGCTCAGGCCGAAATCAAGTTCGACAAGCTGGTTCACGACTTTGGCAAGTTCTCGGAGTCGGCTCCTGTAGTATCTACAACCTTCTCCTTCACCAACACAGGCGACCAGCCCCTGGTTATCAACCAGGCTGTTGCTTCGTGTGGCTGCACCGTTCCTGAGTACACCAAGGAACCCATCCAGCCGGGCAAGAAGGGCGAAATCAAGGTGACTTACAACGGCACCGGCAAGTTCCCCGGCCACTTCAAGAAGTCCATCACCGTGCGTACCAACGGCAAGGTTGAAATGACCCGCCTCTACATCGAGGGAACGATGGAAGAGAAGAAATGAAAAAGGAATGACAATCATGCGGCTTCTTTGGAATGCATCCTAAGAAGCCGTATGTTTTTTTACTGACGTGATTACGGGGACACGAAAACTAACTAAAATGAAATGGGACAAATACGAAAAGCCACGGGTATCGCATATATTCGTGGTCGTTATGTTAAATTGTGGATGGAAATGATAATTGGAAACCATCATATTGAACGTCCTTCAGAAATATAAATAGCCCCACTGTCATCGCTGTCATCGTCATCGCTGTCATCGCTGTCATCGCTGCTGTGTGTATATTTATGCATTTTTCTGCATAAACATTCGGGGCGGTTATGGCTTTGGGCAGGGTAGGGTAAAGCGGAGGTTTACTTACGGTAACGTGTAGGCTTGATTACGGTAAACTGTGTGGTTGCTTACGGTTAATCTTGGACTGCATAAATATGCAAAACTTACCCCCACCGATGACAGCGATGACGATGACACCGATGACAGTGGGGGTATTTATATTTTTGGAGGTAGGGTAATTTACAATAGCATTATTATATATTATTATAATAATATATAATAATGAATATCTAAATCCACATAGCGATGACAAATAAATGCCGCTGTCATCGGTGTCATCGGTGTCATCGTCATCGTTTTTACTAAGCGCTACTGCCCTCCCTTCAAGGCGAGGGGAGGGCTAAGTGGCTTAGAATGAGTAGCTTAGTCCGATGGAGGTGTACTCCTTGAACTGCCAGTAGCCGAGGTCTTCGTCCCAGACGTTGCCGTCATCGAAGCGTGGATAGAGGAAAATGTTGGCCGAAATGTACTTCGAAACCTTCAACTGGAAGGTGTTTTCCCACTCAATCTCACCGCGATGGTAGGAGGTGAATCCCCAGAGTCGGCTTTTCCAGGTGACGTTCTCAGTGAGTTTCCACGTCAGGTCGGCAGTCAGCTGCGAACCGGGGTCCAGCAGATGACGCTTGCCGTCGTCAATGCCGTGTCGTGACGGGAACCAGCTGTAGTCGGTGGGATGCTCTGAGTTCTGGTTGGCAAACTGCGTGCGGTCCACGTATCGGTAGTTCAGGGCGATGGGCGAGAGGTTGATGGTGCCCGTCAGCTTCTTGTCGAATGCCTCAACCTTGTAGTCCATACCGAGACCAACGTTCAGGTTGAAGGGTGAGAAGAAGTCTGAGTAGGTGCGGTGGTCATTTGACTTCAGGCCTCGTGCGAACTGCGTCCATGCCAGTACTTGCAGCGTGTAGTACCAGCGCTTGGTGGCCTGCAGACCTACTTTCGACGTCAGACGCAGCAGGTCTTCGTTCGACTTGAACTTGTGGAGCGAGTCTGAGCGTGATGTGAGGAATCCGAGCTTGGCCTCCAGCTTGTTGTCCCACTTCCACTTGCCCTTGTTGTCGTAGTTGGCCTCAATGGTGAGGCTTCCTAAGGCCGAATAGTTCGACTCGCCGCCCTTGTACCAGTTGCCGCTGACGTAGTTCTGCATGAACTGCAGGAATCCGTCGGCCTTTCGAGTCCAGAATTTGGGTTTGGTCACCTCCACTTCCGCAGGCTCAATCTGTGGGTCTTCGGGCATGGGGGCTGCATGCTCGACGAACTCCACCTGCTGCTCGATGGGCTGGTCGAGGTCCTCGCGCAGCGAGCCTGACTCTTCGAGCTGGGTCTCGGTGGCCTCCACCAAGTCGGGGCGGTTCAGGTAGACGTTCATCAGCACACGGTCGACGGTCTCGTCCACATCGTCACTGCTACTGTTCAGGTCCAGCAGATTGCCAGACACGTTGTGATAGAATGTCATCGGTGTAAACAGGCGGTACAGACGTCCGTTCACCGAGTCGTTTGGCTGTGCGGCGCTGATGCTGAGCGTCAGTCCTGCCGCGATGGATAATGCAAGTTTTCTCATAATTCTGCGTGCAAAGTTAATAAAAAGTAGAGAAGTAAAAAAGCAAATAGGTAAAAAAAGAGAATAAACCGTTACTTTTTTACCTTTTTACTTTTTTAGCAATAAAAATCTTCGTACCTTTGCAGTCGAATTGGTTTGTAAAATGTAAAAACAGAATAGAAATGAACAGAGACACAGTTATTGGATTTGTATTGATAGCGCTGGTGCTGATAGGCTTCAGCTGGTACAACCAGCCCTCGGCGGAGCAGATAGAAGCCCAGCGCATGGAGGATAGCATAGCCGCTGTCATGAAGGATAACGCTAAGAAGCAGCAGGCCGAAGAAGCCGCCCGGAAGGCGAAGGCCGAGGAGGCTGCCAAGAACGATTCGTCCAACATGTTCTATGCCGCACTGAGCGGCGAGGACAGCCGGGTGGTGCTGCAGAACAGTAAGGTGGAACTGACGCTGAACACCAAGGGTGGCACCATTTCGAAGGCTGTAGTCAAGAATTTTGCCGATAAGGATGGTAACAAGGACGTCACCCTCTTTGACGGTGAGGACCAGCAGTTGAACTTCCTTTTGGCTGGAAAGCAGGACAATATCATCACCCAGAACCTGTATTTCACCCCGTCGAACCATACCGACTCTACCGTTACCATGACCGCTCGGGCTGCCGACGGTGGCAGCATCGTGCTGGACTACCACCTTGGCCCCGACCATTTACTGTACTTCACGTTGACGGCCAATGGGCTGGGCGGGCACTTTGCTCCTACCTACAAGGAGATGGACATAGCATGGAGCGACCACACCCGCCAGCAGGAGAAGGGCTACTACTTTGAGAACCGCTATACGGGCCTGTTCTACAAGGAGGCTCACGATGGCTCTACCGACAACCTGTCGGAAACGGCTGACGAGACAGAGACTATCGAGGAGCAGTTGGACTGGGTGGCCTTCCGCAACCAGTTCTTCAGCATTGCCCTCATCTCGAAGGACAACTTCGCTGGCGGCGCCTCTCTCAGCAGCGTGCAGGACCAGAAGGAGTCGGGCTATCTGAAGCAGTTCGATGCCAAGCTGCGTACTGCCTTCGACCCCACGGGTCAGCAGCCGTCGGAGTTTGAGATGTACATCGGCCCCAACGACTTCCGGCTGATTCAGGATGTAGAGCAGCAGAGCCGCTTTGGCAAGGACCTTGACCTCGAGCAGCTTGTCAACCTCGGCTGGTGGCTGTTCAGGCTCATCAACCGCTGGTTCACGCTCTACGTCTTCGACTGGCTCGCTTCGTGGGGCTTCTCGATGGGTATAGTGCTGATACTCATCACCCTGATACTGAAAGCCATCACCTTCCCGATGGTGAAGAAGAGCTATATGTCGTCGGCCAAGATGCGCGTGCTGAAGCCCAAGTTCGACGAGGCCACCAAGCAGTACGACAAGCCCGAGGACCAGATGAAGAAGCAGCAGGCCATGATGCAGATGTACTCGCAGTACGGCGTGTCGCCGCTGTCGGGCTGTCTGCCTATGCTCATACAGATGCCTATCTGGATTGCCATGTTCTGGTTTGTGCCCAACGCTATCCAGCTGCGCGGACAGTCGTTCCTCTGGATGGAGGACCTGGCTACCTACGACCCCATCATCTCGTGGAGCAGCCACATCTGGGGCATCGGCGACCATTTGTCACTGTCGTGCCTGCTGTTCTGCGGCTCCAACATACTGTACTCATGGTTCACCATGCGTCAGCAGCGCGACCAGATGGTAGGCGCACAGGCTGAGCAGATGAAGATGATGCAGTGGATGATGTACCTCATGCCGCTGATGTTCTTCTTCATGTTCAACGACTACTCCAGCGGTCTGAACTTCTACTACTTCATCTCGCTGTTCTTCTCGTCAATCATCATGTTCGTGCTCCGCAAGACTACTGACGACGAGAAGCTGTTGGCCATACTCGAGGCCCGCTACAAGGAGAACAAGGCTAACCCGAAGAAGCAGAGCGGCCTGGCAGCCCGCCTCGAAGCCATGCAGAAGCAGGCTGAGGAACTGCAGCGGCAGCGAATGAACTCCAAGAAATAATCGCGTACCTCAAATATTACGACTATGATGAAGCGAGTGACAACAATGGCTGCGGCCGTCCTGCTGTTGGCGGCATGCGGCTCACAGAAAGAGAGTGACAAAGTGAACATAGAGAAGCAAACCGTACAGATAGAGAACGGCCAGATGACCCCAGAGGCTTTATGGGCTATGAGCCGCATAGGCGGATACCAGGCATCGCCCGACGGGCAGCACATCGTATTCCAGATGGGCTACTACAGCGTCAAGGAGAACGCCAACCATCAGGTGCTCTGGATGATGAATGCCGACGGCAGTGAGCAGCGCCAGCTGACCACCGATGCCGACAACGAGACAGACGCCCAGTGGCTCGATGACGAGACCATCGCCTTCCTGAAGGGCGGCGAAGTGTGGAAGATGAACCTCGGCGGCGGCAGTCGCAAGCAGCTCTCGGAGACTGAGGGCAAGGTGGAGGGCTTCATGTTCTCGCCCGACCGAAAGCAGGTCATCGTGCTGAAGAGCATCCCCTTCAACGAGATTATCCAGAAGAACCCTGACGACCTGCCCAAGGCTACCGGCCGCGTGGTGAATGACCTGATGTACCGCCACTGGGACCACTACGTAGAGTCCATCCAGCACCCCTTCCTCTACAGTGTGGGCGACGGCTTTTCCATCGCCACCGATGGCAAGGATATCCTTGAGGGCGAACCCTACGAGTGCCCCATGGAGCCCTTCGGCGGCATGGAGCAGCTGGCCTGGAGCGTGGACTCAAAGTTCATCGCCTTCACCTGCCGTTGCAAGACGGGACTGTCTTACAGCGTCTCGACCGATTCAGACATCTTCCTCTACGACGCAGAGAGCGGCGACATGAGCAAGACCAAGAACCTCTGCAAGAACCATGAGTGGGGCGTGGTGTCCGATGGCACAGTTCCTTACGAGATTGACAACTTGCTCGACCCCACGAAGTCACTCAAGAACCAGTTCGTCAACACGAACCTGAAAGACATGAACGTGGGCTACGACACCAACCCCAAGTTCTCGCCCGACGGCCGCTACGTGGCCTGGCTCTCGATGGAGCGTGACGGCTACGAGGCCGACCGCAACCGACTCTGCGTCTATGACCTGAAGGAGGGCACTAAGACCTACGTTACCGAGTCGTTCGACTCCAATGTCGACGACTACTGCTGGGCACCCGACTCGAAGACTATATATTATATAGGTGTATGGCACGCCACTGAGAACCTCTACCGTACCAACCTGCAGGGTGAGGTCAAGCAGCTGACCAACGAATGGGCTGACTTCGGCTCGCTGCAGATGCTGAACGACAAGGCTGTGCTGGCTGAGCGACACAGTTTTACGGCTCCTGCCGACCTTTATGTAGTGACTCCTGGCGACAGCATCAGCGACACGAAAGCTTCGCAGATAACTGAAGTGAACAAGGAGATACTTGACCAGCTTGGCAAACCTTCCGTTGAGCAGCGGTGGGTGAAAACCAGCGACGGCAAAGAGATGCTGACGTGGATTATACTGCCCCCGAACTTTGATGCCACGAAGAAATATCCCACATTGCTCTTCTGTGAGGGTGGCCCGCAGAGTCCCGTTTCGCAGTTCTGGAGCTACCGCTGGAACTTCTTCATCATGGCCTCGCAGGGCTACGTCATTGTGGCTCCCAACCGTCGTGGACTGCCAGGCTTCGGACAGGAGTGGTTGGAGGAGATTAGCGGCGACTGGACTGGTCAGTGCATGAAGGACTATCTGGCTGCCATCGACGATGCCGCCCAGAACCTGCCATACGTTGACAAGGACCGCTTGGGTGCCGTTGGCGCCTCGTTCGGCGGCTTCTCCGTCTACTATTTAGCTGGCCACCACGACAAGCGCTTCAAGTGCTTCATCGCCCACGACGGTGCCTTCAACCTGGAGGCTATGTACACCGAGACCGAGGAGAACTGGTTCTCGAACTGGGAGTATGACGATGCCTACTGGAACAAAGACCAGACAGCACGTGCCCGCCGTACCTACGAGAACTCGCCCCACCGGTTCGTCGACAAATGGGACACACCCATACTCTGCATACATGGTGAAAAGGACTACCGTATCAATGCCACACAGGGCATGAGTGCCTTCAATGCGGCCCGTATGAGGGGCATCGAGGCACAGCTACTCATCTTCCCCGATGAGAACCACTGGGTGCTCAAACCTCAGAACGGAATACTCTGGCAGCGTACCTACTTTGGGTGGCTTGACCGATGGCTGAAATAAGTTTTAGGATTTTTTAACCCATGTAGAATATGCCTATCAGATTTATTTCGTAAATTTGCAAGCAAAATTGTATAAATGGAGAGATAGCAAAGCGAAATGACCGACATTATATTATCGAGTTTCCTTAGCCTGTTCGCTCTATTCGGTAAGGAGGAACAAGTGGATGAAGCATGGGCAAAGGCCATGCTTGTAAGTTATTTGCGCCATCATTTTGGCATCAGAAATATCGACACCTACGTCGATTTGTACAGTGATATGCGGATGGCCTACGAGATGACCGATGGGCTTGACACCCAGCAGGTAGTCAGTGGCATCTGCTCCAATCTGCACGGAAAAATCTCGGCCAAGGAGGAGTCGCTGCTGTTGCTGCGCCTCATGGAGTTCTGCGGCTACAAGGAGGGAGGAGCTACCCAGATGTTCCGTGCGATGGCCGACGAGTTCCATATCCCTGATACTTTGTTAAAGGACTTTACCGACTACGTAAGCAACCACGAGACTGAGCACGTACTGCTGCACCAGTTGGACGACACCGATGGCCAGTTGAAGACTCTCTTCGAACCTGGTATGGGACTGCTCATCTTCACCTATACGGGTGGCGACGTGGTGCTGCTGAACGACGTGCCGGTGCTCTCGGGCACCTATCAGGTATGGCTGCAGAGCAGTGTGCTGAAGGGTAAGGGCGGCAAGCCGCTCTACTATTCCACCATTGTCGATGCCTACAACCAGCGCAATGGCAAGGCTTCCGACAAGATGCAGGCCGTTGAGTTCTGCGGGCGTGACATCAATTTCCGTTTCCCCAACAGCGACAATGGTATGCACGACCTGAGCTTCACCCTGCACAGCGGAGAACTGCTGGCCATCATGGGTGGTTCGGGCACGGGTAAGTCCACGCTGCTCTCGATACTCAACGGCAGCCTGATTCCTCAGGAGGGCACCATCACCATCAACGGACACGACATCTCCGAGCCAGCCGCCAAAGCATTGATAGGTTTTGTGCCGCAAGACGACCTGCTGATTGAGGAACTTACTGTCTACCAGAACCTGTGGTTCACGGCCAAACTATGCTTCGAGGGTATGGCCGATGCCGAGATTGACCGCCGTGTCATGAAGACGCTGAAGGACTTGGGGCTTGATGCTGCCAAGGACTTGAAGGTAGGCTCGGCCATCAACAAATACATCAGCGGCGGTCAGCGCAAACGACTGAACATTGCCCTTGAGCTGATACGCGAACCAGCTGTGCTCTTCCTTGATGAGCCTACGTCGGGATTGTCGTCAGCCGATACTGAGAAGGTCATCAACCTGCTGAAAGAGCAGACCTTCAAGGGCAAGCTCATCGTGGTGAACATCCACCAGCCGTCGAGCGATGTTTACAAACTGTTCGACCGCCTGTGGCTGCTCGACCGTGGCGGCTATCCCGTATTCGATGGCAATCCCATTGATGCCATCACCTACTTCAAGGAGGCTGCCTGCTATGCCGATGCCGAGACCAGTGCCTGCCCCACCTGTGGCAATGTGAATCCTGAGATTGTGCTCAACATCATCGACGAGAAGGCACTTACCGGTAGTGGCGAGGTGTCTGACGAGCGTAAGATGACGCCCCAGGAGTGGCACGAGTTGTACCTGAAGAACCGTGAGCAGCTGTCACAGCCTAAAGTGGGTGACGTGCCGCCGTCAGACCAGCGCAAGCCTGGTCCCCTGAAGCAGTTGGCCATCTTCCTGCATCGTAATTTCAAGACCAAGATAACCAACCTGCAATACTTGCTCATCACCCTGCTGGAAGCCCCCGTGCTGGCGGTGGTGTGTGCCATGCTTACCCGCTATGCTCCGCCCGAAGGCTATTCGGTGATGGACAACAAGAACCTGGTGAGCTATTTCTTCATGTCGGTCATCGTGGCCACTTTCATCGGCATGAGCGGTTCGGCCGAGGAAATCATCAAGGACCGTGCATTGCTGAAACGCGAAAAGTTCCTGAGGCTGTCGTATGGCAGCTACATCTGGTCGAAGATTATCTTCATGGCTGGTGTCTCGCTGCTCCAGACGTTCCTGTTTATTATAATAGGTAATACCATTATGGGGCTGCAAGGACTGTTTGGCGTGTGGTGGCTCATCCTGTTCATGACGGCCCTGTTGGCCAATCTGACGGGATTGCTGCTGTCGCAGTGTCTCAGTTCGGTTGTGGCCATCTACATCAGTATTCCCATGCTGCTTATTCCCCAGATATTGCTCTGCGGACTCGTTGTCAGCTTCTCGGACCTGACGCCGAAGAGCACGACGGGTAATGTTCCCCTGATAGGCGATCTCATCCCCTCGCGTTGGTCATACGAGGCACTGGCCGTCACGTCATTCACCGACAACGACTACGAGCGTCCCTTCTTCGAGATTGACCGCCAGAAGTATGAGACCCAGTACTATAACATGGGCTTCCTCTACGAACTGGAGTCGCAGCTTGAGACGATGAAGGACAAGCAGAAACGCGGCAAGGAGGTGCCTGCCTCGCATCTGGAGGTCATACGTACCAACCTGCCCGTGCTGACTGCCTATTGTGGCATGGAGCCTTACAAGGGGAAGGAGGACTACGAATCGCTGCACAAGTATTTCAAGGAGGCCGAGCAGATACTCACCAAGCGCGGCAATGCTGCCACCTTGGCTGGCGACCGTCAGATGGCCAGCTTCTTGCGCAAGGAGGGTAGGGAAGCCATGCTGCAGCTGAAGCGCGACAACTACAACCTGAAACTGGAAGAATTTGTGGTGGGGGCCGATCAGGGGCGGATGCTCGACGTGGTCGACAACTACATCGTACCCCGTGCTGGACTGATATTCCTGACACCTGCAAGCCATGTGGGACGTGCACCGTTCTACAGCAGTGTGAAGATACTTGGCAGCACGCCCGTGAAGACCCTCTGGTTCAATATGGCCGTACTGCTGCTGATGTGCATCATCGCTGCCGTGCTGCTGCTTACTGACTGTCCTGGGCGGTATGTCCGCAAGAGTGACAATTCATAGATAAAGATAAACATTATTATTTATAACTAAAATTTTAAAGCAATGAAGAAATTATCAATTATCGCTGTGGCTTTCGCAGCAATGACCTTCGCAGCATGCGGAGGCAACAAGGGTGCTCAGAACGTTGAAGAGAAGGACTCTTTGAAGAGTTTCGAGCAGGAGCAGATTGAGGCCAGCATCAAGATGCACTTCGATAGTCTCGCCTCTGAACTGGGTAAGCTGAAGCAGCTGCCTGTCGTCATGAAGGACGGTGCCATCTCACTGAGCGACGCCGAGAAGCAGGTGAAGCCCGACTATCTGCTGGATCTCACTGCTGCCGATGAGGCTATGACGCTCTCAGAGAAGTATCGCGTGCTGAGCGCTATCGAGGTCGACAAGGAAGTGGCTAAGCTCTACGACATGCCCGTTGACGAATACGACAAGGTTATTGCCAAGCTGGCTGCCGACATCAACGACCCCTCGTTCAAGGCTATCGATGATGCTGCCAACATCTACGAGGCTACTACGACGCTGTATGACGCCATGAACGAGAATGGCCGCATCAACTACTTCTGGCAGATTGTGGCTACCTCGCTTGTTGAGCAGCTCTATGTCACCTCGCAGAACACCGACAAGTTCATCGCTGCTTTCAACGATGATGCTGCTGCCAACGTGACGTTCCGTATCATCCTCATTCAGGATGCCTTGAATCGCCTGACCGAGTACGACCCCGAACTCGAACCTGTTGCTAAGGCTGTCGAGCCCCTCACCGTGCTCAATGCTGTTACCGTTGATGAGCTGAAGGCTCAGATGGTTGAAGCAAAGGAAAAGATTGCTGAAGCTCGTGCTTCACTCCTGAAGTAAAAATGTCACAGGCTATCCAAAAGACATTACGCGACTCCGCCGCTATGCGGTGGAGCGCTTTGCTGCTGTTGGCCTTGGCCATGTTCTGCAGCTACATCTTCATGGACATCCTCTCGCCCATCAAGGACCTGATGCAGGAGACCCGAGGCTGGGACTCTACCGCATTTGGTACTATGCAGGGTTCCGAGGTGTTCCTGAATGTGTTTGCGTTCTTCCTCATCTTTGCCGGTATCATTCTCGACAAGATGGGGGTTCGCTTCACTGCTGTGCTATCGGCCGCTGTCATGCTGATTGGTGCTTGCATCAAGTGGTATGCTGTCAGTGATAGTTTCATAGGCAGCTCGCTCGAGGTCTGGTTCACCCAGAACCTCAACTACATCCCGCTGTTCGACGAGCTGGGTGTGTCGCCCTTCTATGAGGGTATGCCTGCTTCGGCCAAGTTCGCTGCCTGTGGTTTCATGATTTTCGGCTGCGGCTGCGAGATGGCGGGTATCACGGTGAGCCGTGGTATCGTCAAGTGGTTCAAGGGCCGTGAGATGGCATTGGCTATGGGTTCGGAAATGGCACTGGCTCGTCTTGGCGTGGCCACCTGCATGATTTTCTCGCCCTTCTTTGCCCGTCTTGGCGGTCAGGTCAGCGTTAGTCGTTCGGTGGCTTTTGGCGTGGTGCTCATGTGCATCGCCCTCATCATGACCATCGTCTACTTCGTGATGGACCAGAAGCTCGACGCACAGACGGGTGAGGCTGAGGAGAAGGATGACCCCTTCAAGGTCAGTGACCTGGGTAAGATTCTGACCGACAGTGGCTTCTGGCTTGTCGCCCTGCTTTGCGTGCTCTACTATTCGGCCATCTTCCCCTTCCAGAAGTATGCCGTCAACATGCTGCAGTGCAACCTGACGCTGACAGCCCCTGCCGCCGATTCCTTTTGGGCACAGCCCGATGTCACCATCGTGCAGTACGTCATCATGCTCATCGTTGCTGCTGCCGGCTTTGCCAGCAACTTCCAGAAGAAGCTCAACATGAAGTATGGCCTCTTGGGACTTTCCATCGTGGCACTCATCACCTATTGTTATATGGGCTACATGCGCCAGTCGGCCGAGTCCATCTTCGCTGTCTTCCCCCTGCTCGCTGTGCTCATCACGCCGATTCTCGGCAGCTACGTCGACCATAAGGGTAAGGCTGCCTCGATGCTTATCCTCGGTTCGCTGCTGCTCATTGCCTGTCACCTTACCTTTGCCTTCGTGCTGCCCCTGTTCAAGGAGTCGACCGTCGGCGGCATCATCATTGCCTACGTCACCATTCTGGTGCTGGGTTCCTCGTTCTCGCTGGTTCCCGCTTCTTTGTGGCCCAGTGTGCCGAAGCTCGTCGATGCCAAGGTCATAGGTTCGGCCTACGCCTTGATATTCTGGATACAGAACATCGGTCTGTGGCTCTTCCCGCTGCTCATCGGCAAGGTGCTTGATGCTACCAATCCCGGCGTTACCGACCCCACGAAGTTCGACTACACCGCCCCGCTCATTATGCTGGCATGCCTCGGTGTTGCCGCTCTCGTGCTGGGCTTCGTCCTGAAGGCCGTCGACCGCAAGAAGGGTATCGGCCTCGAACTGCCGAACATCAAGGAGTAATGACATAATACAATGACAAGAGACACAGAGTCATACATTTATCCTCTGTGCCTCTTGTTTTTTTGCAACCCGTTACGATAAATACCGAATTATGGATAATAGTACTATTCAATTAGACCCTCATGGGGAGGCGCTGATGCAGCAGTTCCGTGAACTGCTGCCTACGCTGGAGCCGCTGGCACAGAAGGTTTACGACCTGCTGAGAAATGCCATTCAGCAACAGGGCATCTACGTCACCGCTATGGAATACCGTGTGAAGACTGAAAAGTCGCTGGCTGGGAAACTGGAGCGGAAGGGCGCGAAGTATGGGAGTATCACCGACATCACCGACCTGGTGGGCGTGCGCATCATCACCTTCTATACCGACGAGGTTGACAAGGTGGCGGCCATTGCCAAGGGCCTCTATTCCGTCGACTGGCAGGAAAGTGTCGACAAGCGCAAGTTGCACCAGCTGAACAGCTTTGGCTACAACTCGCTGCACTACATCTGCCGGCTGCGCGAAGGAAGCATACGCTTTGAACTGCAGATGCGTACGGCACTACAGCACGTATGGTCGACCATCGAGCACGACATTGGCTACAAGGGCGAGGTGAAGTTGCCTGATGAGTACCGGCGGCAGTTCAGCCGCTTGGCGGGTATGCTGGAACTGGCCGACGACGAGTTTAGCCGTCTGCGTACGGTGATGACCGACTACCGCCGCCAGATACAATCGTTAGTGAAGAGCGGGCGGCTGGACGACGTTCCATTGTCGGGCGACTCGTTCCGCAGTTTCCTCGCCACACATCCCTTCAATCGGCTTAACAAGCGCATTGCCGCCGTCAATCAGGCCGAAATCTATCCCCTGACGATGATGTCGTACCTGCCGCTGTTAGAGTCGTTTGGCTTCGAGACGCTTGGCGACGTGCAGCGCTTCATCGAGGAGAACAGCGACGATGCCTACCAGCTGGCTTTGTCACAACTGGCCCTCACCGACCTCGACATCCTGTCTGAGAGTGTGGGCTTGCAGTACCTGTGTCTTGTGTATGTGCTGAAGCACAACGGCGGACGTGACGGCCTGAAGTTCGTCTACGACACCATCAATGGCAAGGCCGATGCCAACGCCATGTTGGCCGACATGATACTGGAACAGGCCGACTCGCTGCCGATTCAGAAGTAAGAGGCTTTACCCTATAAACCGGAGGATGATATCTACAATCTCATCCTCCGTTTTTCCGTCGGCCGAGATGACGAGGTCGTAGTTGCGGGCGTCGTAGCGTGAGCACTTGGTGTATTTGTTGACGTAGTTCTCGCGCATCTTGTCTACCTTATTGATTATCTTGGTGGCCTCCTCGGGGGTGATGTTCTTCTTGCGGGCAACGCGAGCCACACGGAAGTCCATCGAGGCCTGGATGAGGATGCTCAGGTGATTGGGGTGCTTGCGGAACACGAAGAAGCCGCTGCGGCCAGCCACGATGCACGACTCATCCTCGGCGATGCCTTTCAGAATCTCCACCTCGGCCTTGAACATATCGTCGGTGGTCAGGATGTCGGGTTCCTCGCCCATCTCCACCTGATAGTAGATCTCGTCGGATACGCTCTTGCCGATAGACACTACGCGCTTGAAGTCAGCCCACCAACTGTGTTCACGGCCTTTCAGTCGCTCTATTTCTTCTACTGTGAGGTGGTACTTCTTCTCTAAGGCATTGATCAGGGCCTTGTCGTAGAAGGGGACATTTAACTTCTCGGCTAATTTTCTTCCGACGGTGCGGCCACCACTGCCGAGTTCACGGTTGATCGTGATGACGAATTTTTCATTTAGGTTCATAATTTTACTATTTAGGGTTATACTATTTCACTTTTAGCATCGGATTCTCACGGACTTCTTTTTCTGTCCGTGTTTGTCCGTTGCCCATTTATTGCACGGTAGCTTCCGAGAAGTAGCGGTCGCGCAGGGGCTTGGCGACGGGGCCGCCTTTCAGTGTGACCTGCTTCTGGAGGCGTATGTCGGTCGACGAGGCTGCCACCTTGACGGCGTAAGTGCCAGGGCAGATGTTCCACTGGCGCTGCCCCTCGTTGGTGTAGTATCCGAACTGTTCGGTGTTGAGCCTCACCTTCACCGTCTTGCGCTCACCGGGTTGCAGCGGCACACGGGCAAAGCCCTGTAGCTGGATGGGACGTATTGGCTGGTCGGCAGCTGTGGGCGAGAGGTATATCTGGGCTATCTCGTCGGCAGCCATCATGCCCGTGTTCTTCACCTCGAACGTCAGGGTGATGGCCTCGTCGGTGGTTTTGGCTTCCTCGGCCATCTTCAGGTTGCTGTACTCAAAGGTAGTATAGCTCAAACCATAGCCGAACGGCCACTGGACGCGAGCGTCCTGCTGTGCCGAGTAGTTGTAGCACATCGGCTCGTAGACCTCGGCGTTGGGATAGCTGACCGAGAGCTTCGCCGAGGGTGACACCTTGCCGCAGAGTATGTCGGCTACGGCGTTGCCGCCCTCCTCGCCAGGATACCAGGCCTGAATGACGGCGGCACAGCGTTCGGCAATGCCCGACACCACCTGGGCACGACCGCCGAAGATGACCAGCACCACGGGTTTGCCCGTATTGAGCAGCTCCTTGACGTACTCCTCCTGACGGCCGGGCAGGCGCAGTCCTTGCCGGTCGCGGTTCTCGCCACACAGCATCACGTTCTCGCCGACGGCGGCAATGATTATGTCGCTACGCTTGGCCATGCCGAGGGCTTCGGCCTTGTCGGCATTCTCGCCCGAGTCCACCTTGCGGTGCAGCAGTTCGTACTCCCAGGCACGTTCGTCGCCCAGTTCCGAGAACTTTGTCTCAATCTCCTCCGTCCAGTCGCAGCCTCGGGAGTAGAGAATGTTGAACGTTGGACGTTCTTGCCTTGCAAGCGTCCTTTGGTCGAGCGGCGCGTTCAACGTTGAGAGGGTTTTCTCCAAGCCTTCCTTGAGGGTGACCACGTGCGGATGGTCGAGGTCTTCCATGTTCCGCTTCCAGAAGTAGGTCATGGCGGGGAACGAGTAGTCGCCGCACATGGCCCACATCGTGTTGGCGTTGGGACCAGTCAAGAGGATGGTGACGGGCGAAGCGTGAAGAGAGAGGGGGAGGATGCCGTTGTTCTTGAGCAGCACCACCGACTGGGTAGCTATGTCGTAGGCCGTCTGCCGTTCCTCGGGCGTGTCGAGTGTAATCTGCTCAATGCTGTACAGGTAGGGGTTCTTGTCGAACAGCCCGGCGCGGAACTTCTGCCGTAGCACGTTCTTCACGGCACGCTCCAGCACTTCGGGCTTCACCTGTCCCTGGTCGATGGCTTCCTGCAGGTGCTGGTAGTTGGAGCCGGTGGGGAAGTCTACATCATTGCCGCCATTGATGGCCGCCGCTGCCTTTTGCACAGGGTCTGCCAGATCAGGCAGCTGGTCAATGGCCGTATAGTCGCTGACCACCATGCCGTCGAAGCCTACATAGTCGCGCAGTATGTCCTGCAGTATCTCGCTGTTAGCTACGCAGTTGGTGCCATGTACGGCATGGTAGCCCGGCATCACCGCCTTGCTGCCGGCCAGACGTATCATCGTCTCGTGGGGCAGCAATATCTCCTCCATCATTTCTTTCTCGTTGGCATCACCACCGCCGCCGTAGCCTAAGTAGTGCTTCGAACAGGCTCCCACGCCCTTTTTCATGTCACCCTGTTGCAGGCCCTTGGCGAAGGCCACGCCCATCACTGCCGACAGGTAGCCGTCCTCGCCGTAGGACTCTTCTAAGCGGTTGAAGCTGGGCGTGCGGCACACGTCGACCATCGGCGACAGCGACAGCACGCCCCCCATGCGGCGCATGGCGGTGGCCGTCTGCTGTGTCTTCAGCTCGGCCAGTTCGGGATTGAACGAGCAGGCCTGACCTATCTGCTGCGGATAGATGGTGGCACCACGGGTGTTGACGCCCGTCAGCACTTCCTCGTGACAGAGTGCCGGTATGCCGTTCGGCGTGTTCCGCATCAGCCAGTCCTGTATGGCGGCCACACGGTCGCGCAACTCGTTGGGGTCGCGGGGCTTCTGCATGCAGAACTGCGAGAAGTGGCCTATGCCGTAGGGTATCAGCTGCCGGCACCTCGCTGTGTCCAATTGTCCCTTCTCGTCGAAGAGGTCGTCCATGTAGATGCTTCTCAGCTGGGCAATCCGCTCCTCCTGCGACATCTTGCCGTATAGCTCGTCAATCTGTTGTTCCATGTCGGTAGCGGCGTTGCAGCCTGCCAAAAGTGCGGTCATGCACATCATCTTAATTTCCTTTATCATTGAGGGTTGTATTCACATTAGTCTTCTTTCAACTTTTATATAACTAAAGTTATATTCATGTCTGCTTTCGTTTACGAAAAATATGCTGCAAAAATAACGATTTATTTCTTTACTACCAAATTTTCGTCTGTAAAAACGCGTATTTTTTATTTGGTGACGTAGCGGACCGTACTCTTGCCCTGATAGTTCACCGCCGGATGCTGCTCTAAGTACTGTATGACGGCATCCGTGGTGGAGGCGTTCAGCACGGTGGGCGTGTCCTTCAGCGGCATCTTGTTGGTGGCTATGACGTACGAGTTGGTCACTACGCGGTAGGTCTTCTTGCGGTTGAATTTGCCGCCGTCGGCCGCCCTCAGCTTCACCGCCGTAATGTCGTTGCTGCCGGGGGCGTCGAGTGTCACGTCGGCCAGCATGCCGCCTAAGTGGGGGAACTTGTAGGTGTTCATCTGGCCGTACTTGATGATGAACTGTTCCAGCTCGTCGCCTTTCATGGTCAGTGTCACGATGTTGCTGCCGAAGGGGTCTATCTCGTAGATGTCACCGATGCTGATGTCGCCGGCGGGCAGTTTCGTGACTCGGATGCCTTTAAAGTTCAGCAGGGCAATGTCGGCCCCCGTCTCGTCCATCAGGGCGTCGCACACCATCGTGCCTATTTCGTTGCGGTTGCTGAACGGTGCCTCGGCATGGCTCAGCACGCGCTTGAAGTAGGGGTTCTCCGTAAACTCGCGCACCATCGCCTCGGCCACCTTGTTCGTCTTGGGGAATGAGCGCACCATGATGTATTCGGCGGTCTTGTCGGTGACGCGCCCGCTGTCCACGGTCAGCGTGATGTGGACGGCACGGTTCAGCAGGTTACGGTTCTGGGTGACGAGCACGCCGTTGTGCAGCGGTTCCTTCTCCGACAGCTGGCGGTGGGTGTGGCCGCCTATGATGACGTCTAACCAGGGGTACATGTCGGCCAGCATGATGTCCTCCTGATAACCCACGTGCGATAGCAGAACGGTGACGTCGCACTCGCGGCTCAGCCACTCGTAGCGTCCGACGGCCTCGAACGGCGACATGAACTTCAGCCCCCGGAACATGTCGGGGTGGGCATTGGGCGTGCCGTTCGCGTTAATCTGTACGGCACCCACTACGCCCACTTTCACGCCTTCGGCATCGAACACCTGGCAGGGCACGGTGTGTACGCCGCTGGAGTCGTCAGCCGTCATGTTGGCGCAGATGTAGCGGAAGGCGGAGAGTCCGCAGAGCCCGGGCAGCGAGTAGGTGTCGAACTCATGGTTGCCTACGGCCGAGCCGTTGAAGCCTGCCAGGTTCATCAGCGACACGATGGGGTAGGACGATGGCTCGTACCTGTCGCTCAGCGGATTGCCAGTGATGTTGTCACCGGCCGAAAACACCAGTAGCGACGGGTAGCATGTGCGCAGGCTGTCGATGATGGCCACCAGTTGGGGCATGCCCTCGAGGGCGGCATGTATGTCGTTGACAGCAAGGATGTGAACCTCGCGCTTCTGACCGTGTACAACAGTTGCCAACAACAGCAGCAGACTTAGGATATATCGCTTTCGTATCATAGTTCGGTAGGTAATCGTGTGCAAAGATACAAAAAAAATTCAATAATCAGTGGTCAATTCTCAATTATTTTGTACCTTTGCACCCGAAATTCTCAAAAACATATTATAAAAGATGTATAGGACAAACACTTGTGGTGAGCTAAGGCTCACCGATGCCGGTCGTGAGGTGACCTTGGCCGGATGGGTGCAGCGCACCCGAAAAATGGGAGGTATGACCTTTGTCGACCTGCGCGACCGTTACGGCCTGACGCAGCTGGTGTTCGACGAGTCGAAGGATGCTCAGCTCTGTGAGCGGGCCAACAAGCTGGGCCGAGAGTTCTGCGTGCAGGTGACGGGCACCGTCAGCGAGCGACAGTCGAAGAATCCCAAGATGCCTACGGGCGACATCGAGATTCTGGCCTCAGGGCTCAATATTCTCAGCGAGAGTCTGACACCCCCGTTCACCATTGAGGACCAGACCGACGGCGGCGACGACATACGCATGAAGTACCGTTACCTCGACCTGCGCCGCTCCTGTGTGCGCAAGAACCTGGAGCTGCGACACCGCATGACCATCCTTATCCGCAACTTCCTCGACAACCTCAACTTCATCGAGGTCGAGACGCCTATCCTCATCGGCTCAACGCCCGAGGGAGCACGCGACTTCGTGGTGCCCAGCCGCATGAATCCCGGACAGTTCTACGCCTTGCCCCAGTCGCCGCAGACGCTGAAGCAGCTGCTCATGGTCTCAGGCTTCGACCGTTACTTCCAGATAGCCAAGTGCTTCCGCGACGAGGACCTGCGTGCCGACCGTCAGCCTGAGTTCACACAGATTGACTGCGAAATGTCGTTTGCCGACCAGGAGGACGTGCTCGAAATCTTCGAAGGCCTGGCCCGTCACTTATTTAAAGAGGTGCGCGGCGTGGAGCTGCCACCGCTGCAGCGCATGACGTGGCACGAGGCCATGCGCCGATTCGGCTCCGACAAGCCCGACCTGCGCTTCGGCATGGAGTTCGTCGAACTGATGGACGTGCTCAAGGGCACGGGAACCTTCCCCGTATTCAACGATGCCCAGTATATTGGCGGCATCTGCGTGCCCGGCTGTGCCGACTACACCCGCAAGCAGCTCGACCAGCTCACCGACTTCGTGAAGCGTCCACAGGTAGGTGCCAAGGGCCTGGTCTACGTCAAGTTCAACGCCGACGGCACCGTCAAGTCCAGCATCGACAAGTTCTACGCACCCGAAGTGTGGCAGCAGCTCAAGGCAGCAATGGGGGCCAACGACGGCGACCTGGTGCTCATCATGAGCGGCGACCAGCCCAACAAGACCCGCGTACAGCTTTGCACCCTCCGCTTGGAAATGGGCGAACGGCTCGGACTGCGCGACAAGGACAAGTTCGTCTGCCTCTGGATAGTCGACTTCCCGCTCTTCGAGTGGAGTGACGAGGAGCAGCGGCTCATGGCTACCCACCATCCCTTCACTCTGCCCAACCCCGACGACATTCCCCTCTTGGACACGGCTCCCGAAAAAGTTCGCGCCGTAGCCTACGACTTCGTCTGCAACGGCGTCGAGGTGGGCGGTGGCTCACTCCGTATACACGACGGCAAACTGCAGGAAAAGATGTTCCAGATTCTTGGCTTCACCCCCGAGAAGGCAATGGCACAGTTCGGATTCCTCATCAACGCCTTCAAGTATGGCGCACCCCCTCATGCCGGTCTCGCCTTCGGTCTCGATCGCTTTGTGTCGCTCATGGCGGGGCTCGACAGCATCCGCGACTGCATAGCCTTCCCGAAGAACAACTCCGGCCGCGACGTCATGCTCGATGCTCCAGGCGAACTGGACCAGAAGCAGCTGGACGAGCTGAACCTGAAAGTGGTGATGGAAGAGAAAGAATAAGCCCTCTAAAAGCCACCTTAGGGTAGGGCTAAGCCGACATTCCCATAGGGGGAACTTCAGGTTCCCATGGGGGGAACATCGAGTTCCCCCCATGGGAATGTATAGTTAGATGCCCCCTTCGCCCGACTTCTCGCCGTCCAATGTGCAACGGAAATGCCCCCTTTTGTGCCCAAAATTGTGCGCTGAATTGTTAAAATCGCTCTTATACTGCCATCACTGTCACTATACTGCCACCACGCAACATCCTTTATTTCAAGTGGTTATGTTGTTGGTGTCAGTAGTGGCAGTACAAAATAAAAAAACTATGATAAAGGAGGGCTACAGCGACTTGTACTTCTTTATCAATCGTCGGACATGACGTTCGAATTCGTCTATAGTACTAATCGTCACATTCATACATCATCCTCTTTATCAGGTTTGTCAAGGAACTCGTCCAACGTTTCTTCGACTGCCGTGTACGATGTACCAAGTACCGTGCGCAATTCGGATGATGCGTGGTATGACCTCCAGGGTAGGAAAATAGTACATGGTACATCGTCAAAAGGTACATCAAAAGGTGTTTATATACATAACGGTAAAAAGGTAGTCAGGTGATGATTGAAGATTACATCCCCGTCGTCAACGGTGAGGGCGTGTCCCCGGAACAAGTCATGTAAACAATATTATTAGCCACGGACTACACGGACGAATATGCCAGTCCGTGTAGTCCGTGGTAATTTTATTCCTGTATTTGCTGAATCTCTTTGTCACCGGGCTTGTAGAGGAGTCCGGTAGAGTGAGGAGCGGAGGCTTTGTATGCTTTCAGCTCGATGGCGTTCCAGTCAATCTGGTCGGTGCGCTGAGCCAGCGGAGCATGGGGAATGAGGCTGCCGTCGCGGACGAGGATGATGCAGGGGATGGTGCCAGCCTCAATCTGCTGGTAGCCGCTCGGATAGATGCGTCCCGTCTGGTAGTCAATCCACTTGAGACCGTTGCCCTGGTCGGGCAGATAGACTGTGCGGCTGTTGCCACTCTCAAGCAGTGGAGCCACGAGTATCTGTGAGCCGAACATGTATTCATCCTCTACTAACCATGCGCCGGGGTCATCGGGAAACTCGATAAGTAGGGCACGCACCATGGGCAGTCCGCGCTGCGAACAGTCCTTGGCCTGGGCATAGACGTAGGGCATGAGCCGGTATTTCATCTCGGCACACTCGCGGAAAGCCTGGGTGAAGCTCTCGCTGATGAGCCAAGGCTCTGTGGGCGGTGCTCCGTGGGCACGGGTATGGCTGGAGAGAAACCCGAAAGGCAGCCAGCGGCGGTAGATGTCCTCGGGCGAGGCCGTGACGAAGCCTCCCATGTCGTGGCTCCAGAAGGAAAATCCGCTGAGTCCAAACGACAGGCCGCCGCGCAAGTCGCCCAACATACCTATATTATTAGTAGCCGCATCGCCACCCCAGTGCAGGGCGTAACGCTGGGAACCTGCCCAGGCTGAGCGTGCCCAGATGATGCCTTCGCCAGGATGACAGCGCTCGACCACCTCGAAGAGTGCCTTGTTGTAGCGCAGTGGATAGAGGTTGTGCTCGTAGAGTCCGCCACGATGATTGTGGTAGATGCCGTTGTAAGGAGCTGCCTCGCCGAAATCGCACTTGATGGTGGAGACACCCTGACGCAGTAGGCCGGCAATCTTGGACTGATACCAGCTGATGGTCTCAGGGTTGGTGAAGTCGAGAATGGCATCCTCGACGGGCATGCCGCCGGTAGCGTTCTGCACATGGAGGCCGCGCTCCACTAACTCAGGGAAGAAACGGTTCTTGGGTGTGAAGTAGGGCAGTTGCCACAGGCATGTGTGGAAGCCATCCTTCGAGAGCTGACTCAGCATCTTCACAGGGTCCTGGAAACGGTCCTTGGCAAACTCGTAGTCGCACTGCCAGTCGGTGCCGAACCATCCCGTGTCGAAGTGGATGACATCGGAGGGAATCTGGTGCCGGCGCAGCTGGCGGGCAATCTCCAGCCCTTCGTCCTGCGAGAAATAGGTGATGCGGCTCATCCAAGTGCCGAAGCTCCACAGGGGCAGCATGGGACTCTTGCCGGTAACGTTGGTGTATTGGTCGAGGATGTCCTTGGGCTGTCCGAAGAATACGAAGAGGTCTATCTGCTCGTCGGCCATGAACAGCCGCTGGGCACCGATGTAGGAGGCACCGAAATCGGCAGTAACGGGAGCTGACGTGTGCATGAAGATACCGTAGCCACGGTTGGAGAAATAGAAGGGCACGGGCTTGTACATGCCATCGGTCTCAGGCCCCTGAGGGTCGGTGACGCTGAGGTGTACCTTCTGTCCCACCTTGTTGAGCGACGTGAACGACTCTCCGCAACCATAGATGCGCTCGCCTGGCGAGAGAAGGAATACGGGGTTGACGGAACGCGAGTTGTCGCTGCCGCGCTTGATGAACGAGAAGGGCAGTAGCTTGACTTGGGTGGAGTCGTTGTCGCGGATATGACGAGACTGGGTGAGTATGCGTCCCTGGGCATCGCGCAACACTAAGCGGAAGGGATAGCGTTGAAGCTCGATGGTACCGTAAGGACTGCGATAGTACGCTCCCCCTTCACCTCCCTTGGGGAGTGCCAGCGTCCATCCGGCTGCTTTGGCATCCTTGTGGGGAGTTGCCCTGAAGTCGTCGCAAAACATGGGGTCGGCGGCATCGTCCTGCGGCTGGATGGGGGTGGTGAGCATACGTATGCGGGCTGTCTGCGGATTGATGAACTCTATCTGCAGGCGCAACTGCGGGTCATTGTCGTAGGCGGCATCTGGGAAGTCGAGCATTTGCATGCGCACAGGCCAGTAGCCGTTGAGGTTGAACGCCTGGCGCGGCGACATACGGTAGCGGTCCCACTGTACCAGTCCCTCGCCCTTTGCTGCGTCAAAGCTGACGAGCGAGTCGGCCAGGAAGTAGGTGTTCGACAGGTCGCTGAAGTCGGTGGACACGTCTTTGGACATGCATTGCAGGTACTGCACACCGGCATTGGTCTGAATCTGTGCGCTGACAGTGGCGGTGGCTGCCAACCACAGCATGCTAAGTAATAGTCTCTTCGCTTTCATGTCTTAAAAAAGGTGATTGCTGTTATTCTCGCAAGTCCAGCACGAAGCGGGTGCCTTTGGTGTACTTGGGGTCGATGTCGAGTTCGCCCTTCATCTTCTGTGCCATCAGTTTACAGATAGGCAGGCCGAGGCCGTCGCCAGTGGTGAGGTCGCGGATTTCGCGGAAGGGCTTGAACACGTCTTCATGCTTATCTTCGGGAATGCCTTGGCCGGTGTCGGATACCAAGAACTGATAGGAGTGGGGGCCGCGCTTCTTGAATTCCAGGCAGACAGAGCCGCCAGCGGGGGTGTATTCGACAGCGTTGCTGAGCAGGTGGAGCAGGATGTGCGAAACGTACTCCTTATTTATATTAGCGCGCATATTAGGAGTGTTAACGGTCAGGGTGATGCTGTTTTTGGCCTTGCTCCGTATCTGGTTCATCAGGCTTTCGCAGAACTGAGGAATCTGGGTGTCTTTCAGCTCCACTTCCGTATTCTCTCCGTTCTCCAACTCCGAGAGGGTCTGGACGTGGTCAGAGAATTCTTGCAAGGCCTTCACTTCGGGAATCCGGCTGTCGAGCTTTTTCAGGGTTGGCGTCAACTGAGCTGACATGTTGCTGATGAACTTGGCTTTGAGGGCGTTGCTCTCATTGGCCAGACGGATGGTCTTCTTCTGCTTACGGGTCAGCAAAATATAGCGCATCAGCACTATGCCGCCAAATGCCAGTGCTGCTGCCAAAATAGCCGCGAGGATGGAGAGTCCGATGATGATGGCTTGGCGTGTGGTCAACGAACTGTCTTTCTCGGAGATGGCAGCCTCGTTGTCAGCAATCTGCTGCTTCAGCGCACCTATCTCGTCAGCTCTTTTCAAGGCAGTTACTGAATCCTTCCATATAATGTAGTTGCTGTAGGATTGAGCCACCATGTTGGCATTACCCGACTTGCGGCCGTTGGCTATCAGCGTCTGATAGACCTCGTCCACCTTGTCGTATTCCTTTTCGGAAGTCAGCTTGTCGGCCATCTCCTTGAAGACCGCGTTGCCTTGGGCATTCTGGCCGAAGGTATAGTAATAGATGGCTCGGTTGTAGAGCAGGTCGTTCTTTACGTCTTCGTCGTTGGATTGGTTGGCCTGGGCGGCCATGATGTTGAGTTGGTCCTTGGCACTTTCGCTTTTCCTTAGCTTGATATACATCTGCATGCGCTCCTTGGTGACCAGGTAATGCGATGCGGCTTTGTCACTGGAACTCTGCTTGCTGGACGTGATGACCTGGTCGGTACGGCGTAACAGGTCGAAGGCTTCCTTATAGAAGTTCTCTTTGTAATACAGGGCCGTAGCCTTTACAGCGCACTCAACCCCCTGTCGAATCTGCCCTTTGTTGGCATAGTCGTTGAAGGCTTGGATATACAGAGAACGGGCAGAAGCAATGTTCTTTTTGGGGTCAACGGCCTCGGCACGTTTCTGGAGGTCGCTTTTCTGTGCCTCCTGTGCGCTGACAAAAGCGCAGCAGAAGAATAAGTTCAAAAGAAGGAATAATACTTTTTTGTTCATAGTTCAATGTGTAATTATTTTCAAGTGCAAAAGTAGACAATTATTTTGTATTATCCAAGTTTTCGGGATGATTTCTAATTGACTTACATCAAGAATAATGCGCTTTTGCCAAAAATAGCCTAAAAATCAGTAAGTTGTCTAAGAAAGAACGAGTACCTTTGCAGCGCAAAAATAAAGTAGAATATATTTACTTCAATACGTGTATTAATTTTTAAAGCATTATGGCAGAAAAGAAAGCAACAACAAAGAAGGCTACTGAGACAAAGGCTACAGCAGCTAAGAAGACCGAAACCGTGAAGAAGACTGCAACAAAGGCAGCAAAGGCTACTCTCGCAGTGAATGCTGAGAACGCTGGTTTCAAGGCAGGAGATGTTTATCAGGCATTAGCAGCAGCAGAGAAGGCTCTCTCTGTGAAAGAGATTGCAAAGGCTGCAAATATTTCTGAGGAAGAGACCCTGCTCGGTCTTGGCTGGCTCTTCAAGGAGGGCAAGCTCGTGAGCGCTGAGGATAAGGTTACATTGGCCTAATCAAAAAAACAACGATAAAAAAAGGTCGGTAACATAAATTTACCGACCTTTTTTAATGAATGGCATACGACAGGCAAATACTTCAGATATTGAGCGACGTAGGGGAGTTGGGAATAGGTGTGCAGCACTTGGCAAAGCATGTCTATAACATGAACTGTACGTTCTTTTTTCAACCTGACCTGCAGGAGATACGCAACTATGTGCGGAAGTATCTGCTTCGTAATTCCAAGTCGGCACAGTCACTGATAGAGAGGACAGGGCGTCGCGGCTACTATCGGCTGAACAAGAACAATGCCGACGCCCGCCAGCTGATGCTGGAATTCAGAAATACAAGAATACAAGAAGTAGCTGAAGACAAAGAGGAGAAGCCGCAGGCCGACTTCTCGCTGAGTTTGTTTGACTGAAACTAATGTCTTGTCTCCCGCCAGACGGTTTCGTAGAGGCTGAGCAGTTGGTCGGCCGTGTATTTCCAAGAGAAAAGTTTTGCCCTTTGCAGTCCCATTTCCACCTGTTGATGGTAGAACGCTTTGACGTTCTCCAATCTGAGCAGTTGTTCGCAAATTTCGTCGGCACTCTCCGGGTTGACGAGAATGGCGTCGGGACCCGCAATCTCTGGCATGGACGAGGTGTCGGAAGTAACGACAGGTGTGCCACAGGCCATAGCTTCGAGCAGGGGAATGCCAAAACTTTCACGAAGTGAGGTGTAGAGGAAAGCAAAAGCGGCACTATAGACGTAAGGAAGGTCGGTATTGACAATATAACCGGGCATCTCGATGTGACTTAAAATGTTCTCAATATGATTGCGCTCGATGATGTCGTTCAAGTAATGGCGGTCAAGGTCGGCCATCAGCAGTTTACGCTTCACGCTGGAACGTTCTAAGTATTTGGAGTATGCAATGAGTGTCCGTTCGGTGTTCTTTTTGGGATCCGTGTTGCCAAGGAAAAAGAGATACCCCCGTTCGGCCATATACTTGGCAAATACACAGTCGGCATCCTCCATTGGGCGGAACCAGTTGTTATAGCCGTTGTAAATCATTGCCACCTGCTTGCGCGGCAGTCCTAATTTGCTGATAATGTTATTCTGCTCAAATTCCGAGACGGTGATGATGCGTCGGCATTTCTTCAGTATACGCGGAACCACCATTCTGCGGTAAAACCAGCCCAAGTTCTGGTAGAGCGACTTGTTTTGCTTGTCGCGCGGCTCCAGGAAGATAATGTCGTGGAGTGTCAGTATCAACGGGATGTCGCAGCGGATGGGAGCGGTGTTGCTGGTACAGTGCAGCAGTTCGACACCAACCTCATTGGCAACCTTTGGCAATGACAGCTGTTCCCAGGTGGGGTAGAAGTTTCCTTCAATCTCGATGATATGTACGTTAGATGTGTCCTCCAGACACCTGTCGGGACCGGGTGCCACAAAAATGTAATACTCGTTTCTGTGGTCCATCTTCTGCAACTCAATAATCTCTTGCAGTACCACATAGTCCATGCCATGCTTGTTCTTGCGGAAAATGCGCTGGGCTTCAATACCTATTCTCATAACAGTCTTTTTATAATTTTTGCTGGTACTCCGGCGACAACACAACCGTCGGGGACATTCTTGGTAACTACGGCTCCTGCTGCAA
This sequence comes from uncultured Prevotellaceae bacterium, assembly GCA_947168395.1. Classification (GTDB taxonomy): domain Bacteria; phylum Bacteroidota; class Bacteroidia; order Bacteroidales; family Bacteroidaceae; genus Prevotella. The sequence goes on along the minus strand of CAMVLT010000001.1, from coordinate 46,157 downwards.
CGACACAGTGGCAACCGATGCTCACATTTGGCAGTACGACAGCGTTGGCACCTATCCATACATCATCGCCAATAACTACCTGCCCTGTGGACACTCCTTGTTCGTTAATACGTTTGTCAGGCTCGCTGAAATTATGGTTCAAAGCTGTCACCGTGATGCCTTGGGCTAAATTGACATGATTGCCGATGGTAACAGGCCCGATAATCGTATTGTGCAGTCCGATGCGGGTGTAATCACCGATAATGACATCGCCCACGGCGTTATTGATGCAGCAGAACGATTCCACCACACTGTGCTGCCCCAATGAGAAGCGGCGGTAGGGTGGGGTGTCCATCCTGACGGAACGGTAAATCTTTGATCTTTGTCCCCTATGCTGATATAGCGGAGCCAACAGCCGCACATACCATCTTGGCCGTGCATCGCGCTGATTCATGATAAACCAGTCCAATAGTCGTTTCAACTGCGGACTGTCTTTCAGTTTCTGGCGTATGTCGTCTGTGTTCATATTTGCATATTATTGTTCTATCAATGATTTCCATTGTTTCGTGATATGGCCTATGTCAAATCTATGAGCAATCTGTAAGGCTTCTTCCGATTTCTTCTGCCAGTCGATGTGAGTGGCTTCCATCAATTTGTCAGCAAGGTCATTGATGTCTTCGTTTTTGAAGTAGATGCCAAAGTCGCCCATGATTTCAAGGCTGGTAGGCAGGCCGGATGAAACAACAGGTAGACCATGAGCCATAGCCTCGACAAGCACTAATCCGAATCCTTCCCATCGGGAACTGAGTACATATATTTGTGCTTTGGAATAGTATTCTTGGATGTTGTTAGTAAAGGGATGGATGTGTATCCTGTCTTCTAACTGGTATTTACCGATGAGTTCTCTGTATAAAGGACCCTCATCACCTTCTCCAACAATATCCAGTTGCCATTCGTCGTCCTTTTGTGCAAAAAGTTTGAAAGCCTCGATGAGCAGGTCGAATCCTTTGTGTCGCCGTGAGAAGCGGCCAACAGCGAGGAAACGTTTCGATGTGCCGTTGGAAGGCGTACCTGGTTGTAGGGTTAGCGGATTGTAAATGACAGAGGGGGCGAACTTGGAATCATACTTCTGGTATGTTTCCATATCATGATGACAAAGCAGTACAACGTTGTCCAAACGTTGGAATTGGTGTACATAATGACGCTTCCGAAGATAGCCGATATAGAGATATTTCTTACCAAATAGAGCTTCGTATGAGTTATGTATCCATCCAATGGTCTTGGCTCCTTTTAGGTCTTTTTTCATTGTAGCCAACCGTCCTGCCAACGGAGCATGGACACCGATGATAACGTCGTAGTGTCCGTCTTGCAGTTCCTTGGTGAGCGCTCGTCTCAATGTCGGGGGAAACGAACTTAATCCGTAGAGCATGGAAGTCCAACGGGATTGGGGTTGGAAACGCATGTATAGCCAACTATAGGCTTTGCATATTTTCTTCTCTGCTTTCGATATCTGAGGATAAGAGAAATGGCGGTAATGAAGATGAGCACCCTCCAAACCGTATAATGAGGTGTCCTTTGTATCCGGTTTGTCGAAAGTGACAATGGTCACGTCGTATTCCTTGCCTAAAGCACTTGCAATGACGGCCGTCACACGCTGTACTCCGCCAATGCTGAAAATGCTGTCGACTAAAAAGCAGATCCTCTTCTTCATTTCAATACGCTATTTATTACAATCTCCATCTGGTGTCTCCATGAAAGATTTTGGATAGAATCTCTGATTGCTTGAGCATCCATTGAAAGATGCCGATAGAATTTTATTATCTCGTTGATATTGACAGGACTTTCATCAGCAGGAACTTTCAGCACGTATGGCCTTTCGTCGAAATCGCTATCAGTTTCTGAATAGACGAAAGGAATACCCCGGGCCGCATATTCTCTGTTTTTCAGCGTCTTGATCTTCTGGATGCCCACCCGATGGCGGCCTAAGCTGCCAATTCCAAAGTCGCACTGGTTGAAAATAGTATCCAACTCCTCGCCATGCTTCTTTCCGTATAATATGACATATTGCTCCATTTTGTGGTCGGTAATAAACCGCTTGAATGTTGCTTCGACTTCTGAGGAATAAAAGTAACCGACGACGTGAAATTTGACAATATATTCCTGTGGCTTTGAATAGTATTCAGCAAGTCCTTTGACGAGTCTGTCAAATCCATGCCATCTGTGAATCTCTGCCACTCCAATGAGGTTCAGCTCTTTGGAGGTGTCGTTTGTAGTTGACTTCATCTTAACATTGTCAAAGTCAATGCCATTGGAAATTTTGATAGTCCGTTGTCCAAAGATTCGATTATAGTCCGAGAATGTTACGATGGCATCCAAGTAGCTTGCCAAACGATTCCTGAAGATTTTGTCTTGGAATATCTGATTGGTCATTCCCTGAGCTTTATATTCAGAATCGTAGGGATATGTGGGTATTTCCATCACCACCTTCATGCCGGCTCGTTTCATCTTCTTTACCATTCTGATAGTAAAAGGATTCGCATTGTGGTTGGAACGAATATATACGAACTGAACATGGTGAGCTATGGCATATTTTACAATGGGTGAAAAATGTATGCGCTTTCGGATTTTGCTTAAAGTTCCGTTCCCATAGTCAGCAATGACAGTGCTGTCCACCATCCTTCTTTTAGAGCAAGTTTCATCCATATAGCACAGATGGACTTCCATGCCACATGCTTTCAACGCATCAACCTGATATGAGATTTTCTTACTAATCCCATTGTTTGGGTCAAAGCCGTGAAAGATAAGGAACAGTGTCTTTGTCATAGATTGTTGATACTGAATTTTTGTGCTAAGGTAGCCATTTTTTTGTAATCTTCCAAATAATACGGCACTTTTTTGCGTTATTCAAATAAAATTTGTACATTTGCATCCGAATATGTTTGAATCATCCAGTGAATACTCGGAAATATAGTATCGTTTATTGTACTCCAGCACTTTATTCTGCGGGGGGGACGGAGCGTGTTGTTACGATGAAAGCAAATTACTTTGCTGAGTCATTTGGATATGATGTGTCAATCATTTTGACGGAAGGTTATGGTATGCCTCCGTTCTTCCCTCTTTCAGATAAGGTGCATGTAATAAATCTGAACCTCGGATTTGAGGAGTTGTGGGAAAAGCCCTTCTGGAAGAAAGTGATGTTGTATTTGAAGAAACAATATCGATATAAGAAAGCACTTCAATCAGAACTGTTTCGTATCAGTCCAGATATTACAATTAGCACTCTACGTCGTGAAATCAATTTTATAAACGATATTGACGATGGTAGCGTTAAGATTGGTGAGCTACATTTGAGCAGAGCAGACTTTAGAGGATCCAGTAGTGGAACCCCAAATGTTTTGAGCAGATGGTTTCATGCATGGTGGAGACGGAGGGCGGTTGCTTCTTTGAGAAAGCTTGGAAAGTTTGTTACATTAACAGATAAAGCTATGTCGGAGTGGCCTGAATTGAGTAATATTATAATGATTCCAGACCCGTTGCCATTAGATGTGAAAGTCCAATCCACTCAGCAGAAATCAAAGCGGGTTATAGCCATAGGTCGTTATGCGTACGAGAAAGGATATGATTTGTTGCTACGTGCATGGGAATTAGTAGAAAAGCGATATCCAGATTGGTCTTTGAATGTTTTTGGTATGGGAAATAGGCAACCTTATGAGCAACTTTTGACAGAATTGAATCTAAACACAGAACAATGTCGGCTTCATGGAGTTTTGTCTGATGTCAAGAAAGAATATCCAAATGCTTCTCTTCTTGTATTACCTTCCCGTACTGAAGGCTTTGGGTTAGTGTTATTAGAGGCAATGGCATTTGGGGTGCCTGTTGTCGCCTTTGATTGCGGCAGTGGCCCCAGTTCCATAATCTCTGATGGCGAAAATGGTTTTTTGGTGCAGCCATTCAATATATATGATTTTGCAGAAAGAATGATGCAACTTATGGAGGATGGTGGTCTACGGAGAACAATGGGAAGTAATGGTATTCAGAAAGCCCAGCAATACTCAATTGATAAAATTGGGCTTCAATGGAAACAATTGTTTGATGATTTGATGCAAAATGGGATATGATGTCACCATAGGGATTCCCGTCTTTCGGTCAGAGACTTATATCCGACAAGCTTTGGAAAGTGCATTGGTCCAATCATATCCGTCTATTGAATACTTGATCGTCGATGATTGTGGAGGCGATAACTCCATAGCAATTGTTCAGGATATACGCCGAAATCATCCGAGAGGCAACCATATACGTGTTTTATCTAATCCTGAAAATCGTGGAGTCTCAGCTGCCCGGAACTTGATAATAAATGAGGCCCGAGGTGATTATCTGTATTTCATGGATTCTGATGACTTGATAGCTGATAGCACGATAGATTTGTTGATGCAGAACATACGTCAATATCAAGCTGAAATTGCTTTTGGCTCATACGAGAAAACAGATGTTTCTGGAGAGAAGACTATATACCAATATCCTTCCCTTCAATTGTTGGAGGAAGATGGTCTTGCTTCATTTGCATATAGGAAGTATGGTGGTATTCAGGCTTCCGCCTGCAATTTCTTGGTCAAAGTCTCTTTGCTACGTAAACATCATCTCCATTTTATTGATACCAATTATTGGGAAGATATGGCGTTTATGCTTGATTTGGTGCCTTTCGTCTCGCGGGCCATCCTTTTGCCAAATATCACTTATTTCTATCATTGTCACGAGGAATCTCTTTCTCAGTATCAAAAACGCAATATCATCCCGAAGGATGAAATTATGAAAAACGTGATGACCGTGAATTATCTGAAAGAGTCTACTCGTTTATTATATAATAAGGTGTATTTCGCTAATCGATGTCTCATTATTGTTATGACAGATTTTTATATGGCTTGCCATATATTGAAAAGGATACATTCAATAGTTCCCGCTGTATCTGGGGCAGAAATAAAGTCAATGATGTCACATCCGGCTTCATTTCGTCAAATATGCTCATTTCGTCAGGCTCGCATTAAAAACTTGATGTTGTACTTTATGGGCAAACTTCCTATACCGTTATGTGTTTCGGTTATATGGATAGTTGGAAAAACAAAAAAGTTGATATAAAATTTGGAGGAATGCTAAAAAATGCTTATCTTCGCAGTCTGAATGTAAAAGGATGAGTTTATGTCCAACTGGTATGAAAAATATTTGTCAATTTATGGCAAGCCGTTCAGCGAAGTTCCACAAGAGGTTGTTGATGGGACAAGGAGGCGTCTTGCAGCGTTACAAAGTGATCATCCAATTGCCTCGATAGTTGTCATAGGCTATAATGAAGAAACTCATTTGCAGGCTTGCCTCTGGGCTATCAGCGAGATAAAGTGCAAGTATCCAGTTGAGATAATAGGTGTCGATAATGATTCAATAGACCGTACGGCTGAGATTTACGAGAAATCAGGAATCCCCTATTTTACTGAATACCAACATTCCTGTGGCTATGCTCGCCGTTGTGGCTTGCAACATGCCAAAGGCAAATACTATTTCGATGTGGACAGCGATACTCTTTACCCGCCGATGTATTATGAACTGATGCTTGAGCAGCTAATGAAACCTGGCGTGGTGGCGGTCTCTGCTACTTGGAGCTATTTCCCTGACGCTAATCATAGCAAACTGGGATTGAAGTTGTTTGAGTTATGCCGTGATCTCTTTCTTTGGGTTCAGCATTTCAACCGGCCTGAATTGAGCGTTCGAGGTTTGGTCTTTGCTTACAATGCCGACTATGGCCGTAAAGAAGAATATCGCGTAGACATCATCCGTGGCGAAGACGGTTCTATGGCTTTGTCACTGAAGAAGTATGGTAAGATAAAGTTTGTTCGTGACCGCCGATGCCGTGCCATTACTGGCTATGGTACTGTTGGCAACCAGTCTATGTGGCAGAGTTTTGTTCATCATGTGAAGATTCAGAGTAAGGGTATTACACGTATCTTCTCGAAGAAAGACCACTATGAGGATAACGTAGATAATCTTGTAAAACCAGAATCTCAGCCATGAAAGTTCTGTATGTTGTTACTGCGTTAGCCATGCATGGTGGTATAGAGCGAGTCTTAGTCGATAAGTTGAACTGGCTTGTTGATAATGGTGACTATGAGGTTGAACTGTTGACTGTTAACCAAGGATCACATCCAATAGTGTTTCCTTTGGATTTAAGAGTGGGAAATCATGATTTGGGAATTTGCTTTCATCATAAGTATCAATTTTCAGGATGGAAACGCATTCGTATGGAATATAGAATACACAAGCTGTTTCAACAACGGCTTGAGGAATGGATAAAGAAACTGTCTCCTCACATCATTGTTTTTACTCGATTAGATTTTGTGTGTGATGTGATGAAGGTGAGAGGAGATATTCCTGTTGTTTACGAATCTCACAGTTCATGCTTGTCTTACAAATTTGAAAATGAGAATTGGCTTCATAGGTTTCAATTTTCGTTCTGGCACAATGTAATAAAGAACACTAAAATGGTAGTGGCCTTAACGCAAGGTGATGCTGAAGAATGGAGAAAAATAACCCCGAATGTAACCGTCATCCCCAATGTTGTCCATCAAAATGACACAGGATGCATTAGTGATTGTCGTTCAAAATCTGTGATTTTTGTTGGGCGCTATTCATATCAGAAAGACGTAAGAACACTTTTGCAGATTTGGGATTTTGTTTATCAACGTCATCCTGATTGGCATCTTCATCTTTATGGAGACTATGGTGATGAACGAGAAATCCTTGTGCCCCAAATTAAGAGTATGAAAAAGAATGTTGTAGTGCATGAGCCTACATCGACAATATATAAAGAATATCTTGATGGATCGATGTTGCTGTTGACTTCCCGCTATGAACCATTTGGGTTGGTACTTCCTGAGGCGATGAGCTGCGGACTTCCTGTAGTTGCCTTTGATTGTCCTTATGGACCAGCAGATATTATTTCTGATGGAGTCGATGGCTTCTTGATAAAGGATCGTAGTGTTGAGAAATTTGCTAATAAAGTTTGCCTGTTGATGGAAAGTGAAAATTTAAGACGTAAAATGGGGCATGCAGGTGCGTTGTCATCTCAGCGATACCAGACAAATCGTGTAATGCCTCTGTGGATAAAATTGTTTGACCAATTATGTTAGAATAAATAAATATAATTCTATGATACCTAAGATTATACACCTTTGTTGGCTAAGTGGAGACCCATACCCACCAAAGATTGCAAAGTGTTTGAAGTCGTGGGAAAAGTATCTTCCAGATTATGAGATAATTCTCTGGGATACAAAACGATTTGATTTGAATTCTTCCATTTGGGTGAAAGAGGCTTTTGAGAATAAGAAGTATGCTTTTGCAGCTGATTATATTCGTTTTTATGCTCTCTATCACATGGGAGGTATTTATTTGGACTCAGATGTTGAAGTGTTAAAGACTTTTGATGAATTACTTGATCTTCCTTATTTCGTTGGAGCAGAGAAGGCTCAGACGCCAGAGGCCGCTATTATAGGCGCAGAAAAAGGGTGTGATTGGATTAAACAATGTCTTGACTATTATCAGAACCGTTCATTTGTTAAGGAGGATGGAAGTCTTGATATCAGAAAACTGCCAGAAATAATGGTTGAGCAAATAGAAAAGCTGAAACCTCTGCGTGTCCTGTCTTTGGAAGACGGCTTGATTATTCGTAATTTTGATATGCAGAAAGAGGTGCTCGAGTTTAATGATGCTTTCTTCTCTCCGAAAGTTTTTGATTCTAGGGAGGTGGAGATAACACCATATACCTATGCCATCCATCATTATCAGAACTCCTGGTTTTCACCAAAAGCAAAAGCCTACTATCGTACACGTGCGTTCTTGGTAAAACTTTTCGGATTATCTCTCGTACGGAAGATGGAAGTGCTTTTGATGCCAGAAAAATTCAAGAAGTAGGGCATGGCAGTATTTCTATAGTTCGAATGATGACTTCTTGGGAAATTTCCTCTGAAGCATCTCGTTTAGATGATTGCTAATATACTCGAAATCATTGTCGGTGCAGAGTGGAGTGTCGTTGAGGCAGATGGAGGCAACTTTTGCATCATTGAGCGTTTCTTCTATTGGCTTCAGAACGTTTCTTTCTGTAAGGAAAAAGAATTTACCACTTCTTTTCATCGGGAAGAAACGATTTGTCGCAAACTGCCAATACTTAAAGATGTAAGGGTTTGCTGTGATTTCTTCCCTGAATCTTGTGCAGCTGGCATTCATAAAGTCGGGCTCCTGTTCCCATACTTCATTGAAAACAGATTTAAGGTAAGCCTGTTCGAGGTGATAGTTTGAGAATCCAACAAATAGTCTCTGCTTCGATAGCATGGCACTCATAAGTAGCCCCCGTATGCCAAGGTGTGGCCCAAACCATCGCTTGGGCGAATGGCACACAGTTTCCCACCTCCTGAAGTGGCGATTGATAATGCCTATATTAGCAAGCATAGACATATAGATACCAAACCTGTCTTTGGCCGTATATATTGGTACGTTATAACAGGTTTCCTTATTGATGTCGCATGGCAGTCCTTTTTTGAAATAGTAGTCGGGGCTGACGGGTGAATTTAAGAGCATGTCATCATTGAAATAGACAAAATGCTCAGAAAGCCCATTTATTTTATGCATGTGAAGCTCTATAGCACAAGAATTGAAAGTTGGCAGACTTTCTTCTGGCATATAGTCTTTGTGACTGACAAGTTCCAGTCTTGGATTATCCTTATTGATCCAATCAGGGAATTTCCCATTGGTTATCAAGAAAACTTTGTGAACCCATGGAGCATACATTTCTACTGCCCGGAACCAATATCGGAAGATATCCATATCGCGGAATCGGGCCTTAGACGCGTCTCCCTTTGAACCAGGCTTGTGAATGGCTAATAATTCTTGCCATATGGGGTCTAAGGAGTCTAACCAGGTTACTACAAAATCGATCTGTGTTTCTTCCATGTCTTTAATGATGTTGACTATTATTTGTATCGGTAGAGAGTAATTCAAATAAAGACTTCCATTGCCTCATAATGATGTCAATGTCAAAGTCTTTTGCTCTCTCAATTGCCGCATTTGAAAATTGTTTCCTTAATTGTTCGTCTTCAATAAGATGACAGAGTCTCTCGGCAAACAAGTCATCGTTACAGCTCTCAATGAGATAGCCGCATTGCTGATCCTTTATAATGTTTCTTGGACCATTAGGACAATCAAAGGCAACGCAGGGTACACCATGCATCATGGCTTCAAGAATAACAAGTGAGAATCCTTCGTAATAGGAAGTCACTGCGCAGATGGAACTGTTAGTATATTCTTGACTTATATGATGGGTGATTCCATGAAGTGTTATGTTTTTGATATGATGGTCATCAGCATACCGAATAAGTTCGGATTTTAATTTTCCATCGCCAAAAATGTCTAAATGCCAATCAGGGTATTTTGTGTTAACAATTCCCCATATTTTCAGTAGTCTCTCATAGCCTTTCACAGGTTCTAATCGACCTATTGCAATCACACGTTTGGCAGTGCAAGTGCTATACTGGCTGATATTCATCGAAGAAAAATTGGGTATGACTTCAATCCGATGGGCTTTCTTCAGCAGTTTTCTTTCATCATCTGTTAAGCCGACAAATACATCTGCCTTCTTAATAAGTTTGTTAAAATAGTATTTCTTGAATAGTTTAGATATCCATGATTTGTTAAGAAAGTCTGAATACAGGTGGTATTCAAGAGGTTCGTGAATTTCTATTATTTTTTTTGCTCTACAAGGAATTGGGTATGCAAGATATGGCTTGAAAAGAACAATCAAAATGTCTGGATCGATTTTCAGGACAGCATCCGTGGTCTCTTTTTGAATCCTTTTGTTCATTTTCCATTTAATCCAGAAACGTTTAGGATATTTGTATTTGTATTGTTCGTAATATGGTATTCCGAGATTAATATGATGTACTTTCTCATTCATAGGATAGGTTGTTGGTGCATCATTGTGAAGACATTGGGTGATAATATAAACGTCATATCCAAAATGTTCCGATAGGTAGTTGGCCTTTTCGATGATAATTCTTTCGGCCCCACCTTTCACTTCTAATGATGGAATAATATATACGATTTTCATTTCTTAATGTTGGAATAACTTTCCCTAAATTCCGCAGCGCTTTAGTTAAACTTTTTTATAAGTTCCTGAGCAAAAAAAGTTCTTGCGAGGCAAGCGGCAGAGTCGAGCGGCTCAGGATTTGGCCATGTCAGATTTTTCACTTACCTTAGTGCTGCGTTTTAAAGACAAGCAAAATCTTCAATGACGTTGCAAAGGTAAGCATAAAATCTGAGAAAATCACTCCTTTTGGAAGAATATTTTATGTGAGAAAACAATTTTCCCGTTACGTCGGCCCCATTATCGACAAAGTGCTGGGTCTTCGCTGTATATCATTTGGCTATCAGTACGGCGAGATTGTCGGTTCGCTGTCAAGTGTCTAGAGATAAACTCGCAGGTCAGAGGATGGTATAACTAAAGAGGTCTTCATATGGCCATGAGGCCACACGAAGACCTCTTTAGATGTATTTAAAATTATTTCTGTGCAGAGTTAGTCGTTTCCATTGTTTTCTTTTTGTGGCTTAATGAATTGTCTATATGTTGGACGAATGAAGTCTTCAATAATTTTACCGTAGAGATATCTAAGATATACAAGCAACATAGGGAAATGCCGGAAGAAGAAAGAGTAAATTCTTTGCTTGGTATTGTCATTGAATGTCATGTCAGGAGCCAGTTCTTTTATGAATCTTAATGTCCTCCTCTTCTCGGTAAATGGGCATTCATCTTGCGAAATGAGATAAATGACCATCGTCAGTAGTGTGAACATGCCGTTTTTGAACTTCTTAAGGAGCTGAGGAGTATGGCATAAACTTACCAGTTGCCATGTCTTGACAATAGCAATGCCGAAATCGTATGATTTATATAAATTGAAATAAGCTGTTGCTGACCCTGCTCTTTGTCTGTAGATATTCAGCAGTTGGGAAGTTCTAATGCACTTTTTTGCTTTAAGATAACATTCATGTGTGAATGGTACGTCTTGAAACTTGATACGTGGGTAAAAAGAAATGTGGTTGCTTGTAAGGAAATCTTTTCTGAAAAGGCTACGCCATACGTAACACTCACGTGGATTAAGTTCCTCTATGAATAATTGCTCACCTGTCAACTTTCTGGTCGTAATATTGTCTTGTGGATGATGTTTGTAGTTGGCAATCTCATCATTGTCCATTTTCAGAAAGTTTGCAACAACGATGTCTGCATTTGTTTCGAGTGCTAGCTTTAATAGTGAGGGAACACTGTTTTCTATTAGCAAGTCATCTGAGTCGGGCATGAGGATATACTCTCCTTTGGCTACTGCAATGCCGTTGTTGCGTGCTGCGGACAACCCTTGGTTCTCCTGATTGATGACCGTGACATTATCGTGATTGCCAATGATATCGGCAATCACTTCCATACTTCTGTCTTCAGTGCCATCATTGACAATAATGACTTCAAAGTCCGAGTCATCCAAGCCTTGTCTGAAAATGCTTTCAATGCAAGGCCGAATATATTCTTCTACGTTGTAGACAGGAACTATGATAGATAGTTTAGTCATGATGGCTTACTGAATATTGATCCTTAGTTGTTTTTATGGTGCAAAGATATAAAAGATTATTGAATAATCAAATTATTTGATGGCTAAATCTTCCTAAAAGTGCAGGAAAATGATGTTTACCAAGTAGAATGACGGGATAGAGCAGGGCTGTTATGAGGATAGCCAGCGGTATGGCCTCATACCACTGATAGCAGATGGTGCCGTTGATATGGAACAGATGCTCAAAGATAAAGTTGGCGATGGTGATGAGGACAATGTGGAGACCTATAATCGCTAAAGTGCCAATGGAGAGGTTGGTGATGATAGCTGAACGAAAATTGTTTAAGATTTTGCAGCCATATAGTACGCCAAATAGGAATGTGACGTTGACGGGGTAGAACAGGATGATATGCAACAGATGCTGGCCTGTGAAAAAAGCATGCAGATGCCAGACAAATAGTAGGATGCTGACGGATAAACATGAGATGCAGCCAACGAAATCGAGCCAAGGTTTAGTCTCTCTAAAGAGTTGGCGCTGCCCCATGATGTATCCTATATAATAATAAGGTAGATTGCGCATCAGTCCCATTGGGGTTAGGTTGGGGGCGAAGTACCAGTATTTATTAGCAGCGTAGAGGACGAAGGAAACTATACAGAGTGTAATCATGATGGGGTGTTGATGCCTCGTTTTTCGGCATAGGTCAATGGTGACGTGCATGATGAGGATGGCTGGCAGATACCACAGCGGCCCGTCCAATGGCTCTGCGAAAGCATTTTCATGTTGTAGCAGTATTGTTCCAATGATGGGGCGCATGGCTGCGAAGAAGTCTGGCATATTACCATTGGCAAGATAGTATTTCAACAGCCAGTACGGATAGATGATGGCATTGTATATAATATAAGGAAGTATAAGCCCGTAACAGTATTTCCGCCAATTCTCCTTGTCACTTCCACGGTCTTTTTTCAGATAGCCGGAGATGAAGAAGAATATGACGATGATGACCGCCTGCAGATAGCGGTAGTAGAACCACTCCTGTGATTGTGGCAAATGGCAAAAGACTACCGTGCAAGCTGCCAGTGCTTTCGCCCAGTCAATCCAGTTGATACGCTCTTTCATATTGCAAAAGTAATATTTTCTGCTCAAACAGCCAAGAGTTCCAGCTTTTTTTGTTACTTTTGCAGCAGATATGGCAAGACAAAGAATAGAATATATCGATGCGATGCGGGGATTCACCATGATTCTCGTGGTCTTTTCCCATATCTGCCACTTCTGTTTAGGTGATTCCACGATGGGGTTCAACCGTATCTTCTTCCTGTTTCGCCTGCCTTGCTTTTTCTTCATCAGCGGCTGGCTGTTCGAGCCAGTTGCCAGCCGTCCGTTCCTGCCCAATGTGCAGCATAAGTTCATGGTGCAGATAGTGCCTACGTTCATTTTCCTGCTGTTGCTGGCACCTCCACCAGAATTCTTTCACCAGTTAGGCACGCTGAAGGGTGGCTATTGGTTTACTTTTGCACTCTTCGAGTTCTTTGTGATTTATATGCTTTTCGAGCGAACTGGTCGTTGGTGGAGTGGGGTGCTGACGTTGGTGCTGTCAGTGGCGGCTTTTAGTTACGACGCTGTCCGTCATCAGTTCCTGTCGTCGCCCCATAACCATCTGGTGGGTAGTCTGGCTATTACCGATGTGCTGGGCTTCCTGAGTTTCCCCTTGTGGCGCTACTTCCTATTTTTCTTCATTGGTGCGATGGTGCGGCGTTATTTTGACCGCTTTATCCTGTTTACAGATAAGACGTGGGTTATTTTGACGATTACCATAGGTTTCTTTGCCATAGCCTCAACTGATCATCCTGCAAGTCCAGTGTTAGAGTATCTGCGGTTTAATGTGGGTGGCATCTTGGGTATGTTTATGGTGTTCACCCTTTTCCGCTTGCTGTACTCTTCCCGCCTCTTACCTCGTACCTCTTATTCCCCTTTAATATATATAGGTACGCGTACATTAGATATATATCTGTTGCACTACTTCTTCCTGCCACGTTTCCTGTTGCCATACGGTGAACAGTTGGCTGCCTACGATAGCCGGCTGTTGGAGTTCCTGGTTGCTATGGCTTTGGCCTTGGTGGTGCTTGCCCTCAGTCTGCTGGCCAGCTATGTCATTCGCCTAAGTCCCTTCTTAGGACACTACTTGTTTGGCGTAAAATACGCTGATAAGCATTAAATGCAGCCATTCTACAGATAAAAAATGCAAAATGGTTTGTACATATCGCCATAAATGACTATCTTTGTGCGCTAAATAATTGAGCAGAATGATATACATATCCATTGTGTTGTCAGCTTATAACCATGAGAAGAGCATTCTCCAGTGCCTTGACTCCATCATAGCTCAGGAGAATGCCGACATGCAGATAGAGTGCATAGTGGTTGACGACTGCTCAACTGATGATACCTTGGGGATTATCCGCAGGAGGGTAGGTGGGTATAAGGGAAATATTGTGTTCCGTATTTATCGTCATCAGACCCATCACGGGCTTTCGCGAACCCGCAATACGGGGCTGCATCGCGCCCAAGGCTACTATGTGATGTTTGTCAATGGTGTGGACCAGTTGCGTAATGGTTGTATTGATACCTACATGGTGAACTTGATGCGCCATTGGGATGTTGATGTCATTGCCGGCAATGTCTATAACGTCTGCCTCCAGCGCAATTTGTTTAGTACGCTCGACAGTGCCTTGGCTCTTCGAGGCAAGGGCGACGTGATATGCCACGAGTTGCTGCGCAATCATTTATACCTTTATGCTAACAACAAGCTCGTCCGCAGAGAGGTGCTGACTGCCAATCTGATAACATTTGACGAGAGAATGGAGTATGGCGATATTCAGTGGACTTTCACGTTGTTCTCTAACATTTCGTCTGTTGTCTTGCTGCCCGACATCACTTACGAGTATGGTAGGCGTGAGACTGGTGCCATTGGGCAGACGCTGAAATGGGTGAATATGTTCTTAGCCAGCTATACGACCACTTGTGAGAACCTGCTCGACAAGGCACCACGTCCTGAGAGTTCGGACAATGGCTACTATCAGGCGCATCAGCTTTTCGTCTATGGCTTGCTGACTCATGCAAACCGGCTGATAGAGGAGTATGCGGTCAATAGCCAGGTGAGACGTGAACTCGATAGTGTCCGTTCCCGTTTGCTGACGCAGACGAAGAACGACGGGCAGAAGTCACTCTATTTGTTTTTCCGTCAGGAAAACTCCTTCATCAGCAGCATCTTCAAGAATCCTGTCTTTCGCAACTATCGGCGTGTAGTTGACGACATCACAGAGATGCTGGAAGTTATTGTTGGGCGGTAAGTATCAGGTGTTCATACTTGTTTTTTTCACGACAAAGGGTGACACGCTGACACAACCCCGATGTACAAAGGGCGTGCAACGTTTTAGAGGGTGACACAGGGTGACACAAGGGTGACACATCGTCAGTGAGGGTTAGGGCCGTCTAAAGTCAGGTGAAAGGCTGTTCGAA
Organism: uncultured Prevotellaceae bacterium; assembly: GCA_947168395.1. Classification (GTDB taxonomy): domain Bacteria; phylum Bacteroidota; class Bacteroidia; order Bacteroidales; family Bacteroidaceae; genus Prevotella. Next base: position 31,037 of record CAMVLT010000001.1, on the reverse strand, counting down.
GCGAGGGTTTAAGGTAGGTAAACCCCTGAATTCTCGAGAGAATTTGAGAGTTTGGGTAGGGTAAAGTGCAGGTAAGTCGGTGGGTAAGGCTGCAATTCTCTCGAGAATTTAGTGGTGTTTGGCATGGTTTTTGCTGTTTAGGTGTATGGATTGATTAACTTTAGTCGTATGGAAAGCAACGTAAAACTATTGATGAAATATCTCTATCGCAACGTATGGCGTGAGAAGTATGTAACGCTCAGCGAGGTCTGTTCCTGGATTCGTCAGGGCAAATACCAGGGGCGGGTGGATGCCGTGAGGGGACTCTGTGAGGTGCCGACGGCCATAGGCATGGCCAGTGGCGGCATTGCGGCAGACTATCTGCCGAAGATACTGCCTGCACAGGGCGAAAAGGGTGTCTATACGGGGCTTGTGCTGCTGTCGTTTCACGTCGGTGGTGGACTTGCGGCATTAGAGCAGCTTCGCAAGGAGGTGAACCTGTGGGAGCAGACACTCGTGTCGTTCATCGGCCCCAGCGGAAAGTCGCTGAAGGTGCTCATGCCTTACCAGCTAAAGGGTGGGGGACTGCCGACTGAAAAGGAAGAAGTGGCTCTGTTTCAGCAGTATGCGTATAAGCGGGCGGCTGAGTTCGCCTTTGCCTCTACTGGCTATAAGGCTGACGAGATAAGTCACGACGGCAATGAGCGTTTCGATGTGTCGGCAGATTCTGCCGTCTATTACCAGCCTGATGCTAAGCCGATTGAGATGGAACAGCCCGTGGAGCCACTGACTGAAGAGTCGGCACGTATGATTGAAGCGCCAGCCGAGGTTGGGCTTGATGCCGAAGTGATACCAGGCTATACTCGCCGCGAGATGGACATCGTGAAGTTCAATTTCATCTGCCGCAACATGGCCTTTGGCAGCCAGCGTGAGCCTGAGATGCACCTGATGCAGTTGGCGACGGAGTGTTGCAAGGCAGGTGTTGACCAGGAAGTTGCCACTACGCTGACCATCAGCATGGGAGCTTTCTTCAGGAAGGACATCCTGGTGCGCACCACCTTCAATACTGCTTACGAGAAGCATCCGATGGGGGTGGCTAACCCTGTGGAGAAGTCGCTGATGCATCAGCAGTTGCTCGAAGCCTTCCTGCGCAGGCGCTATATGTTCCGCCGCAACAGGGTAACTGGCGACCTGGAGTATCAGGAGAAGCATCACTACGTGCTCTGGTGGAAACCTCTGACCGAGGAGGCTCGCAACGACATCAATAATGCCGCCATAGCTGAGGGTATCAAGGTGTGGCCCAAGGACTTGGAGCGTGTGCTCGTCTCTGAGCGGACGGACAGCTATGACCCTGTGAGTGAGTGGCTTGGCCGGCTGCCAAAGTGGGACGGGCGCGACCGTCTTGGCGAGCTGGCTGACCGTGTGAAGACTACGGCTCCTGACTGGCGTGAGAACTTCAAGATATGGATGCGCTCGATGGTGAGCCAGTGGCGTAGTGGCATGGACTCCATGTATGGTGCGCAGATGGTGCTGATGCTGGTTGGCGGGCAGGGCACTCACAAGTCGACATTCATGCGGATGCTGCTGCCGAAGGAACTGATGCCGTTCTACATCGACCGCATCGACTTTGCCAACAAAAAGGAGGCCCTACGTGCGCTCAACCGTTTCCTGCTCATCAACATTGACGAGTACGACCAGATTTCGAAGTCGCAAACGGCCTTCCTGAAGCACCTTATCCAGCGGACTGACGTGAAGGAGCGCAAGCTCTACTCGACAACTTACGAGCAGAGCCAGCGCTATGCCGCCTTCTGTGCCACCACCAACTCGCTGATTCCCTTGAGTGACGACAGCGGCAGCCGCCGCTACCTCGTTGTAGAGGTCAGCGACGTGATAGATACTGATACTCAAGGAGATAAGCAGATAGACTATGGCCAGTTGTATGCGCAGATAGTCTATGAAATAGAGCATGGCGAGGAGTACGCATTCAAAGGTGAGCGCGAGCAGCAGATTATGGCGCAGAATGTCGACTATTACGAGACTCCCAATGTGGTGAGCCTGTTTGAAGACCGTTACCACAGGCCTGGTTCAGGTGAGGCCGAAGTGCTGATGAGTCCGACGGAAATAGTGAGTGCCCTGAAGTTGGACCCCTCAAACCATTCGAATGTTACCCTTTTAGGTCTTTATCTGCGCAGAAATGGCTTTGCAAGAGGGGAAGGACGGCATCGCCGATACTATAAAGTGGCAGAAAACAAGTAGTGGCTGTGTGTCACCCTTGTGTCAGCGTGTGTCACCCTTTAAAACGCTGCACGCCCTTTGTACATCGGGGTTGTGTCAGCGTGTCACCGTTTATTCAAAAATATATAGTATATGAAGTACAAAATTGTTAAAGAAACAAAACCGAGTCTGAGTACGTTTGGGAAGTATAAGGCTGTGGCCGTGCATGAGCGGACATTAGACACCAAGAAGATTATCGAGGAGGTGAAGGAGCGCAACGGCTTTTTGTCGGAAGGAACGGTTGAGGCCGTGCTCATTGGCCTGTCGGAAGTCATCAACCGTCATCTTCGCAATGGCGACAAGGTGCGTCTCGACGACTGGGGGCTGATGAAGCTGGAAATAGAAAGCGACAAGGTAGATGCCCCAGAGGACTTCAAGCCCAAGAAGCACATCCGCGGCGTCCGCCTCCATTTCCTGCCTGTCAGCGAGAAAGGGAAGCCGGAGTTGTATCAGAACATTGAGTTTCAGAGGGAGAAACAGTTCACAGTATAATAGGCCTTTTATCACTAATAAAGGATAAAAAGGAGCGAGAGCCTTGGAGTTTTGTGATAAAAGTTGTATTTTTGCAGAAAAATGAAGGAAGATGGAAAGATTCTTTAATACGGCAGGGCCGAACAGAGCTGAATATGAATATACGTTGGATCCTTTGAGTCGTATTGACTTGGATGATGTCCTTAGTTATATTGCACAAGGAAAATATTTTGTGCTTCATGCACCACGGCAGACAGGCAAGACCTCTTGTATGCTGGCACTTCGCGATTATCTGAACGCATCAGGAGACTATGTGGCAGTTTATGCTAACATTGAAGGAGGCCAGGCTTCAAGAAATGATATTCAAAGTGTTGTTAAGTCCACTGTGGATACTTTAGCTCAAGAGGTGGATACTATTTTGTATAGTTCGCTTGCAGAAGATCTGCGTGATACTCTACAATCTATTGGCAAGGACTCCATTCTGTCTATTTTTCTCTCCAAGTTGTCTGCTTCATTGCCCAAACCGTTTGTCTTGATTCTTGATGAGATTGATGCTTTGGTGGGCGATAGTTTGGTCAGTATTCTCCGCCAGATTCGCTCAGGATATGCTAATCGCCCTAAGAACTTTCCACAAACCATTATCCTTTGTGGAGTACGTGATGTCCGTGATTATCGTATCGTACTTTCTAATCAAGACATTGTCACAGGTGGTTCTGCTTTCAATATCAAGGCAGAGTCTATGCGTCTTGGTAATTTTTCGAGAGAAGAAATACATGAACTCTATATGCAGCATACCAATGAGACCGGACAGAAGTTTGATGATGCTTGTTTCCCATTAGTATGGAATGCTACGGAAGGTCAACCTTGGTTAGTGAACGCCTTGGCTCGTGAGGCTACATGGAGCATGAAGGAGAATCGTGATCGCAGCGTCGTAATCACTCCTGAAATCATGTATAAAGCACAGGAGAACCTCATTTATCGACGTGATACTCATATTGACATACTGATTGACAAGTTGAAAGAGCCGAGGGTGAAGCGAGTGATAGAGCCAATCCTTGCCAATAGTGATGAGGCTGACGATGGTCAGATACCTAATGATGATGTAATTTATGTACAGGACATGGGACTCATCAAAGTAGAGAAAGGTAAGCCGCGAAGGATTGCAAATGGCATCTATCGTGAGATTATTCCACGCGAACTGACCTGGAGCACACAAGACGCTTTAGTTCAAGAGCCACAATGGTACCAGAATGCCGATGGCAGTATCAAGATGGAGAAACTCCTTCTTGACTTCCAGCAGTTCTTCCGTGAGAATTCTGACTCGTGGATAGGCAAGTTTGACTATGCAGAGGCAGGGCCTCAATTGCTGTTGCAATGCTTCCTACAGAGGATTGTCAATGGTGGAGGCTATATTGACCGAGAGTATGGCCTTGGCCGTGGACGCACAGATTTGCTTGTCCGCAAACCGTTAACAGATGTGTATGGTGGTCCTGTCCAGCGCATCGTCTTGGAGTTGAAGATTCGGAAATACAGCCTTGAACGAACCATCGAAGATGGTCTGCAACAAACCGCTGAATACATGGACCGTGTAGGAAGTGCCGATGAAGGTCACCTCATCATCTTCGACCGTTCAAAGACGAAGACTTGGGATGAACGTATTTGGCATAAGTCCTATGAATATCATGGGCATACTGTCATGGTTTGGGGGATGTGATATGATTAGCTATTGCGGAAAAATTGATAGATAGTGTTAAAGTATTTTTCAGCGAATGGCGTTTTGTCGAAATCCCAACTTCTTTTTGCGGCATTCTGAGCCATTATATGGGCTCTTTCTGTGTTGTTGTAAATAGTTTGGATAGCATTGACAATGTTTTGACAGACATTTTCTCTTTCAATAAGTATGGATACACCTTCGCACACTTCTGGGATTCCACCGCAGCGGGTAGCTATCAAAGGAACACCTGCTGCCATTGCCTCGAGGACTGTTAACCCGAAAGGTTCTTCCCACATTGATGGTACTACAATGACATCAGCGACCTTAAGGTAAGAGGGCATATTTTGATAGTCAATGAAACCGGTAAAGATGACCTGCTCTTTAATCGATTCGGATTCTTCTTGTAGTCGTTTGACAAAAGGGGAAATATTGGAGTCTTTCCCATAGAAGCTGGCTCCTGCTATGATGAGCTTGATATGGGGTATGTCCTTTATCTGTTTGATGGCTTGTATGAGTTCCAAAATACCTTTTTCTTTGGTCAGCCGTCCGCTGAAGAAGACGATGAAGTCTTTGTCTGACAGTCCAACGGCACTCCTTTGTTTGGCTGTCGCCGTGAGGAACTGCTTTAGGTCAATGGCATTATAAACCGTTTGGCATTTTGAACTGTTTGCTTCAATCTGCCGGACTCTTTTGGTGATAAAGTCGGATACGCTGATGATGCCGTCAAATCCCTCAAAAATGCTGAAGCTTTCTCTTGTTTCCCGGTTTAGGAAGTCATTATGTAGATGAAGGATGAACTTGGCATCTATTCTCTTTTTGAGTTTGAGGATGAAACCAGGGCGATTCTCCACGATAACGAGGTCGTAGCATTCTTTCTTGATTCGTTTGATGGTTTCCTCCAGATAGAACTCGATGACGGAGTGGTAGTATTCCTTCTCATGGCATTTCTTGTAGATAGCTTTCTTGACTTTGGAGATGGTACTGTCCATCTTGATATATGTATAGTGATTCACCTCAGACCTTAGGGCTGGATGCCTCTTGACATCAGGATGCCACACACTATAGACCGTGATGTCGTGCAGCCGATGCCGGTCGTTATATTCCAGATAGAAGTCAATCAATTTCTCGACAGCTCCGCCTTGCACAGCAGGAACTGGCAGTATACCCGATGTCAGAATGGCAATTTTCATCCGTTTCTGTCTTTTTCCCGGTTATTGATAATTTTCGGCAAAGATACGAAATAATACTGACATACGGAAGCGATTTCGTAGAATTAACGCTGACAAACGCGTAAATAAATGCAAATATGCGCTTGGGAAGTACAAGGCTGTGTTTTTTTTACTTTGGTTTCCAGAAATCTTCCGTACTTTCACCACTTGCAAAGTGGAAAAAATCGGTGACGGTAGAAAAACTATCGTCGCTGAACTGCTGGTTCCTGTCCTTGATGAAGCATAGTGGCACTTCGCCAATGAATGATGCCCAGCGGCTGTATGTGCTCCAAGGGCCGGTGATGCGGTCACAGAGTGAAAGCGTGTGTAAGTCAAGAATATCTCCAGAAGGCTCTTTCCCGAAACGGTAGCATTTGCAGCCCTCAAAAAAGTCAACGGAGAAAGCCTCGTTACTGCTGATGAAGAAGGCTACTCGCTTGTCAGCATACAGGGCCTGAATTCTCAGCATGAACTGGTAGAACTCTTCCAAGGTGTAGTAGTATCTGCCATCATAGAATGTCTTGTAGTCACCATGACGGATATGGACACCAACGACGAGGTCGGCTTCTCGTCGAATATCGCTAATCATTCTTTCAGCTTTTTCTATAATCTCCTTCTTAGGCTGGAAGATGTGCTGTAGCTGTTTCTTCGTCTGAGCCAGGTACCGTGTATCATTCATGGTGTACCACCCCTTCTTGCAGCCGAGGAACCTGAAGATTTTGTCCCACCGCTTGTCGTGGGTGACTTTCCACGTCAGTCCCTTGTAGTTGTTCCATCCGTTGCCTCGCTCCAGATACCACTTTTGATAGAGCGGAAAATAGATGAACGGGCAATGCAGCAGGTTAGGGAAGTCCTCGATGGTCCAGTCGAAGAAGATTATCACCATCCTCTTCTTCTCGGCTACGCATCGTGCTACAGATGTTACATAGGTCCACAGACGGTTGCATGTCTGTCCGGGGGCATCGCAAATGATTCTCATTGTCTCATTTTTTTGCAAAGATAGAAAAATAAAGTGAATAATCCAAATATCTCAGATTTTTTTGCTAACTTTGCACAAACTTTTATTGATAATGAATAGGGAAGGTGCTAAACCAACGACGGATGGAAGAATCGTATGGCTCGACTGGATGAAGGTGTGGGCCATCTTAGCTATTATTTGGGGGCATTTCTTTTCCACTGGTCATGTCTACCTGTATGTGTTCAGCGTTCAGGCCTTTTGCCTTATATCTGGTTTTCTATATAAAAAGTCCCCCGATTGGAAGACCTGTATTAGGAAATGCTTTTGGCAGTTGTTTGTGCCAACAGTCTTGCTGAGTGTTATTATGCAGTTGGAAGCTTATTTCCGATGTCTGGCTATGGGCACGGATTACGACATATCGTGGCCTTGGTTCTTCGAGTGGCTACTGTTGGGGCACCGTTGGTGTATGGGGCCTTGCTGGTATTTCTATACCTTGCTGGTGATGAGGCTGATTATGCAGGCGTTGCCTGAGAGAAAGTGGGTGTATGGCCTGGCTTTCTTCGTCTTGTCGGCAGTTGCCATCTATCTCCAGTATATCGGCTTTGAGGTGAGCAATGCCAATGTCAATGTGGTGGTCTGCATGCCGTTTTTCCTCATAGGTGTGTTCCTGAAACCGCTAAAAGCTGTGCTGAGTGGGTTGCATAACTATGTTGTGGAGACGGGATTGCTGGTCGTGGCTATAGCTTTGATTATTTTGTGTGGCAACTACAATGGATATGTCTGGATGTATAAGAATGGTTTTGGCGGCTATTACACCTTATATATAATAGGTGGGATGGCTGGTGCCGTGATGCTTTATGTCATTTCGCTGTGGTTGAGTCGTTTGCCTTATCGTCAGATGGCGTTAACGCTATCGAAGGGTTCCATCCTTATCATCGGATTGCACATCGTCATTGTTCGCAGGCTGACAGAATTGCCAGACCGTATGTGGGGTGAAGACTTGTTGTTCGCAATAATGATTCTCTTCTGTTTTGTGCCTGTCATTCGATTGGCGGAGTTGTTCTTTCCGTTATTGCTGGGACGTCACAAGTAGAATTGATGCGTATTATAAGAGTTTGTTAATAAGTTTGATGCAGGTGATAAGTAACTTGCGTTTTTTTTTGTTCTCGCAGATGTTGAACAGACGGTAGATACTGGTCTTGTCCAGTTTTGCCAATGTGGCGTAGTCCTTATATACACCATCGGGAAGTAGGTGGTGTAGGTAATCGTCTATCTCTTGTCTGTTTCTTTCACGTTGCAGTTCTGAGAGTCCTCCTTCTTCGCGTTTGCAGATAATGTCTGGAATGAATAGAACTGTTTTCTTCTCTGTTACTATCTTTTCTGTGAAGAAAATCCAGTCGGAGACCAATTTATGGGTTTCGTCATAAGGCGAGTTCTTGAATAACTCTCTTCTGATAAAAGAGCTTTGATGGTCTAACGTCGCCATAAAGAAATGTATCATAGTTGTACGCGGAGGTTGAATGGATACATGCCCTTTCTTTGTCGTTTCGTTGAAATGATAGTCTTTCCCAACAATAAAGTCTGCATCAGATGGATGTTCTGATACTATTTCCAAGACATCGGAAGAGTAGAAACAGTCGCCGGAATTCATGAAATTCAAGTATTCTCCTGTTGCCTTCCGTATGCCCTTGTTCATAGCGTTGTAGATGCCTTTGTCTTTCTCAGACACCCAATAGTCAATCTGGCTGTCGTACTCTTTCAATACCTCTGCGCTGCCATCGGTGGAGCCGCCGTCGATGACGATGAACTCAAAGTCGCGGTAGGTCTGGTGGATAACGCTCTCAATGGTGTTTCGGAGGCCTTCCTTGTTATTATAGTTAACGGTAATAATCGAGTATTTCATCGCTTTCTTATTTTTTTGATTCTGTTGAAGCTGTCCTTAGCACCTTTAGCAAACAGCATTGTAGCCGAGATGTCAATGCTCAGGAAGATGACCATGCTGATGGCACAGTATGCTACCCATTCCCAGATGCTGTGATAGGGATTTAAGGGAATGAACCGGATGGTGTAGAGTGAGCTCCCTATAGCAAATGCTGATATGGCATAGTTGCGAAGAACTCCTTTCCAATATTTGCTGACTGGTTCCTTGAAACCAGCAGAGAACAAGTAGTAGGGCTTCCATAGCACGACGATGGCTAACAAACTGACAATCTTGCCCAAGAGTATGCCGATGATGCCCCATTTCAAGCCGCAGATGATGGTGATTGATACGTTAATAATCAACTCTGCCCACGCCGACCAAACGTCGGCGTAAAGACCGTGAGCATAATTGAACGAATCAACGGAGTTACGTGAGTTTGTAATGTAGATGAAGACGATAAGCAGTATCAGAATACGATGGTCCATGATATACTCAGTCCCTAACCAGTGAACGATAAACGACTCCAGGAAGGCGTAGAGTGAGAAGCTGAGTGTAGCTGCAATGGTGTGCTGAATAGTGGTGTACTCCCAAAACACTTTCAGCATGTTTTGCTTGTTGCCTTCAGCCACGAGATTACCGATGCTGGCTCCGACGCTTCCCGTAATAGCAGAGAAAAGGGAGATGAGCTTGGAAATAATGATCATGTAGTTGCCATAGTAGGCTACCATCTTCAGCGATACGAAGAAGAATATAAACAGCTCGTCGCTCTTCACCAATACGAAGTCCTTGATTTTGTGTATAAATACTTGCTTGGCTTTCGTGATGATTTCCGGGTATTTCTTTAGTAGTTGTCTTCCGTCCCGTTTGTTGACCTTTAGCCACGGATATTCTTTGTTAATTTTCCAATTAAGTACAATGCATCCCAAAACGCTAAACAAGAACTCAACGCCTACCCAAACGAAGAGATTGCGGTAGTGGTAGGCTAATATAATCTGCAAGACCAGCTTAATGAGTTTTGCTGATTGCAAATAGATGGCTACTAAGTAGTTCTTTTGGTCAGCGGTTAAAAGTAGTTGGCGGTAGTTGATGAAATAGCCAATGAGCGAGGAGCCGAGGAAAGAATAGAATGCAAAGTAAACGATGCCCATGTTAAGTTCTGCGTGGGCGAAAATGAGTGGGAAGAATAAGCTGATGATAAAGGCACCGCAAAAAATGATGGCTCCTATCCAATTATACAGATAGCCCAACAACGACAGAATTTCCTGAATCTCCTTGCGATTACCCGTTTGGATAGGCTTGAAAAGGAAGTAGCCAATACAGGCTCCGATACCTAATTCTGATAAATTGAGATAACCCAAGATGTTGTTCAGTGTGCCAGTAAGGCCGATGAACTCCGTGCCTAAACAGTCAAGAAATACCTTTCTTGAGAAGAAGGTCAAGAAGAGTGAGAGGAAGTAGAACATGATGTTTACCTCCGCATTAAGCATGCTTTTATGTACTCGCTCACTCATAGTCTACTTGTCGTGGATAGTATGCAGAAAGTCCGTGTTTTTGTGATCTATATGGAGCAGATTCTTCAACATACGAAGCACTAAGCCTGGGATCGCTAACACTTTGCCAAACAGAGAACGTGAACGAAGTTGCTCTGGTAAGGCGATATAGAGGGATAAAGCCAAAACAATGAGTAAGAACCACCACTTGCCGCACCATTCGGGGACAACAATGGTCATCAATATGCTGATAGCAGCAAGAAGTACGATAAGAATGGAACGGGGAATAAGGGCCTGTTGGATGGTCTTGTCGATGAAATTGAGGTTTCCGTGGAGGAAGGCATTGGGAATCTGCGGCAGCTGGCGGAGCAGACTTTGTACCTGAGCGGTCATCCAGCGCATACGCTGACGTTGGAAATTGTCCTGATTGCTGACTTTCTCATCGAAGACATGAATCTCAGCAGCATATTTGATGAAGACTTTCTGCTTCAATAAGAGGGCTTCCATCTCGCGGTCTTCACCAGCGGTGCTGAGTTGGAAGACATTCTTTTTGAATAGCTTGTAATCGAAGCACATGCCTGAGCCGATGAGTGCTGACGACAGACCTAAACGGTTGTGGGCTTTGCGGAAAATAGTGTTGTTGATTTCCTCGCTGGCACCATCGAGCATGGCAACGTCGTTGTTAGAGTTTTTGGCGCAACGATGGCATTGTATAGCTTCGTAGCCAGCATTGCACAGAATGTTAAGTTTGCGCAGGAAATCGTGTTGCACTACGTTGTCGGCATCAAGGACTACCAGATTGTCGAAACTTCTTTCCTCATGTGTGTCTATCTTCTCCTCAATATAGTTGATGGCATATTGCATGGCCTTGGCCTTGCTGCTCTTCTCAAAGACTGGCGTCAGCAAGGTTATAGGGAATGTTCGTAGCTGTTTGTTGGTCTCATCTGTCATGTGGTCGGAAATGACAACCAAGTGGAATCTGTCGGTAGGATAATCTTGAAAAAGAAATTTGTTGACGGAGTTGATGATGACGCTGTCTTCATGGTAGGCGGGATAGAGGATGAGGAATCTTCTTTCGCGATAGTTCAATACGGAAGTGTGGGTCGATGCAAAATCGTCTTTTTCGTAGAAAAGTGAAATGATGGCAAAGAAAACAACGTATGCGACAGAAGCAGCCATGATAATCCATAGCCCAATCTCCACAATATGTAAAATGGTCCAGAACATAAGCTTTGGTTATTTTTTAATGGTTTTGCTGTGGATTTTCTTAATGAGGTTTTTCAGTGTTGCCAATGGGAGGGATATAAAATCTTTATCCCAGTTCTTGTCTACTAATTCATTGGGGGTGGCCAAAGCTAAAGAGAATCCCCAGATGACGGAAATAATCCACCATTTGACAGCCAATGTGAAGTATATGAATGGGAGGATGATGCTCATAAGCACAAGGACGGGAAAGAGGATGGTGCGCGGAAGCAGCATCCACTGCAAGATTTTGTCAACCCAGTCGTATTGTTGATTAAAGATGGCTGCAGGAAGGAATCGGATGTTTTTTAAGGCACTATACCATTGTTCGAGAACCCAGCTACGGCGTTGCTTGTTGAAATCTGCAACTTCGCGTTTCCGTTCTGTATAAACATGGATGTCGTCAAAGTAGTCTACGTAGATTTGCTGGTGAATAAGCATAGCTTCCAATTCCTTGTCTTCGGTACTGGTACGAACTTTCATGAGATTATTTTTAAACCATTCGAAATCGTATGCCACACCGGTGCTGGTCAATGCGGCCGAAAGTCCTAAAGCGATGTGCCCTCGGCGGAATAAAGAATTGTTGATTTCTTCGAAAACAGTACTTAATCTGGCAGAGGAGGTGTCACGATTACGAGGCATCAAATGGGTTACGATGGCTTTTGTGCCAGCAGTCTCGTATGCGTTATTCAATTTGTCGAGGAATTCTGGTTCCACAATACTGCTGGAATTGAGAACGACAGCGACATCATAAATCTTAAAGGCTGGCAAATTGAGAACAGCATACTGCAGCGATTTGGTCTTGCTGCTTTTCTCGAAATTTGGAGTCAGCAATGTGATGGTGTACTGGGCTAATCGCATGTTGGTCATTTCTTTCTGATGGTCAGAGATAACAACCACGTCGAACATGCGTTGCGGATAATCTTGGCTCAAAATAGAGGCCACAGTTTGGACAATGGTTTTGTCACTTTTGTAGGCTGGAATAAGGATGATGAAACGGTTCTGCCGTTTTGCCTTGGGCACTTCCTGTGTCCTGCTGAACAATGATGTAACGGAATAGAATACGACATAGCCTACCGTCAGTGCCACTAAAGCAAAGAGTAGTCCGTCAATGATATATAGAATCCACCAGAAATCCATGCTATTCGAATTGAAAATTGAGAATTGAAAATTGAGAATTCAAGAAGTCGCGAACACCTCGATAGGTCGCATTCAGAAGGTCGGTTCTGCCTTTGAATATGTGTTTTAGCATATCTCGCAAACCAACGATGATAATTAAGTAAATATATGATGCGTATTTCTTCACACCTTTGACATTCCGCTTTACGAATAGGAGCCGGTTGCGTGTTAGGTAGTAAGTGCGGAGCGGACTGTCTTGCCCAGTAGAACGGCTTTCCTTATGGTATATAGTACTGGCAGGTTCGTACCAGATTTCATAACCTGCCCGTCTGAACATCATTGACCAGTCAAGCTCCTCGTAATAGAGGAAATAGCACTCTGGCATCATACCTACACATTCCAGTGCCTTACGGGAAACCATCATGGCAGCCCCGTGAGCATACGGGGTAGGGTGGGGCGTATCATATTGTCCTATGTCTTTTTCGCCAAATCCGATGGCCCGGTTGCGCATGGTGATAGGAGAAAGTGGGGTGTAGCCTGCAAACTGGATGGGGTAATTTTCCCAAGCAAAACGGATTTTCGGACAAACCATACCAATCTTACCGGAGGTGTTCAGTCGGTCAATTAATGCCTGAAATGCCTCTCCTTTAAATATAGTATCATTGTTGATTAAATACAAGTATTTTCCCCGTGCAGCCTTTATTCCCAAATTGTTCCCACCAGCAAAGCCTAAGTTCTGCTCACTGCGAATGGTTATTACGTACGGATAACGCTGGCTGATAAGAACTGCCTCGTTTGTTATGGAACCATTATCTACCACAATCACCTCCATCCTGTCGTTGAAGGGGATACTATCAATTAACGCGCAGGTGTCTTCCAAACCATTGTAATTGACTGTGATGATAGACAACTCGTTATACAATATTTAATGTATTATTATTATATTTTGCGTTTCTTTTCCAGTCTGAGCTGTTTCTTCTCTTCTATCTGTGAAATACGTTTCTTCTCATATTCGTCCCATTCTGGTTCCAAATAGGGTAGAATATAAACGATGGCCATTCCGCCAAAAAAAGTCAGACCATTAGGATACTGGTAAAGTACTTGGTTAGCATAACCTCCCAATTGAATGGCAACGAAGGCTCCACAAAGCCCAGCACCGATACCAATGAGTGTCTTGTTCCGTAATTTGAATAATACGACAATGCATCCCCCAAAAAGCATAAGAACCATGCAACAAACAAAGACGGTAATGCCGATAGGTCCCGTATGAACCCAAATAAAGACGTACTCAGAGTCTGGTGGGATTGTAGACAACTTCCTGAATTTATTGTTTGCTGGTACATTTTCAGGACTCATACCCATTCCGATACCCCATGGAGCATCTTTGATGTATTTTTTGATGGCTTCTTGGTTGATGTCGCGTACGTTGGCTGAGGCATCATTTTTATTGAATGCTGAGCGCATTCTTCGGATTTGTTGGTTGCCGTTACCGATAGTTGTAAATACCAACAGGAATCCTGCAATTGCAAAGAGGATTGTAAAAGGAACAGCTATTTTGACTGATTTTGACAAAAATATATAAGTCATCAGGCCAGCTGCCAAACAGAAAATACCAGTTCGCGTTCCAGATTGGAACATACCCCAAATGACAATTAATGCAACGATGAGAAAGAAAACTTTGCCTTTTCTCAGTCTATTTGTAATTCCAAAAATGATGAAAGCAACGGCAGAAGCAGCTGCATTACAACCATAATTGGCAGCATCACTAAATGTGGAAAAATATCTTATCAATGTTCCGCCATTGATAATGTGTGTAGTCCTACCTCGAGTCTCCATCCAAAGTTTTTCAGCAGCAGTCATACCCCAATATTCTTGCTTATATGTCCAAAAGGCCGAAAAAACAGCCAATAATGCCCACAGTTTTAAGTATGTCATTAAAATTTGAGGAGAGGAAATGTATATAGAAAAAACTAATAAAATCCAGACCAGTTGGATGGCTAATAATCGGAATCCTGTAAACCATGCACTAATATTTATTCCCAAATTACATGAGTCGTTGAATACTTCAAGAGTACAGAAACCGCACCAAATCATAACAGCTAAAAGCATCAGGTTGCCTGCTCTTGCGAAATGGGGATCTTGCTCGGAATCTATGATAGCAATAGCTAATAGAATCAACTCTAATAATTCATCAGGAAGCGACATTGGACCTGGGACGTGAATATCCTTCATTTGGAGAAAGTAATTGACCACTATGAGTGTCCAAAATGTAAACATCCTCCATTTAAATGTGATGTAGATGTAGACAACAATTAGAGGCAGAAGACATATTATGGCAAAGTTAGGGAGACCTGCTGTAATAAGCTCATACATAGCCAACAAAAACAGAAGAAAGAGTAGTAAAACTCTTCCTCTGTTTTCGCTGGTATAGTTGGATATGCTATTCGCCATTACTTAGCGTGGCTATTTTCTACAGCTGTAAGACCCATTTGGGATATCCGATAAACAAAGTTGTTGAATCGAGTGTAGGGTGGGAGCTGACCAACGAATTCTTCAACGGCATAGCGTTGAGCTTCAGTTAGATACATATAGAGCGAGTCTTTGTTCTCAAGTTGGGCTTGCAATTCTTTGAGTGCTTTCTGGTCTACATCCTTCCAAGTGCGGTTGGCTCGGGTGACTAATAAGTTGATAGTACCTGTATTTAATAAAGCAGGAGATATCGAGTTGTCATCCAAATTCGGATATTCGATAATAGCAATTTCATTGGGCATTAAATCCGGACATAAATCCTTGACATCTTTAGCCATGATGTACTTACTATCTTCGGCCAGGAAGTCTTCGTCGTAGGTCAATAAACGGACATGTAAGCCGATGGAAATCCAGTAGTTTTGCAATTCCTGTGCCAAATAACTCTTACCATTGGCTGCATCTGTTGATAGCAGATTGAGGACATTCTGTTGACCTTCCTTGAAATGGGGTAACAGAGACTTTGAAAGCTGTCGTAAGGCCATGTCGCTGATGGTTTTGTTGTAACGGCGATAGCGCAAGTTGCTTTCCTTCGGGAAACAACCCATGACGGGAATCTTGGTAATTCGTTCAGAGCGCATTCGATCACGCAGGGTGCGGTCGAGTAATTCTATGATGAAGAAATACATAGCCGTGAGCAAGAAGGTCAGCATGAAGGCTCCAAGCAGAATCATCATTCGATTCGTTGGCTGAGCATTCATGGGAAACATTGGGGGATTCAGAACTCGGAGGGTAGCTGTTGACATTTGCAGGTTACGTTGACGTAGACGGGCTTGATTTAATGCTCTTAGCATTTCCATGTAGTTGCCTTCAATAAAACTGATGTGGCGATCCTTGCGGGCGATGGTTGCACCAATCGGAGCGTAATATAGGATGTCCCTGTCAAGATCTTTGCGCATGATGTCTTGGGCTGACATCTCGGCTTTCGTCTTCTCCAAAATTAAGACCTGTTCCAACCATTTACTAATCATGTCGCCCGCTTTGACACCAGTGTCAGAACTATAAGAACCTGCTTCAATATCTCGGGTCAGGTCTTTTACTTTAGCCGTTGTCTCTTGTAACTTCTTTTCTGCCTTTGCTAATTCAATTTGTGCTTCATCACTTGCCCCTCCTTCGCTATTCATCAATTTCAGGTTAGAGATACGTGACTGGATACGAGATATATCATTAATTTGGTCTGTGAAATCCCTATTGGCGCGGATAATCTTGGCTCGATTGCCTAACTGTCTTTCTAAATAGTCTAGCATAGCCTTGCTGGTTGTGTAGGCCATGAGTTGATCGTTACCTGACGTTTTGTGTTTGGCATCCATGTCAGCAACCATTTTGGTCTGTTCACCATAATTAATGATACGCCTATCTATATTGTACCTGATAAGGTCGTCTTCTGCTCCAGTCAAAAGCTTGTAGAGTCTGGCAACTTCACGTTCAAAGAATTTGATGACTGCATTAGTCTCACCATATCGTAAATCTTGATATTGACGGCCAAAGACATCATTCAAAATATCAAGCGTGTTGTAGGCAATACCTGCATCGTTAGCTGAATAACCAATGTCAATGATATCACTCTTAGGTAATTGCATCACTTTTAACCGACTGGTGATGCTATTGATGCCAAACCAAGGATGATAGTTTAATATGCCAAACAAATAGTTGTCTTGAGTCGGTTTTTCGTAAGCTTTCAAGTTGGCGTATGTGGCTTTTTCGTCGTTTCGATTGATGAGCGCCTTAACATCAGCCGGGACAGAAGAGTTTAACTGGCGGAAATGCTCAGCAGAAATATAGTTGTTGTCCTTTTTGGTGTTTCCATACATCATACAACGGGCAAACAGTCGAAGCGATACTTCATGGATGGTGGCATCTGTAGTAACGATGAGCATAAGGTTGGCAATATTGGTTTGGGCATTGCCACCGCCACCTCCTCCAGTTGCACCTTCAATATTATAACCGGTAATCATACCAGTATAGATAGTGGTGTTTGTGTCGTAAATACGTTCCATGTTCCGTGTTGAAAACCAAGCAACAATGAGGGCTATCAAGGGCAGGATAACCAAATACCAGCGTATTTTATATAAGAATCGAACAATATATCTAAATAAATCCATAGTTAAAGGGTTTTATATGTTACTTTTTGTTTTTGGTTTCTTGTCTGGCTTTTTCTTTCTCAGCTTTCTTTTCTTCTTTCTCTAATTCCTCAATCTTCTTTTCTTCTTCCTTAGCCGCTTTTTTTATTCGTTTCTCAACAATCTTGTTTTCTTTGGCTATTTGCCTGTCTGATTTGTGGACATTGCTATCCAAAGTAATTTCGGTAGTGGAATTTGTCAGAATCGGTGTGTGGGTAATAATCTCCAACGTCAATATATCAGTTAAAAGTGTCGTTTGTAATGCTTGATATTGATTAACCAAGTCACTTTCGTGTAATTTTGTTCCTGCAAAATCTTCAATGGTCATGTTTCCGTTATGGAATTCCTCCAAATTCAAAGCACCCGCACCTTGGTAAATTGCTGCACTTTCACTTAAAGTTTTAAGTGTAACGAGGTTGTTCGTGATTTTTACAAATAATGATGCAATTTGGAGTTTTAATTGGTCGTATGCAAGATCTTTTTGCAATTGAGCTTGCTCGGCTTCCATCCTTTTACGTTTTATAGCTGGTCCTAAATCAAGAATATCCTCGACTGGTACAGCTAAGTTAACGCCAACATTCCAGTATTTCTGTTCTGACCCTTGGAACTGCATGATTCGCATGTTATAGGACGAAGAACTGTTACCCCACATATCGGATACACCATAGCTGTAACTGGCATGTCCAGTGACGTAGGAGAAAATGTGGCGTTTCTGCTTGGCAACTTCTGCTTCGGCTAATTGCTGAGCTTTTGCCAGGCTAAGAATCTGTGGAGTGGCTTTTGCGTTTTCAAATAATACTGCTAATGGTGGTAAGTGAAATTCTGAAAAGTTAATAGTGTTCTCCTGACTGGAATCAAAGAATCCCGCGCTGATGCCACTCTCGTTAAACTGAGCGAAGCTGGCGGTTCCCGAAGCAACAAAAGCAATAAGCAGTAATATGCGTTTTGACTTATTCATCGTTTGTTATATCTCAATATGAGGCAAATATTATACGTTTTCTTTTTGAATAAATGCAGTGAGAGTACGGAAGATAATCTTCATGTCGAGCAGGAAATTGTAGGTCCGTCCATAGGTGATGTCGAGTTGCTTTCTTTCTTCAGCAGACATCAAGCCGCCTTTTCCTCGCTCTTCTACCTGCCACAGACCTGTAAGTCCGGCGGGAGCCATGAAGCGGTCGATGCTGGAGTCGATGGTCAATTTTTCGGCTTCATATAGAGGTAATGGGCGGTTGCCAACGATAGACATGTCGCCTTTGAGAATGTTAAAGAGCTGGGGAAGTTCGTCAATACTATATTTGCGGATGAAACGCCCCACTTTGGTAACGCGGGGATCGTTCTCGATTTTTACAAATGCATTGTTGATTTCCTCTTCTTTTTGTTTGGTGAAATCGCTCTCAGCAACAACGAAATCATCGCCGACAAGCATAACCTCATCGTCGCTGATCATCATGTCGGACTCCATGCCCATAGCTAACATGGCCTGCTCGGCTTCATCGCCTAAAGGAGCGGTGATTGTGGCGTGGCTTTCTTCTACAGGTTCTTCTTTCTCTGCATATTGGTTGCCTGCCTCTTTGCTTACTTCTTTCAGACGATTTTCAGCATCCGAATACATGGAACGGAATTTGAGGAAGTTGAAAACGGTGTAGTTTGTTCCTACCCGTTTTGACTTGAACAAAACCGGTCCAGGACTTTCCAACTTGATGGCGATTGCGGTAATAATGAAAACCGGCGACAGAATGATGATGGCCAACCCAGAGAAGAAGATGTCAAACAGACGTTTCCACAAAGGAATCTTGAAATGCAGGATGTGCTTCTTTGATACTTGGTCATCAAACATGATGCTTTCGCGGTCGCTGATGAACTGTATTTTCTTATTCAGCTCTGTCACGGAAGCATTCACACTTAATGTGTCATTGATGCCGCATTTCTGATAGACGTCCCGCTCTTCACCCGATAAAGGTTCTGTCAAAAGAATAATATAGATATTGGAACATTTCTTACGCAGATAGGTGATGGCAGTAATGTCCTCGGTACGTACATTCTTCTCGAAGAACACGAGGAAATGCTCGTTACGGACATGTGGAGCACATGCCGTTGCAGCGTCTTTGTATGTCTTTGTCAGCTGGACGAGCCTTCCGGGAATGTATTTCAGGCGCTCCTCAGTCTGGGGATTGTTCCCTAAATATACTATACCTATCATATATATTATACTTACATCAATTTCAATGGATATACGGTCAGTTCGGCAGAATCTTCTTCACACGAATCTTCAACTCCATCGGATTGAATGGCTTGACAATGTAGTCTTCAGCACCGATTTCAAGCAGACGGATGCGTTCGCTGGTGGAGTCTTCGCTGGAGAGCATGATAACGGGAATGTGGCGGAACAACTCATTCTGCTTAATCCATTCAAGGAAGTCGTCACCACGCATACCCGGCATGCGGATATCGGAAATGATGAGATCCGGAGTGTTGCCCGCCTGAAGCCACTTTACCCCCTGCAAACCGTCGGGGAGCCACTGTACGTCATAGTCACTCATTAGATAAATAGAGAGCACCTTTGCGATGGTCTCTTTGTCATCGAGGATCAATATTTTCTTTTTCATAAATGAAATGTATTTACGCTCGTTCGTACTTTCTATCGTGCAAAGGTAAAAAAAATATTTTAATTGTGCTCAAATTATTGTAAAAAAATGCCCTTTTAACACAAAAAAGTTGTTTATATGAGATTTTTTAGGGAATTTTGCATTGAAAACGTATTACTATTAACGTAAGAAATAAACAGTGTAATATGGCAAGTAGATATTTATTAGGATTCGATGTCGGCAGTTCATCTGTGAAGGCATCGTTAGTGGATGCCGATAATGGCAAGTGTGTAGCTTCAGCCTTCTATCCTGAAAAGGAGGCTCCTATTATGGCCGTAAAGGCAGGTTGGGCTGAACAAGAACCTGAATCTTGGTGGGAATACGCTAAGCTCTCGTTGAAGAAGATAATGGCCGATGCCGGTGCTAAGGCAGAGGACATCAAGGCTGTTGGAATTTCCTATCAGATGCATGGTCTGGTTTGCGTGGATAAGGATTTGAAGGCTCTTCGTCCTTCTATCATCTGGTGTGACTCGCGCGCTGTTCCGTATGGTGAGAAAGCCTTCCGTGATTTGGGCGCAGACAAGTGCTTGAGTCATCTGTTGAACTCCCCCGGTAATTTCACGGCTGCAAAATTGGCGTGGGTCAAAGAAAATGAGCCTGCTCTCTATAATAATATATATAAGGTGATGCTTCCAGGCGATTATCTTGCCTTGAAGTTGAGTGGTGTGGCTAACACGACTGTCAGTGGTCTCTCAGAAGGAATGTTCTGGGACTTCAAGAATAATCAGGTAGCTGAATTCCTGATGGATTATTATGGCTTTGACAAGTCATTGATTGCTGATATCGTTCCGACATTTGCGGTGCAGAGTGAGGTCTGTGCAGAGGCTGCTGCCGAGTTAGGTTTGAAGGCAGGCACTCCGATTACCTATCGTGGTGGCGACCAACCTAATAACGCATTGTCACTGAATGTACTGAATCCTGGAGAAATTGCCGCTACAGCAGGTACTTCGGGTGTGGTATATGGTGTCTTAGGAGATGTGAACTACGATCCGAAATCACGAGTTAATACATTTGCACATGTCAATCATACGGTAGACCAGACCCGTCTGGGTGTTCTGCTGTGTATCAATGGTACTGGTATCCTCAATGCCTGGGTACACCGTAATATCACACCAGACATTTCTTATGCCGAGATGAATGATTTGGCAGCAACAGTGCCCATTGGCAGCGAGGGCGTGACTATTATCCCGTTTGGCAATGGTGCTGAGCGTGTGTTGGAGAATCGGGAAATCGGTTGCTCTGTTAACGGCCTGAACTTCAACAAGCACAATAAGGCACATCTTGTCCGTGCAGCCCAGGAGGGTATCGTGTTCTCATTCTGCTATGGCATGGAGATTATGCAGCAAATGGGTATGGATATTCAGAAGATTCATGCCGGCAAGGCCAACATGTTCCTCTCGCCGTTGTTCCGCAATACATTGGCAGGTGTCAGCGGTGCTACGATTGAGCTGTATGACACAGACGGCAGTGTAGGCGCGGCTAAGGGAGCAGGTATTGGTGCTGGTATCTATAAGGACAACAATGAAGCATTTGCAACATTGGATAAGTTAGAAGTCATTGAACCTGACCAGGCAAAGCGTAGTGAATATCTCGCTGCCTACGAGAACTGGAAGAAAACATTGGAAAAGAATATCTAAAAATAACAAAAATTAAATATTATGGCAAAAGAGTATTTTCCGTTTACTGGTAAGATTCCTTTCGAGGGAAAGGATAGTAAGAATGTAATGGCTTTCCACTATTACGAGCCTGAGAAAGTCGTGATGGGAAAGAAGATGAAGGATTGGCTTAAGTTCGCTATGGCCTGGTGGCACACACTGGGTGGCGCTTCTGCTGACCAGTTCGGTGGTCAGACTCGTTCTTACGAGTGGGACAAGGCTGCTGATGCTGTTCAGCGTGCCAAGGATAAGATGGACGCAGGTTTCGAGATTATGGATAAGCTCGGCATCGAGTACTTCTGCTTCCACGATGTAGACCTTGTTGAGGAGGCCGACACCATCGCTGAGTACGAGGCTCGTATGAAGGCTATTACCGACTATGCTCAGGAGAAAATGCAGCAGTTCCCCAACATCAAGCTGCTCTGGGGTACGGCCAACGTGTTTGGCAACAAGCGTTATGCCAATGGCGCTAGCACTAATCCCGACTTCGACGTTGTGGCACGTGCTATCGTTCAGATTAAGAACTCCATCGATGCTACCATCAAGCTGGGTGGTACCAACTATGTGTTCTGGGGTGGCCGTGAGGGTTATATGAGTCTGCTCAACACCGACCAGAAGCGCGAGAAGGAGCACATGGCTACCATGCTTGGCATGGCTCGCGACTATGCCCGTAGCAAGGGCTTCAAGGGCACGTTCCTGATTGAGCCGAAGCCGATGGAGCCTTCTAAGCACCAGTATGATGTTGACACCGAGACCGTTATTGGTTTCTTAAAGGCTCATGGTCTGGATAAGGACTTCAAGGTGAATATCGAGGTGAATCACGCTACGCTGGCTGGTCACACCTTTGAGCATGAGCTGGCTTGCGCTGTTGATGCTGGTATGCTGGGTTCTATCGATGCCAACCGTGGTGACGCTCAGAATGGCTGGGATACCGACCAGTTCCCCATTGACAACTTCGAGCTGACTCAGGCTATGATGGAGATTATCCGCAATGGCGGCCTGGGCAATGGCGGTACGAACTTCGATGCCAAGATTCGCCGTAACAGTACTGACCTCGAGGATTTGTTCATTGCTCACATTAGCGGTATGGATGCTATGGCCCGCGCCCTGATGAATGCAGCCGACATCTTGGAGAACTCCGAGCTGCCCGCCATGAAGAAGGCTCGCTATGCCAGCTTCGACAGCGGTATTGGCAAGGACTTCGAGGATGGCAAGCTCACCTTCGAGCAGGTATATGAGTACGGAAAGAAGGTTGAGGAGCCTAAGCAGACCTCAGGCAAGCAGGAGAAATACGAGACAATCGTTGCTCTCTATGCAAAATAAGAAAATGAAAAGCCCGCCAGTCGGCGGGCTTTTCATTTTACATGTTCATTCCACCATCCACCTGGATGACCTGTCCGCTGATATAGCTTGACATATCGCTGGCGAGGAACACGGCACACGAGGCAATGTCGTCAACCGTACCTCCACGGCGAAGAGGAATTTTCTGCTTCCATTGCTCACGAATCTCTTCTGAAAGCTGGGCGGTCATTGCGGTCTCGATGAAGCCTGGAGCGATGGCGTTGGCACGGATGCCCTTGGGACCCATCTCCTGGCCGATGCTCTTTGCAAGAGCAATCAGACCAGCCTTCGAAGCAGCATAGTTGGCCTGACCGGCATTACCGTGAACACCGACGACAGAAGCCATGTTGATGATGCTACCGCTACGCTGCCGCATCATGACGGGAACGCAGGCATGGATAAAGTTGAAAGCCGACTTCAGGTTGACTGCAATCACTGCGTCCCACTGCTGTTCGGTCATGCGGAGCATCAGTCCGTCCTTGGTGATGCCGGCATTGTTGACCAGAATGTCAATACTTCCGAACTCCTCCTTCACGGCCTTGACCACGTCTTCGGTCTGTGCAAAATCTGCAGCATTCGAAGCATAGCTTTTGGCCTTCACTCCTTTGGCGGCAATTTCCTTCTCTGTTTCTTCGTTTACTGCGAGGTCGGTGAATGCAATGTTGGCACCTTCCTCAGCAAATCTCAACGCGATAGCCTTTCCGATACCGCGTGCAGCACCAGTAATGAGTGCTGTCTTACCTTCTAATAATCCCATTTCTTGTGTTATTTATAAATTGAGTTATCGCTTGTTCAGTTTACCCAAGGCACCGTATACCACTTTGGCTACTTGAGGCTTGGTGGCTTCTTCGGTCATGCCGTGGGCTATACGACCATATATATAAGGTACCTCAAGTCCTTTGATGCAATAGTGGGTGATGTCTGCCACAAGTTCAATGTTGTCAATGTCAAACTCCCCGACTTCCTTACCTTCGGTATAGACCTTACGGAAAAGTTCGATTTCAGCATCGTCAAAGTTCTTGCGGACTTTTTCCACCATCCAGATGTTGCGGAAGAACTCGGCACGGAGGTTACCGTTGCGTACCACAGTCTCACGAATCATGCTCAGATGGGTGTAAATCAGTTCGATGACCTTGTCTTGGGGGCGTATCTTCTTGGCGGCCACCTCGTCAAGTTTGTCGCTAAGTCTTTCAAGCTCACTTTCGATGACAGCATAGTAAATATCCTCTTTCGACTTGAAATAAGTGTAGAGTGTGCGACGCCCTTTGCCCGACGAGAGCGCAATGTCGTTCATCGTCGTGTTTTCCAGTCCGTTCTTGGCGAAGAGTTGCCGAGCAACATCTACCAGCAATTGTCTTGTCTTTGATATTGACATGTTGTTGCACATTATAGGTATCGTGTGCAAAATTATCCTTTTTATTTGAATTGACCAAGAAAAATACGAAAAATATGCACTCGTGGCCTTTATTTTTGCACATTTTGAACCGATGTGCAAAAAAAATGAATGAAAATTTGCTGGAATGGAAAAAAAGTAGTACCTTTGCACCCGCAAATGAGGGGAAACCTCAAATATACATCGCGGAGTGGAGCAGTTGGTAGCTCGCCAGGCTCATAACCTGGAGGTCGCATGTTCGAGTCCTGCCTCCGCAACTAATGAGAGTGCAAGTTTAGGCTTGCACTTTTTTATTGTCTTTTACCCGAAATATACAAATAAATTTGGTCGTTTGCTCACTTATTCGTAACTTTGCGGCTGAAATGAGCAAACAGGCAATGATTTTTGCGGCGGGGCTTGGTACTCGTCTTAAACCTTTGACCGACACAATGCCCAAGGCGTTGGTGAAGGTAGGTGGGCAGCCTTTGCTGTGGCACACGGTCATGAAGCTGAAGGCAGCTGGCTACGAACACATGGTGGTGAACGTCCACCATTTCGCCCAGCAGATAGTTGATTATTTGAAGCAGAACGACAACTTCGGCCTTGACATCCGTATCAGCGACGAGAGTGACAAGCTGCTTGAAACGGGTGGTGGCATCAAGAAGGCCCTGCCGTTGTTCGACCGTTCTAAGCCCATCCTCATCCACAATGTCGACATTTTGAGTAATCTGGACTTAACCGCCCTTGACGGGAGTGTCACGACCTTGGTGGTCAGCCCGCGTCAGACGAAGCGTTACTTGCTTTTTGACGATGACCTGTGCCTGAGAGGTTGGACCAACATTGAGACGGGTGAGGTGAAAGGTGAGGTGACCAATGCTGACAGCTATCGTAAACTGGCTTTCAGCGGCATTCACGTCCTCCATCCTTCATTGTTCCCGCTGATGGACGAATGGCCCGACCGTTTTCCCATTATGGATTTTTACCTGAAAGTCTGCGCCCGTCATCCTATTCGTGGCTACGAGCCGTGCGGCCTTAGGCTGATGGATGTTGGCAAGCTTGATACTTTACACGAAGCAGAGCAATTCTTAAACACATTATAAAACGTATGACACAGAAGATTATTATTTTGGACTTCGGTTCACAGACGACACAGCTTATCGGTCGCCGGGTACGTGAACTGGATACCTTCTGCGAAATCCTGCCTTACAACAAGTTCCCGAAGGATGACCCTTCAGTCATTGGCGTCATTCTCAGTGGTTCCCCCTATTCGGTACACGATCCTGAGGCTTTCAAGGTTGACCTCAGCCAGTTTGTTGGCCGTGTTCCCGTTCTGGGTATCTGCTATGGTGCACAGTTCATTTCTCATACCCTTGGCGGGCGTGTGGAGAAAGCTGATTCACGTGAGTATGGGCGTGCCAACCTGCAAACGGTGGACGCAAGCAATCCCTTGTTCAAGGGCTTTGAGCAACAGTCACAAGTATGGATGAGTCATGGCGACACCATCACGGCTATCCCTGACGACTTCAAGGTCATCGGCTCCACTGCTGATGTTGTGAATGCTGCATTCGCCTCCACCAAGCAGCCCATTTGGGCAGTGCAGTTCCATCCCGAGGTTTTCCACACCTTGCAGGGTAAACTCTTGCTGCAGAACTTTGTGGTTGGCATCTGTGGCAGCCGCCAGGAGTGGAGTGCCGCTTCGTTTGTTGATTCCACGGTAGCCGAGTTGAAGCAGCAGTTGGGTGACGATCGTGTTATCCTCGGCTTGTCGGGCGGTGTCGATTCATCGGTAGCCGCTGTGTTGCTCAACCGTGCTATCGGCCAGCGCCTTACGTGCATCTTCGTTGATCACGGCATGTTGCGCAAGAACGAGTTCCGTCAAGTGATGGACGACTACAAGGTGTTGGGACTGAACGTGATAGGCGTCGATGCCTCTGATAAGTTCTTTGCCGACTTGGCTGGTGTGAGCGATCCCGAACAGAAGCGCAAGATTATAGGACGTGATTTCGTGGAAGTGTTCAATGCTGAGGCCAAGAAGATAACCGATGCCAAGTGGCTTGCGCAGGGTACCATCTATCCTGACCGCATCGAGTCGCTGAACATTACTGGCAAGGTCATCAAGAGCCACCACAACGTCGGCGGCCTGCCCAAGGAGATGAATCTGCAGCTGTGCGAGCCCCTGAAGTGGCTCTTCAAGGACGAGGTACGCCGCGTAGGCCGTCAGTTGGGCATGCCCGAGCACCTGATTACCCGTCATCCTTTCCCTGGTCCTGGCTTGGCCGTCCGTATTCTGGGCGACATAACCCCCGAGAAAGTGCGCATCTTGCAGGATGCCGACGACATTTACATCCGCGGATTGCGCGAGTACGTCGATACCGATGGTGAGACATTATATAATAAGGTGTGGCAGGCCGGCGTTATTCTGCTCTCCACCGTCCGCAGCGTCGGTGTGATGGGCGATGAGCGTACATACGAACATCCCGTGGCCCTGCGTGCCGTTACCTCCACCGATGCCATGACAGCCGACTGGGCCCACCTGCCTTACGACTTCATGGCTAAGGTGTCGAACGAGATTATCAACAAGGTGCGTGGCGTGAACCGCGTCTGCTATGACATATCCTCAAAGCCACCCGCAACCATCGAGTGGGAGTAGTAGCAATAAAAAAGCGTTTCAAAAGAAAGACATGAAGAAGACAGTATTGAGCCTTTTGGCAATAGTGATTTCTCTGACGGCTGTAGCTGGAGAGAAACTAAGTTTGAACGACATTATCCGTGGTGAGTTCAGGGCTGAGAGCCTGCCTGGCGTGACGCCGCTGAGCGATGGTGAGACCTACGCGCAGATTTCCGATGACGGCAAGCGCATTGTGGCCTATTCGTTCCGTACCGGCAAGCAGACGGCGGTGCTCTTCGATGCCGAGAAGGCACGCGGGCCGAAAGTCAGCCGTGTGGACGGCTACATTATGAGTCCCGACGGCAAGCGGATGCTTATACAGACGCAGACGAAGCCCATCTACCGCCGCTCGTTCACCGCCACCTATTATATATATATGATCCAGAACAACAAACTGGAACCGCTTTCGGAAGGTGGTCCTCAGCAGACACCAGTGTTCTCGCCCGACGGCAACGTCATTGCCTTTGTGCGCGACAATAACATTCACTTGGTAAAGCTGCTCTACGACAATGCCGAGAGCGAGGTGACGAAGGACGGCAAGTTCAACGAGGTCATCAACGGCATCCCCGACTGGGTGTACGAGGAGGAGTTCAGCTACAACTCGGCCCTGGTCTTTACGGCCGATTCCAAGCAGGTGGTGTGGGTTCGCTTCGACGAGAGTCAGGTGAAGCAGTACTCCATGCAGCTGTTCAAGGGTATGGCCCCTGAACGTGAGGAGTACCGCGAGTACCCTGGCGAATACAGCTACAAGTACCCCGTTCCTGGCGGTCAGAACTCGAAGGTCTGCGTCATGAGCTACGACATCAAGAGCCACCAGACGCGCCGCATGGACTTGCCGCTCGATGCCGACGGCTATATCCCCCGCATCCTGCCGACGCAAGACCCCACGAAGGTAGCCGTCGTGACCATGAACCGCCATCAGGACTGCCTGCGCATCTTCATGTGCAACCCCTTGTCGACCGTCTGCCAGATGGTGGTCGAGGACAAGGTCGATAAGTACATCAAGGAGGACGTGCTGGCTGGTCTGAAGATTACTGATAGCCACATCCTGCTGCCCAGCGAGCGCAATGGCTATAACCACCTGTATCTCTATGCCTTGAACGGGCAGCTGACCCGTTCGGTGGGCGATTTGGAGAAGCCTGGACAGCGTCTTGGCGGGGTTGTCCATACCGTTGTTACCGAGGTCTATGGCTACGATGAGCTAACGGGCGACATCTACTTTGCTGCCCTGAGCGACCCCATGAACCAGAAGGTCTATGTGAACCACAAGAACGGAAAGACCGACTGCCTGACACCGAAGGAGGGCTGGAACTCGGCCATCTTCTCGGCTGACTTCAAGAATTTCGTGCTGACCTGGAGCGACATCAACAATCCCGCCGTCTACTCGCTCTGCAACAACCAGGGCAAGACACTCGCTACGCTCATCGACAACAAGGCGCTGAAGCAGAAGTACGACTCCTACGACATGGGTGCCAAGGAGTTCCTTATCTTCACCACGCCTGATACGAAGCTCTGTATGTGGCTCGTTAAACCCAAGAACTTCGACCCCCAGAAGAAGTACCCCGTCATTATGTACCAGTACGGCGGCCCTGGCAATCAGCAGGTGAAGAACGCCTGGGGCATCGGCATGAGCGGCAACGGAGCTATTATGGAGCAGTTGCTGGCTCAGCAGGGCTACATCTGCGTCTGTGTCGACAACCGTGGAACTGGCGGTCGGGGTGCCGAGTTCGAGAAGTGTACCTACCTGCGCCTTGGCGAGCTGGAAGCCCGCGACCAGGTGGAGGCTGCCCTTTGGTTAGGCCAGCAGCCATACGTCGACAAGGACCGCATCGCCATCTGGGGCTGGAGCTACGGTGGCTGGAACACGCTGATGTCGATGTCCGAGGGCCGTCCCGTCTTCCGTTGTGGCATTGCCATTGCGCCGCCCACCTGCTGGCGTTACTACGACACCATCTATACCGAGCGCTATATGCGTACCCCCAACGAGAACAAGAGCGGTTACGACGAGGTGAACCCCATAGCCCGTGCAGGGAAACTGCATGGCGCGCTGCTGCTCTGTCATGGGCTGGCCGACGACAACGTCCACTACCAGAACACGGCCGAGTATGTCGAGGCATTGGTGCAGGCCGACAAGGATTTCCGTCAGCTTGTCTACACCAACCGCAACCACAGCATTTTTGGTGGCAATACCCGCAACCACCTCTTCCGCCAGTGCATCAACTTCTTTAATAGCGAAATGAAATGAACATCCTGCTTGCTGTCGTAGCGTCGCTGACGCTTGAAATAGCCAATCCTTCGGCTGAGTATCGTGAACAGATTGTGGAGATTCCCCTCGACGGCGTGCTGCAGCGCTTAGGAACTGTGGCCGACAGCCTGCGTGTGAGAGACGCGGCAGGGCTGGACGTACCCTTCCAGACGACTTTCGACGGCAAGCTGCTTGTCGAGGCTGCTGTCAGAAAGGGTGGGGTAGCGCGCTTCACCGTGTCGAAGGGCGCCCACGGGCAGTTTCCGATGGTGTGCCACGGCAGGTTACACCCTGAGCGCAAGGACGACTTTGCGTGGGAGAACGACCGTGGTGCCTACCGCGTCTACGGCCCCGCCTTGGAACGCAGCAAGGAACGCTCCTACGGCATCGATGTGTGGACGAAGAACACGCCTGAACTGGTGGTCGACGACCGCTACTACATTGAGGACGTGGTGACTATCCCCCGTATTGACTCCCTCTACCGCAACAATTGGCACAAGCGCGACTCCCTCTATCGCATCATTTCCTATCACTACGACCACGGACGCGGGCTTGACCCCTACCGTGTGGGTGCCAGCTTAGGCTGTGGTGCTCCAGCTCTGATGGTGAACGACAGCATCGTGATGCCCTACTGCTTTGAACGCTACGAGGTGCTCGACGAGGGACCGCTGCGCTTCACCGTCCGTCTGGTTCAGAGTCCTCGGATGGTATGCGGCGTAAGGGTAGTTGAGCACCGCCAAATCACCCTCGACAAAGGCTCCAATTTCTGCAAAATGATGGTATCATATTCTCCCCCTAAACAGGGGGAGTTAGAGGGGGTCTCAGTCTCCCTATGCTCTGGTGTAGTCCTGCAGCCCGAAGACCGTGAGTCGTATGTGCTCGGCCAGAACTACGTCAGCTATACCGACCCCACCGACCAGCCCAACGTTCACCAGGCACCGCTCTACGTGGCCGTGCTCTTCCCCAACGGAACGGTGACAACCAAGAAGCAGGGCAACCACGTGCTGGGCATCGTCAGCAACTACGACCTGAAGCCCTACACCTACTACTTCGGCTCTGCCTGGGCCAAGTACGACGTGCGGACAGAGGAGGAATGGAAAGCCCGCATCGAGTGGTACCTGCGTTCTCTGCAGCAGCCGCTAAAAGTGACCGTCAAGGGCTAATCACACATTTCCCAGATACACATGCCTGATGCCTTCCTCTTCGGCCACCCGCTTGGCCGAGCGTAGCGTTTGCAGAGGCGTCGGGGGTGTGTTCTGCATCTTGTAGCGGGGAAAGAAGCGGCTGAAGTGCAGGGGAGCGTCGGCCAGGTTGTTTTCCACGAGCCAACGGCACATCTGGCGCACCATCTGCAGGTCGTCGTTTGTGCCAGGGATGATGAGGTTCGTCAGTTCTATCCATACGCCGGCATCGCGCATGGCGAGGATGGTGTCGAGTACAGGTTGCAGACGGCCACCGCTTACCTTTCTGTAAATGTCGTCACTGAACGACTTCAGGTCGATGTTGGCGGCGTCGAGATAAGGCAGCAGGTCCTTCAGCGGTTGCTGACAGACGTAGCCCGCCGTTACCAGTATGTTCCATAGTCCGGCTTCGTGGGCCAGCCGCGCCGTGTCCGTGACATATTCGAGGTAGGTTAGCGGCTCTGTATAGGTGTAGGCAATGCCTGGGCAGTGGTGCTTCAGACACAGCGCGACAACGGCTTCAGGCACCAGTTCGTAGTAGTCGGCATCGGCGGGCGAGGCCTGCGAAATGTCGTGGTTCTGGCAGTTCAGGCAGCGGAAGTTGCAGCCCGTACAGGCTATGGAGAGGCACGTGGTGCCAGGGTGGAAGTGGTACAGCGGCTTCTTCTCCACAGGGTCGATGGCCAGCGCACAGGGCTTACCGTACACTTCGCTCACCAGCACCCCCTCGTGGTTGCTGCGGCTGCGGCAGATGCCGCTCTTGCCCTCGGCAATGTGGCAATGATGCGGGCAGAGCCGGCACTCCACTGCCCCGTCGTCCAATCGTTGATAATACCTGCACTCCATACTTTTTACGTTGAACGTTGAACATTGAACGTTGAACATTGAACGTTGAACATTGAACGTTG